>AZOF01000010.1 GCA_000510845.1 alpha proteobacterium SCGC AAA028-D10 | reverse complement strand
AAGATTTCACACCAATTATTTCGGAGTGCCCTAAAGACCATCATAGCATTATGCAGCTTTATTTAGGCGGAAAGAGAAATAAATTTTTTACGTTCTTTAAAACAATCAATAATAAAATTGATCAGCCAATTACAGATTATTTCGATCAAAAATTTAAAAAAACTTCTTTAGATAATATTGTCGATGCACAATTTAATGCAACAATAAATGTTTTTAAAAAGAATTTGATACCATTTCGGGTAATATTGATTGATCAAAAAAAGCCTATTCAAAGCTTCATTTCTTTACTTGTTTATTCAATGTTAGAAACGGCAATTTTGTGTAAAGCATTAGATTTAAATCCTTTTAACCAACCAGCTGTAGAAGCAATCAAAAAAGAGACTTATTCTCTATTAAGTTAGATTTAATTTTGCAAAGTAGATTTTAGAAACACCATAAATTCTCTCTTCAATAATACCGAGTTCTTTGTTTTCAATATTGTTTTCAGAGTTTGTATGAATAACCAATATATTTTTTTTATTAAGAATCTTCTTTAAGTCATTTATTATATTATCAATATTTTTTATTTTAAAAGGTGGATCTAAAAATACTAAATTAGGTTTAATTTGATGAAATAACTTATTATTCTGGATTAAAGAAACATCCTCATTAGTAGCGACAGCATTTGCGCCTAGTATATTTAGAATACTAAGGTTTTTTTTTAAAATAGAAAATGCTTCTGGGTTCTTTTCAAAGAAAAATACTTTTTCTACCTCTCTTGATAAACATTCCAATCCAAAGGAACCAGAACCAGAAAAAAGATCTAGAACTGTCGAATTTTTAAATTCAAATTGAATTTTATTTGAGTGTTGCAGTATATTGAATATACTTTCTTTTACTCTATCCCTTAAAGGTCTAGTAATTAATTTACTCGGAAAAAGTATTTTTTTTCCTTTATATTTTCCTGATATGATCCTCATATAATCTCATTTCTTTTTCTTCTGCTTTTTCTACTTTTCCAGCTAATAAATTTTTGAGTTTAAACGGACCATATTCTAGACGAATTAGTCTATTCACTTTAAGATTAACAGCAGCACATAAATTTCTTATTTCATTATTTTTTCCTTCGCGCATATGAAATTCTATCCAAGAATTTGCATTTCCTTTTTTTAAAAATTTATATTCAAACGGAGCGTATTGAATGCTGTTTATTTTTATACCTTTGCTGATCCTGTTGAGAGAATTTTCATCTATGTATCCATAAACTCTAATTTTATATTTTCTAATAAATTTGTTTTTTGGTAATTCTAAATTTCTTATTATTTCACCATCATCTGTTAATAATAAAAGTCCTTCAGAATTAATATCTAATCTACCAACTGTTTTTATTTTTTTAAGATTAAAAGGTAATAGATCGTATATAATTGGCCTGTCGTCCTGTTTATTTCGAGAAGTAATGTAGTTTAATGGTTTATAAAATTTCCATACCTCTAGTTTTTTTTCAAGATTAATCTTTTTATTATTTAAAACTATTTCGTCTTCATTGTTTACAAAGGTAATGGGTGATGAAATAATTTCTTTATTAACAATAATTTTATTTTTTTGAATTAATTGCTCTATTTCACGTCTAGAACCATATCCTTTGCTAGATAAAAATTTAGCTATTCTAATTTTTTTTTGATAATTATTATTCATAATGAATGGTCAGATTAATATTTATACTAATTTACTTTTAAAATTATCAAAAAAAGCTCTTGCGTTAGGAGAGCTCCCAATTAGCGCAATTATAGTAGATCCAGTTAATAAAAAAGTTATATCAGCATGCATAAATCAAACTAAAAAAAATCCAATTTTACATGCGGAGATTAATGCTATTTTAAAAGCTTTAAAATTAACAAATTCAAAAAGATTAGATAAATTCGATCTTTATTGTTCTTTAGAGCCATGCGCTATGTGTGCATCTGCAATTTCTCTTTCTAGAATTAGAAGAGTTTATTTTTGTTTAGAAGATAAGAAGTCGGGAGGTTTTATTAATGGTCCAAAGTTGATTTATTCTAATAATTTACACCATAAGCCTAAGTTTTATTATGGTTTTAAAGAAAATATTTTTTTGGATTTAATGAAAAATTTTTTTAAGAAAAAACGTAATTAGCTATCAATAGCTCTCCAGCCAATATCTTTTCTAAAGTATTTATCTTTCCAGTTAATTTTTTTCAACATGTTAATACATGTATCTCGAGCTGATTTAAGATTTTTATTTAAGGCTGTAGCATTTAAAACTCTACCTCCGGATGAGAAAATTTTATTATTTTTTTTAAATGTACTTGAGTGAAATAAATATTGATTATTATTAAGCAATATTTTCTTTGTATTTTTTATTTCTGATATTTTGCTTTGCTTATTAGGATATCCTTTAGATGACGCAACAATTGTTATGGCTTTTTTATTGCTCCAATTAACTGTTGTTTTATTAATTTGTTTTTTTTTACAAGCTAATATAATTTTCAATAAATCTGTTTTTAATCTCATCATCAAAACTTGGCATTCGGGATCTCCAAGTCTAATATTATATTCAATGAGCTTAGGTTGATTATCTTTAATAATTAAGCCTGCGTAAAGAATTCCAACAAAAGGACATCCCAATTTTTTTAGTCCTTTTAGCGTAGGTTCAATAATTTGCTGCTTTATTTTTTCCTCAACTTTTTTTGTTATAATATTTGAAGGAGAATAAGCCCCCATTCCTCCAGTATTGGGACCAGTATCACCTTCACCTATTCTTTTGTGATCTTGCGCTGAACCAAAAAATTTATAATTTTTTCCATCTGATAGAATAAAGTAACTTACCTCTTGTCCTAATAAAAATTCTTCAATAACAAATTTTTTAGAACTTTTAAATTTTCCTTGATTAATTTCTTTACATTTTTGCAATGCCTCATTT
The DNA here is from genome assembly GCA_000510845.1 of alpha proteobacterium SCGC AAA028-D10. Classification (GTDB taxonomy): domain Bacteria; phylum Pseudomonadota; class Alphaproteobacteria; order Pelagibacterales; family Pelagibacteraceae; genus Fontibacterium; species Fontibacterium temperatum. The sequence goes on along the minus strand of AZOF01000010.1, from coordinate 18,982 downwards.
TTATTATTACAGATAAAAACTCCTTTACCAGATGCTAATCCGTCAGCTTTTATCACTATAGGAGTATTCATTTTTTTATATATTCTTTAACTCCTTTCATGCTACTAAAAGATTTATATTGTGCCGTAGGTATTTTATATTTTTTGCAGAGTTGTTTTGTAAAAGATTTAGATTTTTCTAATCTTGATGCCGCTTTAGAAGGTCCAAATACAAAAAATCCTTTTTTTTCTAAGTAATCTTTAATACCTTTAACTAAAGGAACTTCAGGGCCAACAAATACTATTTTTATATTATTATTTTTTAAAAATTCTGAAATACTTTTAAAGTTAAGAACATCTATATTGATATTTTCTGCTATTGCACTTGTGCCAGCATTTCCTGGAATACAAAAAATTTTATTGGTTTGTTTTGATTGTTTTAATTTAAAACAAATGGAATGTTCTCTTCCGCCACTTCCTATAACAGCTATGTTCATATAATAATATAGGTATATAAATTGATAATGAAAAACATACCAGAATTTTCTGTTTCAGAAATTACATCTTTAACAAAAAATATTTTAGAAGAAAATTTTGAAAGAGTGAGAATTAGAGGAGAAGTTTCTAAAATAAAAGAAAATAAAGGTCATTTGTATTTTTCTTTAAAAGATGAAAATTTTGTACTGAATGCTATTTGTTGGTCTAGCGCAGTACCGCTTTTGCAAGTCTTTCCAGAAGAGGGAATGGAAGTTGTTGCTGAAGGAAAAATTACAACCTATGCTAAAAGTAGCATCTCAAGTTACCAAATTAAAGTAGATCAAATCGAACTTCAAGGCGAGGGAGCGCTCCTAAAATTAATTGAGCAAAGAAAAAAAAAATTACAAGCTGAAGGATATTTTAACGAAGAGCATAAAAAACCTATCCCATTTATTCCTGATAAAATTGGAATAATCACCTCTCCAACAGGTGCTGTAATAATGGATATTATTAATAGAGTTAAAGATAGATATCCAACCCATCTTTTAATTTATCCAATTTCTGTGCAAGGAAATAAATCAGCAGGAGAAATTATTCAAGGAATAGAATTTTTTAACAAAAAAATTAATGTCGATACAATAATAATAGCTAGAGGAGGTGGAGGAGTAGAAGATTTAATATCATTCAATGATGAGAATGTAGTTAAAGCTGCATTTGTAAGTAAAATACCAATTATCTCTGCAATTGGTCATGAGACTGATTTTACTTTACTGGATTTTGTTGCAGACTATAGAGCATCAACTCCAACAGCCGCTGCAGAAAAAGCTGTCCCAGAAAAAAATAATTTAACAGAAAAAATTTTTGCATTACAAAAGCAATTAATTTCTGGTTTTAATTTATTTTTAAAAGAAAAAGATAAAAATATTTATCAATTGGTGAAATCATTAAATATTAATAATTTAAAAAATCTTATTAGAGAAAAAAAAGAGAAAATTAAAAGTTTTGATAAATCTCTTGTTAATTTATTAAAAAATAAATTTAAATATTTTCAGTTAAATTTAAATAGTATTTTTTCTAGATTAAATAGCTTAGATACTAATAGAATTCTAAAAAGAGGTTTTTCAATTGTCAGAGACTTAAATAATAATCTTGTTTACAAAAAAGATCACGCTAATAAAAATAATGATATTGTAATTGAATTATCAGATGGAAAGATTAAAGCTAAAATTAGTTAAAAATATTTCTTATGAAAGAAGCGAAATTAAAATTTAAACCTGCAAATTTTGAGATTATCAATCCAGGCGATTATGTGTTTTGCAAAGTCTCTGGAAAGAAAATAAATTTATCGGAATTAAAATATTGGAATGTGGAATTGCAAGAAGCTTACTTTTCCTATGTTGAAGCTGCAGAAAGATTTAAACAATTGAATAAAAAATAAATGCGTTTTTTAATTATATTATTTTTATTATTCCAATCAAACTTTTTAAATGCTTTTGAGTTAAATGGAGAAATTATTCAAGGAGCGCTTATTGTTGGGAAAGAACAGCCGGATAAGTCTATATATGTTAATAATCAAAAAATAAAATTATCCAAAAATGGTATTTTTGTTTTTGGTATTAATTACAATCAAGTAGGAAATGTTGTTATTGAGTCAGTAGATAAGAATAATCAAATAATTTCTAAAACTTACAAAATAAAGAAAAGACAATACAAAATTCAAAAAGTAGATGGTCTTCACGAAAAAATGGTTACTCCTGATCAAGAATCATTAGAAATAATAAAAAAAGAAAATAATTTAATTAAAAATGCTCAATTGATTAATTCAGATTTTGAGTTTTTCTCATCCGGATTTAGTAAGCCTGTTGATGGCGTGATATCAGGGGTTTATGGAAGTCAAAGAATATTGAATGGCAAAGCTCGTTCACCACATTTAGGTATTGATATTGCAGCACCGAAAGGAACAGACATTAAATCCCCGGCTGATGGCTATGTGACACTTGCTGAAAATGGTTTTTATTTTACAGGGGGAAGTATAATTTTAGATCATGGACATGGGGTTTCGACAATTTACGCTCATTTAGATGAAATTTTAGTAAAAAAAGATGAATTAATTAAAAAAGGGCAAGTAATTGGAAAGGTCGGCTCAACAGGCAGAGCCACTGGACCACACTTGCATTTTGGAGTGAATTGGTTTGATGCCAAAATTGATCCAGAATTAATTCTTAAATAGTATTTTTATTTCCATCGATCATGTGACCATAGCCAGTGAGCAGGATCTCTTTTTATAAACTCCTCTATTTTTATATTCATAATTTGAGTAATATTAAAAATATCTTTATCATAATCATTAGTTCTGTTTGTTATCAAAGGTTCTTCAATAAAAAATTCAAAATTAGTTTTTTCTAATCTTTTTAAAAACACCGGAACAAGCAATGCATCATATTTAATAGTCAATTGAGCAGGAGTTATCGTAGTTGTGGCTGGCTGATCAAAAAATGGTACACGAATACTTGATGATAATCTTTGATCAACCATTAATGCCAAAGGGTTGTTGTTAGAAATATGTTTAATTAATTTTTTAGTTCCGTTGGAACCTTTTTCTATTTGGATCGGGCAAATATATTTTTTTCTAATAAATTCCATAATTGGATTTAAAAAAATATTATTGAGAGGTCTATAAATAGCGCCAATATCAAATCCTAATTCTTGCAAACATTTTGCCATCAATTCAAAATTTGCAAAATGACCAGAAAAGAAAACTATAGGTTTATTATTTTTTTTTAATATTTCCATATTGTTTCTATTGGTAAAAACTATTTTTTTTTTATTATTATCTATTATGCTGAATTTATTTACGTGAATATATTCCCCAAAAATTCTTCCTATATTTTTCCACATACGTTCGATCATTTCATTGATTGATTTTTCATTAAAATTAGGAAATGCAATTAAAATATTTTTTTTAGCTATTGTTCTTTTTCTAAATAAAGGACCAAAGTATTTCCCTATTATTTCTCCTAAGTCAGAAGATAATTTAAGACCAATAATTTTAAATACTAAAAAAAAAAATATTACTAAGATAAATTCTAAAAAATATCTGATAATTTTCATTAAAATAAATTTTTAAGTTCTTTTTCTAAAGATTCTTTTTCAACTAATAGAGTATTCAATTTGGTATAATATATCTTTTCTTTAAATTGATTATTAATTCTTACGTAATCTTTTTCAGTTGTTATTAAATTGCACTTATTATTTTCGGCTTCTTGAGATAAAATTTTATAATTTTTTTCAGTAAATTGAAAATGGTCTGGATAAATAATTTGTTTTATGATTTTTACGTTGTGATCTAGTAAAGTATTAAAAAAGCTATATGGATTACCAATACCAGTAAATGCTATAAAATTTCTATTCTTTAATGTTTCAATGTTTTCAATTTTGTTTTTGGCGTAAATAATCTCAATATTCGGATTTATTGTTTTAATTTCTTTCTCAATGATTTGTTTTTTTTCTCCTTTAACAATTATAAAATTAGCTTCTTTTATTGATGTTAATGGCTCTCTAAGAGGCCCAGAGGGTATTAAATTGTTATTTCCAACCCAATTTTTTGAATCAAAGCATAAAATATTTAAATTTTTAAATATTAGATGATCTTGAAATCCATCATCTAGAATAATGGCATCATATCCTAATTTTATAATAGTATTTATGGCCTCAGCTCTATTATTTGAAATATATACATGTCCAAATTTGTTTAGTAGTAACGCCTCATCACCTGTATCCTCGGTGTTTTGATTGGGTACGTTTAGTTCATTTAAATAAATATCTTTCTTACTTTTTCTTCCATATCCTTTTGTTAAAAAACAGACTTTTTTAGATTGATTTAAAATTTTGATTATCTCTATGGCAGCAGAAGTTTTGCCAGTGCCGCCAATATAAATATTTCCTACGCAGATTATAGGAATATTAAATTTTTGTGTGATAGTAATTTTCTTCTTTATTATGCTAATAAGATAATAAATAATTGATAATGGATATAATAATATAGATAAAAAAGAATTATTTTTTTTATCCCAAAATTTTGGTTTAATGAAATACATCTTGTTAATTAACTATATACTGATCTAATTTTTTAATTATTGATGATAAAATTTCATCACCCATTTTAATTATTTTTTCTTTAATATTTTTATTTTGATAATTACTAAATTTTTCTTTTAGTTGATCAATTAATTCTGAGACAGAATTAATCTGAAAAGCAATATTCTCTTTATTTAAAAAATCATATATTTCACTAAAGTTATGCACGTAGGGTCCATGAAAAATTAAAGAGTTGTTATTAGCAACTTCAATTGGATTTTGTCCGCCATGCTTAACTAAAGATCCACCAATAAATACGTATTTTGATGATTTGAGAATTTTTTTAGTATTTCCATATGAATTAATTATTAAAATATCGGTGTTACTTTCAAAATTATCAAGAGATTCTGCAATTAAAAAATTTAGATTAGAGTTTATAATCACTTTCTGTATTTCAGGAATTCTATTTATGTGTCTTGGTATAATGATTGTTAATAGGTTAGGGTATTGTGATTTCAAAGATGTATGTATTTTTATACAAAACTCTTCTTCTGAAGGATGAGTACTAAGAGCTATAAATATTAATTTTTTCTGCAAATTTAAATTTTCTTCTTTTTTTTCAAAATCTTCTGATGCTATAAATTTAAGATTACCTAACATTTTGATATTATTAGTACCAAAATAATTAAAATAATCAGTACTTTCATTGCTTTGACATAGAATTAAATCAAAACAATTTAGTATTTTATTCATACTATTTTTTATTAGTTTCCATTTAATAAATGATTTATTAGAGATTCTTGCGTTAAGTAGAATTATTGGAATATTGTTATTTTTTGCGTAAAAAATCTGGTTTGGCCATATTTCAGATTCAGTAAAAAAAATAATATTAGGTTTCCATTTTTTAAAAAATTTTTTAATGATTTGCGGACTGTCAATAGGAGCGTATTGATGAATGATATTATTAGTATTGTAATATTTTTTTTGAAAAACTTCATTTGAGCCCAAGGTAGAAGTTGTAACTAAAATCTGGTTTTTTTTTAAATAGTGATCAATTATCGGAAATATACTTTTTAATTCTCCAATGCTTGAGCAATGAAACCATATTAAATAACCATCATTTCTGACTTTAAGAGAAACTCCCAATTTTTCTTGATAGCGTAATGGACACTCTTTTTTTTTTAAAATTCTAAAATAAAGATAAGGATATAATAAATAATAGAAGACCGTTGTTATAAAACAATAAGCAATCCTCATTAATTTATAATTTGTTTTTCGTATAAGTTTTTGTATATCGAAGAATTTTTTACAAGAAATTCATGACTGCCTTCGTCAACTATCTGACCGCTATCAAAAACTAAAATTTTATCGCAGTTCATGATCGTCGATAATCTATGAGCAATTATAATTGTTGTTTTATTTTTAGTTAAATTTTCAATAGCTTTTTGAATAACAGCTTCAGACTCAGAATCTAAAGACGAAGTAGCCTCATCTAATAATATTATCGGGGAATCTTTTAATATAGCTCTTGCTATTGATAGTCTTTGTTTTTGCCCTCCTGATAATTTTATTCCATTTTCCCCGATAATAGTTTCATATTTGTTTGGAAGTTTTTCTACAAAATCTTGAGCAGCTGCAAATTTACATGCGTTTATTATTTCATCATTAGACGCTGATGCATTTCCGTATAATATATTGGATCTAATGGTATCATCAAAAAGTATTACATCTTGACTTACTATTGAGATTTTTTTTCTTAAAGAATTTAAATTTATATTATTTATATTTTGGTCATCAATAAGAATTGTGCCGTGTTTTAAATTAAAGAATCTTGGAATTAAATTTAAAAACGTAGTTTTCCCAGACCCGCTTATACCAACTAAACCAACTTTTTTTCCACCTTCTATTTTTGCAGATAAATTTTTTAAAGCATGTGTTCCATCTGGATATGTGAAGCTGATATTTTTAAACTCTAATGTTGCATTTTTTAATTTTAAAGAAGGAGCATTTTCATCGTTGAAAATTTCATTTTTTTGATCAATTATTTCATATATTCGTTTGGCGGCTGCAATACCTTCTTGTATGCCAACATTAATCCCAGCTAATGCCCTAACTGGCTGGTAGGCTAACATTAATGCAGCTAAAAAAGAAACAAACTCTCCAAGGGTTATAGCGCCTTGAATACTTCTATAACCTGCAAAAAAAACTACAATGGCAATTGCAACAGCAGAAATTATTTCCATTATTGGACCTGCACCCAATCTTGTTTGCTCAACTTTTCTTATAGCTTTAAATCTTTCATCAATAATCATGCTAATTTTTTTTAGTTCATCCTCTTCTTTTTGATAGATTTTTATTAACCAGGATCCTTTGATTATTTCACTCAAAAATTTCATAAATTTATCCGAAGCTTCTAGACTTACATGGACTTTTTTACCCATTTTTTTTCCTATATTTTTTGAAGAAATAGCAGCAACAGGTATCATTATCATAGCTAATAAACTTAGTTGCCAGTCGTGGTAAAACATTAGTCCAAGCAATGCTATCAATGTAAATGTTTCTTTAAATAACGTCACAACCACACCAGTTAAAATCGTAAATAATATGGTTATGTCATTAGTAAAATTAGACAAATATTTTCCTGAATGTTTTTTAGTAATATGAGAAATGTCAGATAGTAAAAATTTTTGAGCCATTAGAGTTTGAATATTTTTAATTATTTTTATTCCAACTTTAATTGTAATAATTCTTGTTCCGTAAATTGAAAAAGCTTTTATTATAAAAGTAAAAACTATTGCTAGTGGGATAAGGTATAGCATTTCTCTATTTTTATTTTCAAAAATTTCTTTAATAGCAGGATCTAGTAACCATGCCGTGGCAGCTGTTGTAAGAGAAGTTAAAATAATAAAAACAAAAGTTATACTTAGTTCTGGAATATATTTTTTAACCTGTGTTCTAAAAATTCTATTTATAAGTTCTAATTTAGTCATTTATTTACCCGCAATACTTACGTTGTTAATTCTAATTGTTGGAGAATTAGTTCTAGATTTAAATTCTAAATCATTGGCCAATAGCATTTCTTTGAACATATCTTTAATGTTCCCAGCAACCGTGATCTCGCTAATTGGATAAGTTATCTCACCATTTTCTATTAAAAATCCAGAGCCTCCTTTACTAAAGTCACCTGTCACACTATTAAATCCAGACCCAAATAATTCTGTTATATAAACTCCTTTTTTAATATCTTTTATTAAATCTACTTTTGTTATTTTTCCATTTTCAAAATAACAATTCGTCGTACCACCGCATCTTCCATTGGATTTTTTATTTAACATTTTACTAGAATAGGTGTCTAAAATAATCTCATTAAGTTTACCTTTTTTTATTAATTCTAATTTTTTACAATCCACTCCTTCAGAGTCAAAATTTCTTGATCCCAATCCTTTTTTTATTAAAGGATCATCAATGACATTAATATTCTCTTGAAATAAAATTTCTCCTATATCACCCTTAATAAAACTTACTTTTCTAGCCAAATTATGTCCAGAAATTGACGATATTAAATGAGACAAGAAACTCGAGGATACTCTTGGCTCAAATACGGCCGATCCAGCAAAAGAATTTATTTTTCTTGGACCTAGTCTCGTGCTTGCTCTTATAGCTGCTATTCTTCCAATGTCTTTAGGTTTGCTTAAATCACAAAAAAATCTTTTGGATGAATATTCATAATCTCTTTCCATACTATCCTCTTCTTTTGCAACAACATCGCATGAAACACTGAAGATCGAAGATCTTCGCCCATTGGAAAAACCATTAGAATTTTTCAGTATAAAATTTGATTTAGCTTCAGTAAATGAAACTCCATTAGAATTAAATATTTTTTTCTGTTCTAATGCTTCAGACTCGCATTCAGAAATATAATCTTTTTTAGTTTCATAAGAGATTATTGAATTATCAAATAAATCTAAATCAATATGATCTTTTTCAAGATTATTATTCTTAGGAAGACCACAATATTTATCCTCAGGTGTATTTTTTGCCATTTCGTAACATCTAATAATTGCTTGTTTGATATTATTTTTTGTTAAATTAGAACTTGAGATAGAAGATTTTTTTTGTCCAATATAGGCTGTTAACCCAATGCTAATATCTTCTGATCTTACGACCTCTTCAATTTTTCCATTTCTTTGTAAAATATCCTCAGAAATTGAATGAGCTACGATTACTTCAGAGTTTGTTGCCCCGATTTTTTTTAATTCATCGATGCAATATTCACCAAGATTATTTAAGAAGGAATTATCTTTAAGCATTATAAATCTCTAAAAAAAATATTAAAAATATTAAGATTCCAAAAGAATTGTTGCTATTAAAAACCATTTGTATTTTCTCTCTATTATTAGATTTTATTCTTTGAATTATTATAACTTGATAGGCTAAATGTAATGCCGCAATTGCTAATAAGACGAAATATGCAAGAGATCTATTTGTTAAAAATCCAAGACCAATTAATAGAGTTATTGTTGAAATATAACAAAAAAATAAAAAATTTTTTATGTCATATTCAAATTTAAGCGCTGTAGATTTAACTTTTATTTTTAAATCATCGCGTCTGTCCTGTAAGGCATAAATAGTGTCATATCCTAAAGTCCAAAAAATTCCTGCCATATACAAAATAATAATTTCTATTGTTAAACTTTCGAAGAATACTGACCATCCAAGTAATACACCCCAATTAAATGTAAACCCAAGAAATAACTGAGGCCAAAATGTTATCCTTTTCATAAAAGGATAGGTAATAATTAACAATCCAGATGAAAGGCCTAATATTTTAGAAAAATTATTAAACTGAAATAATATTATTAAGGCAGGAATTAGTAGCAATAAAATAATAAGCCAGGCAGTTTTAGTTGTTATTTTTCCCGAAGCTATTAAGCGTTTTTTTGTTCTTTGAACCCTGATATCTATTTTTCTGTCTACAATGTCATTATAGACGCAGCCAGCACTTCTCATAATCACTGAACCAACAAAAAATAGAATTAAGTATTTAATAAATAGATAATTATTAACAACATACCATTGAGTCATTGCAAGACTCCAAGCACATGGCCAGAATAGTAAAAAGATTCCTATTGGTTTATTTAATCTTAATAGGTTAGCAAATTGGTACATTTTGTAAAAATTAGGTAATTTAGTTACAATAACAGTTATGTCTTTAAAAGTAAGAATTTATTTGGATAAAAAGTTAAATCTAGATTTGGATTTAATTTTAGAAAAAGAAGACGCTCATTATTTGAAGAATGTGATGCGTTTAAGAGAAGGGGATAATGTTTTTTTATTTAACTCTAAGGATGGAGAGTTTAAAGGAGAGATCATTAGTTCCGATAAAAAAAATACAAAAGTAAAATTAATCTCAAAAATTGAAAATATAAATAAGCCAGGAAATATATCTTTGATTTTTTCTTTAATTAAAAGTTCAAAACTAGATTATTTAATTCAAAAATGCACGGAAGTAGGTGTTAAGAGTTTTTTCCCCATTATTTCTGAAAAGTCGGTTGCTAAAAATTTAAATCTTCAAAGAATAGAAACAATCATAAAAGAATCTTGCGAGCAATCTAATCAGTTATATGTGCCAGCTATTCATGCAGTTGAAAAGTTAGAGAAAAAACTTAAATCTCTTGATAAAAATTCTATAGTTTTTTTTGCAGACATTAACTCTTCTAATAAAAAAATTGAAGAAGTTCTTAAAAATAATAAAAATCATGAATTTTATTTACTAGTTGGTCCAGAAGGTGATTTTTCATTAAAAGAAAGAGGCTTATTAAAAAGCATGAGTAATTGTATTCCTATTTCATTAGGACAGAATATTTTAAGATCAGAAACAGCAGCGGTTGTAGGGCTTACTATTTTAAATTATCAGATTAATTAATTTTGTGTTCCGCCAACAGTAATACCATCAATTAAAATTGTTGGCTGACCAACGCCAACTGGTACCCATTGTCCATTTTTTCCACAAGTTCCAACGCCAGCATCTAGTTCCATATCATTACCAACCATTTTAACTTTTGTCAGAACGTCTGGACCATTGCCAATTAATGTTGCCCCTTTTAATGGTCTGCCAATTTTTCCATTCTTAATTTCATAAGCCTCAGTACAAGAGAAAACAAACTTACCATTTGTGATATCTACTTGCCCGCCACCAAATGCAACGGCATAAATTCCTTTATCAACTGATTTAATTATTTCATCAGGATGATATTTTCCAGAAAGCATATAAGTGTTTGTCATACGAGGCATTGGTACGTGTTCAAAACTTTCTCTTCGACCATTGCCTGTTGGCTGCACATTCATTAATCTTGCATTCAATCTATCTTGTATATAATTTTTTAATATTCCTTTTTCGATTAGAACTGTTTTATTAGTTGGGGTTCCTTCGTCATCAATAGTGATTGATCCTCTTCTATTTTCAATTGTCCCATCATCAACAACAGTTACTTGTTCATCAGCTATTTTTTGTCCCATCAAATTTGAAAATGCTGAAGTTTTTTTTCTATTAAAGTCACCTTCAAGTCCGTGCCCAATTGCTTCATGAAGAAGTATTCCAGGCCAACCAGGTCCTAGAACTACTTTCATTTCACCAGCAGGAGCATCAACACTTTCAAGATTAATTAATGCTTGTTTTAAGGCAATATCACAAACTTTTTTCCAATTTAATTCAGTGATGTATTCATCTAATATCTTTCTGCCTCCCGTTCCATAGCTTCCAGTTTCTTTTCTTCCATTTTTTTCAACCATGATTGAAACATTAAATCTAACAAGTGGTCTTTTATCGGAATAACTTTGATTGTCAGGTCTTATAATCTCTATTTGTTGGTATTCAGAAAATATTGAGCTTGAAACCTGTTTAACATATGGATTTTTAGATCTTAAATATTTATCAATTTTATTTAATAGATCAATTTTTTCTGAAAAATTTTTTGCTTCAATAGGATTAATGTCTGTATATAAATATTTATTAGTTTTTTTTGGTCCTGAATTTATTTTTCCAGAATAATTTTTATTAGCATCTAGAATTATTTTTGCAGAATTTTTTAGAGATTCTTCAGTTAATTCGTTGGAATGAGAATAGGTTGTAATGTCATTATTAACCGATCTTAAACCATAACCTTTGCTAGAGTCGTAACTCGTATTTTTAATTTTTCCGTCATCTAATACTAAGGACTCTGAAACAGTAGATTCTAGGAATAACTCTCCGTCATCACACCTAAAAAGAGTATTATTGACTATTGTTTCTGCTGTCTTTCTTGAAATTGAATTCTCTTCTGAAAAAAACTCATTTAAATTTGGGTTCATTTTTAGATAAATTGTCGCAAATTTTTTGTATATATTTGTGATAATAATATAGTTAAATAACTATATTTACAGAGTATATCTTTGATTAATGACAAAAAAACTTTTTAATAAATTTTATTTATCTTTGGTGTTTTTTGTCTCTCCAAGCATATCATTCGCCGCAAACAATTGGCAAATGGGCTATGATCAATCAGTAACTTCTGTTATGGACGACATTGTTCATCTTCATGACCGTATTTTAATTCCAATTATAGTCGCGATATCTGTTTTTGTACTTTTTTTACTTTTGTATTCAGTTATAAGATTTAGAGCCTCAAAAAATCCAATACCTTCTAAAACCTCACATAATACTTTTATAGAAATTTTATGGACTGTTATTCCTTGTTTAATTTTAATAGTGATAGCCGTTCCATCATTTAGATTACTTTACAAACAAGATGTTATTCCAAAAGCCGATGTTACTATCAAAGCCACAGGTTATCAGTGGTATTGGGGATATGAATACCCAGATCAAAATATTGCATTTGAGGCGAACATGATTGAGACAAAAAATTTAAAACCAAATCAACCAAGACTTTTAGAAACTGACAATCATGTAGTTGTTCCAGTTAATAAAGTTGTTAAAGTTTTAATTACAGCTAATGATGTATTGCATGCTTGGGCAGTCCCATCTTTTGGAGTTAAAAGAGATGCTGTTCCAGGAAGAATTAATGAAACTTGGTTTAAGGCTGAAAAAGAAGGCGTATATTATGGACAATGCTCCGAATTATGCGGGTCCCGACATGCGTTTATGCCAATCACAGTCAGAGTAGTTTCGGAAAAACAATATAATGAATGGCTCAAGGAAGCTAAAACAAAGTTTGCAAAATACCCAGAGAACAATGTTATTGCAGAAAATTTAATAAAGGAAAAAAAATAAATGGCCAATACAAGTTCAGATCATTCACATTATCCAAGTTTTTGGACAAGATGGTTATTCTCAACAAATCATAAAGACATAGGAACTTTATATTTAATTTTTGCTATTATAGCAGGAATTATTGGAACAACTTTTTCTGTTCTGATGAGAATGGAACTTATGCATCCCGGAGATGGAATTTTAAAAGGTGATTACCATCTTTATAATGTTCTAGTCACAGGTCACGGTTTGATAATGATTTTCTTTATGGTGATGCCAGCAATGATAGGTGGTTTTGGAAATTGGTTTGTTCCTTTAATGATAGGCGCTCCCGACATGGCATTTCCTAGAATGAATAACGTTTCATTTTGGTTATTACCTGCGGCATTTATTTTATTAATTGTCTCTATTTTTGTTGAAGGACCTCCCGGTGGATCAGGAGTTGGTGGTGGCTGGACAATATATCCTCCATTATCGTCAAAAGCTGGACAGCCAGGACCTGCAATGGATCTTGCAATATTAAGTTTGCACCTTGCCGGAGCTTCATCAATTCTTGGCGCTATTAATTTTATAACTACAATTTTTAATATGAGAGCCCCTGGAATGACGATGCATAAAATGCCTCTTTTTGCATGGTCTATTTTAGTAACAGCATTTTTATTATTGTTATCTTTGCCAGTTCTTGCTGGTGCAATCACAATGTTGTTAACAGACAGAAATTTTGGAACAGCTTTTTTTGAACCTAAAGGAGGAGGGGATCCGGTTTTATTTCAACATTTATTTTGGTTCTTTGGACACCCAGAAGTTTATATTATGATCCTTCCAGGATTTGGAATGGTTAGCCACATTATTTCAACTTTTTCAAAAAAAACCTATCTTTGGTTATCTTGGAATGGCTTATGCAATGGTATCTATTGGAGTTGTAGGTTTTGTTGTTTGGGCTCACCATATGTACACAGTTGGTCTAGGCGTGGATACAAAAGCATACTTTGTTTTTGCAACTATGATTATTGCGGTGCCTACAGGAATTAAAGTATTTTCATGGATTGCTACGATGTGGGGAGGTTCTATTACTCTTAAAACACCAATGCTTTGGGCTGTCGGTTTTATATTTTTATTTACAGTTGGAGGCGTTACCGGAGTCGTTCTTGCTAATGCTGGAGTTGATACTTCACTTCACGACACATATTATGTTGTTGCTCACTTCCATTATGTACTTTCGTTGGGTGCGGTATTTTCGATATTTGCAGGATTTTATTATTGGTTTGGAAAAATGTCTGGTTATGAATATTCAGAAGTTTTAGGAAAAATACATTTTTGGTTAACATTTATAGGAGTTAATTTACTTTTCTTTCCTCAGCATTTTTTAGGATTAGCAGGAATGCCACGAAGATATGCTGATTATCCAGACGCTTATGCTGGATGGAATTATGTTTCCTCTATTGGTTCTTATATTTCTGCATTTGGAGTTTTAGTGTTTTTAGCATTAGTTGCTCATGCATTTATTAGAGGGAAAAGAGTTCCTGATAATCAATGGGGAGAAGGAGCAACTACGTTAGAATGGACTTTGAGTTCACCCCCACCATTCCATCAGTTTAATGAACTGCCCAAAATTAAATAATTAAATTAAAGTGTACAAAACTACATTTGCTCATTATCAAAAAAGTAAAAATATTTTAGTTGTCAAAAATTTTTACAATTTAATGAAACCAAGAGTTATGTCTCTTGTAGTTTTTACAGCCTTTGTAGGTTTAATTATTTCAAATAAGCAGATAGATTTTTTAACATCAGCTTTAGCATTATTTTTTGTAGCGTTGGGCGCAGGTGCGGCGGGAGCTCTTAATATGTGGTATGACTCAGAAATTGATGCCGTAATGTCTCGTACATGTTTAAGACCAATCCCTCTTGGAAAAATTTCAAACTCACAGGCATTATATTTTGGAATTTCTTTAAGCTTTATTTCTATTGTAGGATTGTATTTAGTTTCGAATATTTTATCAGCCACAATATTAGCCACTACTATCGGGTTTTATATTTTTATTTATACAATTTGGCTAAAAAGAAGAAGTGTTCAAAATATTGTAATAGGAGGAGCAGCAGGAGCATTTCCTCCAGTTATAGGCTGGGCTATTGCCAATAACAGCTTATCCATTGAACCAATAATTTTATTTTTAATTATATTTTTTTGGACTCCGTCTCATTTTTGGTCGTTATCTTTATATAAATCAGAAGATTATAAAAAAGCTAAAATTCCAATGCTTCCAGTTGTGTCAGGCGTAGATTTTACTAAAAAAAATATTTTTGCTTATGCTCTTATATTATTTCCCATAACCATACTTCCTTTTTACTTTAATTTTGCAGGTTTAGTTTATTTAGTGCCAACAATTATTTTAGGAACGTTTTATATTTTTTTAACATTTAAGTTATTAAAAGCGAATAATAAAAAAGACATGGGAAGAATTTCCAAAAAAATATTTGCTTTTTCAATTTTATATTTATTCTTAATTTTTACTTTATTGTTAATTGAAAGTTTTATTAAATTTTTTGAATGAATAAAAATTATATCACAGCAATTGTATTAATATTATTAGTAATATTATTTTTTGTATTTACAATTTTAAATATAGGAAATGGAATATTTGTTAGACCTTTATGAGCTTGCAAACTAAAAATAAAATTAACCCTATTTATTTAGTAGTTATATTTTTTGTAATGTTAGGATTGTCTTACGCCTCGGTTCCACTTTATGAATTATTTTGTAAAGTAACTGGATTTGGAGGAACAACGAAAATTTCTAAACAAGTTCCAAATGTTATTGTAAATCATAATATTACAACCAGATTTGATACCAATATCGCAAAAGGTTTGCTTTGGGAGTTTAAGGCAGAAAAAGCAAAGGAAAATATTAAGCCGGGTCAGGTTTCAAATATTAAATTTATAGTAAAAAATTTAGGAAACGAAACATCAACAGCAGTTTCAACATTTAATGTTACGCCTGATTCTGCCGGGAAATATTTTAATAAAATTAGCTGTTTTTGTTTTGAGCAACAAACCTTAAAAGCTAAGGAAACAATGGTGTTTGAAATGGCATACTTTATTGATCCAAAAATAGTAGACGATTTATCTACAAAGGAAATTAAGGATATTACTTTATCTTATACTTTTTTTGATGTAGCTAATTTTAAGAAGGAAAAAAATTAATGTCAGACAGTCATAAAAAAGGACATGATTATCACCTGGTAGATCCAAGTATTTGGCCGATCACTATTTCCTTTTCTGCGATGATTTTAGCATTTGGAGCAGTGTATTATATGCATGCAAAATCTTTTTGGCTTTTATTAATTGGAATAGCTTTGACACTCTATTCTATGTTTATGTGGTTTAGAGACGTTGTTATTGAAGGAGAGCATAAAGGTGATCACACACCAGTTGTTCAAATTGGCCTTAGATATGGAATGACACTCTTTATAGTATCAGAAGTAATGTTTTTTGTTGCTTGGTTTTGGGCTTACTTTGACTCAAGCCTTTTTCCAGATGCAGTTATAGGGGGTGTTTGGCCTCCAAAAGGTATACAGACCTTAGATCCTTGGCATATACCTTTGATAAATACTTTAATTTTACTTCTATCAGGCACAACTGTGACTTGGGCACATCATTCCCTTTTAGAGAACGATCGAAAAGGATTATTAAATGGATTGTTATTAACGGTAATTCTTGGGGTTATTTTCACATGTTTTCAAGCTCACTCAGTCAACGAATACAATAACAAGGTAGATTTACTTGCAAGAAATGCTGCTAATGCAAACGATTAGATCTTATATAATTCTTAATTTTATTTAAATTATTTGGTAATACGTTACAAAATTCTTTCTTTTTAAGATTTTTACTAATCATACTAGGAATATTCGGATTTCTTCTTAATATTTTATAAATAGTTTCTGCAAATTTAGCGGGGTGCGCTGTTTCTAAACAAAATAAATTCTCTGATTTTTTGCTATGATTTAAATAATAGTCTTCCAAAGCCCTAAACCCAACAGATGAATGTGGATCTAATATTTTATTATTATATTTATAAACCATTTTAATAGTTTTTTTAGTATTATCTGCATTTATCGACTTAGAATAAAAAATATTTTTAATTTTTCTTAAAATGTTTTTATCTATCTTGTAAAAACCTTTGCTACTAAGTTGTTTCATTAGCGCCGATATTTTTTTAGAATTATTATTATAATAAGAAGAAATTAATCTTTCAAAATTACTAGCCACTTGTATATCCATGCTTGGTGAAATACTAAATTTTACTTTTGAGGGCCTATAAATTCCATTTCTCAAAAACTTATATAAAAGATCATTTTCATTTGTTGCAATAATTAATTTAGATATAGGCAAACCCATTTTGGAAGCGATATAACCAGCATAAATATCGCCAAAGTTTCCCGTTGGAACTGAAAAAACACTTTTTTTATTTTTTTCAGATAAACAAAAATGTGAATAAAAATAATAAACTACTTGAACAACGATTCTTGCCCAATTTATTGAGTTAACTCCTGACATGTTGATAGATCTTCTAAAGTGATGGTCGTTGAACATTGATTTTACTAATGTTTGACAATCGTCAAATGTCCCCTTAACCGCAATATTAAAGACATTTTTTGAATTTACAGTAGTCATAAGCTTTCTCTGCGTTATAGAAACCTTTCCTTTTGGATGTAAAACAAAAATTCTCAAATTTTTTTTATTTTTTACGGCATCTATAGCTGCAGCCCCTGTATCTCCTGATGTTGCTGTGACTAGATTAATTCTATTTTTACTTTTTGAAAGAATAGTTTCGTACATATTGCCTATTACTTGCATAGCAATATCTTTAAAGGCTAAAGTTGGGCCATGATATAATTCTATTAAATTAAATTTTTTTACTTTTGAAAATTTTACTACATTGTCACTATCAAATTCTTTATAAGAATTTTTTATAATTTTTTTTAACTCATTTTTTGAAAAAGCATTACCTGTATAAATTTTAATAATTTCATAAGCTAAATCATTATAATTTAATTTTGATAATCTTTTTAATGTAAATTTGGATAAGCGCGGTATCTTTTTGGGAATATAAAGGCCACCATCATGGGCAAGCCCATTTAGAAAGGTATCAACAAAGTTATAAGTTTTTTTATTGTCTCTAGTGCTGATGTATTTCATTAAAATTTCCTTCTATAATATAAAAAAAAAATTATAGTAAATAATGCTAAGCCATACCATGTTATGGCATATTGCAAATGATTATTTGATAGGCCAACATGATAATCATTAGGAACGATATCTTTTTTTGTTTTTGAAGTTTGAATAATTAATAATGGATAAATATTCTTATTTAGAGATTTCTTTAAACTATCAATCTCAACTGAATATAAAAAATCTTCCTTAATATTGTTCTTAGGAGTAAATAATTTTTTTTCTCTTATTTTCTTTGTATAACCCTCAATGATATCGTCGTTTAATAAACTATTTTTTATTGAATTAATCTTATCTTTTCTGATCCAGCCTTTATCTACTAAAACTAGTAGTGAACTATTAACTTCGTAAGGAACTATAACTTTGAAACCTATCTCCCCCTTATTAAGGTGATATAAAAATATCTTTGATTTTAAATTCTTTTTTTTTAATAAAACTTTTGTGTACTCTTTGTCTATATCTACATTAAAATCAATTGAATTTCTTTTCAAGTTATTTTCTAAATCAGAAATTAATTGGCTTTTTGAATTTAATCTAAAAACTTGCCAGGTTCCTAAAGAGAGAACAATAAATATAAAAAATATAAAGAGTATATCTAATGATTTAATTTTAAACAAAACAGTCTATTAACTTCCCCAAATATATATTGAAGCAAACAAAAAAAGCCAAACTACATCAACAAAATGCCAATACCACGCTGCAGCCTCAAATCCAAAATGGTGATCAGGCTTATAGTGGCCAGCTTTTGCTCTAAAGTAACAAACCGCTAAAAAAATTGTTCCAACAAGTACGTGAAAGCCATGAAAACCTGTGGCCATATAAAAAGTTGCCCCATAAATACCTGTACTAATCTTAAAATCAGCAACAATATATTCGTAAGCTTGAAAACATGTGAAAATAACCCCAAGAATTACCGTTAATAACAATCCATTTAATAATCCTTTTCGATCGTTCTCTAAAAGGGAATGATGTG
>AZOF01000009.1 GCA_000510845.1 alpha proteobacterium SCGC AAA028-D10 | reverse complement strand
TTCTTTTATTTCTTCTATTTTTGTAACACCACCATTAATAATAATTTCTAAATTAGGATTACTATCTTTAATTTGTTTAACAATTCCATAATTTAGTTTTGGTATTCTCAAATTATCTCTTGGACTTAACCCTTTAAGAATTGCTTTTCTTGCATGTAATATTATTGTTTTAACTCCTGTGCTTGCAATTTTTTTTACAAATTTATCTAAATATTCAAAATCTTCTACATCATCAAAACCTATTCTTGTTTTAACTGTTACGGGGAGTTTTGTTGCATTCACCATACTATTTAAACATTCAGCAACTAAATCTGGTTCTTTAATTAAACATGCTCCAATTTTATTCTTTTGAACCTTTTTGCTTGGACAGCCTAAATTTAAATTAATCTCATCATAATTATAATCTTCTGCGATTTTTGATGACTCTGCTAACTCTTTAGCTGATGATCCTCCTAATTGAAGAGCAACTGGTTTTTCAAATTCACTAAATTCTAAAACATTTCTTTGTTTACCTTTAAGAATGGCCCCTGTTGCAATCATTTCAGAATAAAGCATAACGTTTTTGCCTATTAATCTTAAAAAATAACGATCATGCCTGTCTGTGCAGTCCATCATCGGAGCTACGGAAACTTTTCTATTAACTTTAGACATACTCTTTTAAATTACCCATTATTGAAATCTTACCCTTATTAACAAAATCTTCATGGTTTTTAACTATTTTTTCAAGTTCATAATAATAATTAACCATTATTCCAAAGGATTCTTTGTAACCATTTAAAGATAAGTTTCCATTAATAACGATATCGTAAATTGACGCTCCATTATTTAAATGAAAATTAGCAACTCCATTAGCAGGTTTTTTATTATCTTTTTCTTCAGTTAAATAATAATAAACTAATTTTTTTAAAGCATCTTTGTTCTGTTCAATTTTATATTGATTAAAAGTAATATCGTCCTTCTCTTTTAAAAACATTAATTGTTTATTATCATAATTTTTTAATATTTTTTTAATCTTATCGTCTGATTGTTTAACAAACCAAGTTGCTAGTCCTGGTATTGGAGACAATGTGTAAAAGTTTTTAACTTTAGGAAATTCTTGTTGAATTTCAAATACCACTCTTTTAATTAAAAAATTTCCAAGTGTAATTCCTTGAAGACCTTTATTAGAGTTACTGATGGAATAAAAAGTTACAGCATCATAGTCATCTGTATTGCTAATGCTTCCCTCTGTAATAGCCTGTATCGAATTTCCAACTCCTTTAGTAAGAGCAACCTGAACAAATATTAAAGGCTCTTTATCAAGAATGGGGTGAAAGTATGCATAAAGCAATCTGTCATTTTCTAATCTTCTATAAAGCGCTTCTATACTTTTGATTTCATGAACTCGTTCGTTCTTAATAATTTTTTGCAAAATATCAGGATCAGTGTCTTTTTTAATTCGAGTTAATTTTAAAAATCCAGGATTAAACCAAGATCTAAATAAATGTCTAAAATCTTTATCTAGGCTTTTTAAATTTCCGTATCTATTTATGAAATAAATTAAATCTTCACGCATTCTAATTAAATACTGCGTACCATTAGGGGCTAAATTTAATCTTCTAATTAATTCCTGTCTTCTGCCCTCAGTTGCTTGGTTTAAAGTTCCTAAAGTTGTCTCGTTGCTGTTATCAATAAAATCTCTGCAAGCTCTATTAATGATTGAATAATCAGGTTTAAATTTTTTATCAATTTCTAAAAAAAATTTTTCTTTTTCTTCTAAAGTTGATTTTTCATAAAGTTGCCAAATTTCTCTTGCGATGGTTATTCCAGAAACAACTCCATCTTCTGAAATGAGTTGTTTGCATAAATCTGTTAAATGGGAAGCTGTATCTTTTCTTTTTATAAATAAATTAGTAAAAAAACCTTTACCCTTATCTGCAACAAAGGTTAAAAATTTTTTAAGTCCCAACATGGGACTTTTATTTCATGACAGCCTGAGGAAGCCAAGTGGCAATTTCTGGAAAAATACAAAGCAGAATTATTTGTAGCATCATCAGCAATACAAAAGGGAAAGATCCTTTTAATATTTTTCCAATAGATATGTCTGGGGCAATTCCCTGTATAACAAATAAATTAAGTCCAACCGGCGGTGTTATTAGACCAATTTCCATATTGATCGTCATAATTACACCAAACCAAATAGGATCAAATCCAGCGGCAGTTATGATTGGATATAATATTGGAGCAGTCATTAGAATGATTGCAACTGGTGGTAAAAAACAACCAGCAATTAATAAAAATATATTAATGTAAAGCATCAGCATCCATTTATTAGCTGCAATCTCGACCATTTCTTTAGCTAAAGTCTGAGTGATGTAAAGATTAGATAAAATAAAACTAAAAAGAAATGAAGCCGCTATAATTAACATTAGCATCACACTTTCTTTCATTGATTCTTCAAGGATTGCCCAGATATCCTTGAACCTGTACATTTTATAAATTACAGCAACTAAGATTACACTAATTAGCGCCCCCACAGCTGAAGCTTCGTTGGGAGTTGCTATACCACCATACAATACATAAAGAACACCAACGACTAATAGAAAAAATGGAATTATTTTTGGTAAAATTTCAAACCTTTGCTTCCAGGTATATTCTTGAACTTCAACTTTCTCGGATCCTTCTCTATTTATTCTTACATAAACAAATGCCCAAATCATAAACAGAGCTGTAAGCATTATTCCTGGAATAATTCCTGCTATAAATAGCTTTCCAATTGAAGTGCCCGTTGAAATTCCATAAATGATCATTGTGATACTTGGTGGAATTAAAATTCCAAGTGTTCCACCAGCACAAATAGTTCCTGTTGCAAGCTCTGGTGAATACCCACGTTTTCTCATTTCTGGAATTCCCATTTTTCCAATTGCAGCACAAGTCGCTGGTGAAGATCCACATAAAGCTGCAAAAATAGAACAAGCCCCAAGATTCGAGATCACTAGTCCTCCTGGAACTTTATTTAACCAGCGATCAAGGGCTGAATATAAATCCTTACCTGCAGGAGATGCTGCAACTGCTATACCCATAAGTAAAAACATTGGGATGGTAACGATACCAAAATCTTGTAAACCATTCCAAAATGTCTCAGCTAAAAGAGGTACTCTTCCAAATCCTTCAATGGCTAAAAAGAAAGCTGTAGAAACGAAAGCTAAACCAAATGCTATTGGTATGCCGGTTGCAAGCACCGCTAAAGTTGCAACTACAATCCACAAAGCAAGTGTTAAAGGTTCCATTTTAGTTTTTTTCTTGAGTTTCGTATTTATAAATTACTGAAAAGATATCAGCTAAATATTGTAAAATTAATATACCTATACCAAGAGGTAAAAAAATATACACTTTCCACATAGGTAAAGCCCAAATAGTGGGAGTTTTAATATTTTTAACCCAAGAATGATTAAATAGTTGAACACTCGAGTAAAATAATAACACTAAAAAAATTAGTGATAAAATTGCGGCAAATATTGCTAATATATTTTTACCTCTTTGCCCTAAATAGTATGGAATAAGATCAACGTTTACATGCCCTTTTTTTAATAAAACATAAGGGGCGCCTATGAATGTTGCAGCTGCCAAGGAATGTATTACATACTCGGTTTGCCAAACAGTGTTCATTTTAAAGAAATATCTTACCAACACCATTTGAGTTGTAACCAAAACTGCAGATGCAATTAAAATTGTGGACATAATTCCACAAATTTTTGAGAGTAAATGTATGAATTTAATAAAAGTAAACATTAAACTTTATTAACCAGTAGACCATTTTGGTCTACTGGTTAATTTAAATTTATTTAACTGCTAATGCTTTAGCGATTAATTTATCGCCGCCTTTTACTTTTTCAGCAAACTTCTTGTATGAAGTTTTTTTAGCTAGCGCAATCCAAGCATTAAAGTCAGCTTCAGTCATTTGATGGATCTGAACGCCTTTTTCTTTAAATACTTTTTCCATTTCACTGTCTAATTTTGCTGACTCTTTTGTTATATATTGCTCAGCTTTTTTTCCAGCAGCCAAAATTGCTTCTTTTTGTTTTGGATTTAATTTATCAAATGATTTCTTTGACATAAGAACCGGTTGATACATAAACCAAAGCGCATACTTTCCTGGAGGCGTAATACATTTAACTTGTTCAAATAATTTAAATGATACAAAACTTTGTGAGCTTGTATTCACAGCATTTAAAACACCTGTTTGTAAACCCTGATAAACTTCAGAGCTTGCCATTGAAGAAATTGAAGCGCCTGCTCCTACTAACATTTCTTCAAACATAGGACCGGCTGCTCTAGTTACTTGGCCTTTAGCAGACTCTGGATTTGTTATACATTTATTTTTTGATGCAAACCCACCTGCAAACCAAGCATCAGCCAAAACTATTGCACCCTGATCATTAATCATTTTTTTAATGTCCTTCATGAATGGAGAAACATTAATTCTTTGTGCATGCTCATGATTTTTTACTAAACCTGGCATTAGTGTAATACTAAACTCTGGTACGAAACCAGCAGCATAATCTAATGGTAAAGAAACAAGATCAAGCTGGCCTTCAACTAAAGGCTTGTATTGCTCCATTGCTTTATAAAGTGATTGACCAGGATAAACTTGAATTTTTACTCCAACATTTGCTTTTTCAACTTCTTTTGCAAGTAAGTTCATCATTTCATCTCTTGCATCACCTTTTCCGCCTGGAAATTGATGAGAAGCTTTTAAAGTGATTTGTGCAAATGAATTGCTAGCTGTTAGTATGAAAAAAATACTAAACAGCGTTGTAAATAAACTTTTAATTTTCACATGTCCCCCTTATTAGTTAATTTTAATATTAACTATTGTGATTTGAAAATTAGCTAAGGTCAATATAAGATTAAATTAATGAAAAATAACACAGGACCATTAAAGGGTATTATTGTACTTGATTTAACTAGAGTTTTAGTTGGTCCTTATTGTACTATGGTTTTATCCGACCTTGGTGCTAGAGTAATAAAAGTAGAAGCTCCTGAAACAGGAGATGACAGCAGAAGTTTTGGTCCATTTATCAAAGATTATTCAGCTTATTTTATGTCTCTTAACAGAGGTAAGGAAAGTATTGCTCTAAATTTAAAGAATAAAGAAGATAAAAAAATATTTGAAAAAATATTATCAAAGGCTGATGTGTTAGTTGAAAATTTTAGACCCGGCACATTAGATAAATGGGGATATGCATGGGATGTTTTAAAGAAAAAATATCCAAGATTAATTTATGCTTCAGCTTCGGGATTTGGACAAACAGGTCCTTTAAAGAGTTTGCCTGCTTACGATATGGTTGTTCAAGGAATGGGTGGTCTTATGAGTGTAACAGGACAGCCTGACGGAAAACCTACAAGAGTTGGAACATCTATTGGCGATATTACTGCAGGACTTTTTACGACAATTGGAATTAATGCAGCTTTATTTGATAGAGCAAAAACTGGTAAAGGCACAAAGATTGATGTGTCTATGCTTGATTGCCAAATTGCAATTTTAGAAAATGCAATTGCTAGATACTTTAGTAGTGGTGAAATTCCAAAGCCTATGGGTTCACGTCACCCTTCAATTACTCCCTTTGAAGCCTACAAAACAAAAGACAGTTTTATTATTGTCGCCGCTGGTAATGATAAATTATTTGAAAATCTTTGTAACGCCTTGGACTGCAAGGAATATATTAAAGATAAAAGATTTTTAAGTAATAAACTTAGGAATGCAAATGCTGAAGATTTAAAAGTTATCTTAGAAAAATATTTAATTAAGAATGAAACTCATAATTGGATTAAACTTTTTACTAAAATGAATATTCCATGTGGCCCAATCTATAATATTAAGCAAGCTGTAGAAAACCCCCAGATTACATTTAGAAATATGATTGTAAGTTCAAATCATAATAAGATTGGAAAATTTAAAATGGCTGGAAATCCAATTAAAATGTCTAATTATAAAGATCCCAAAACACGCGGTCAAATTCCTGAGCTTGATCAGCACAGAAAAAAGATTTTAAAGGATTTTAAAATTAAGATTTAATTAAGCTTTTTCTTCTGTGGCTTCTTTTTCAGGAGCTGCCTCTAAAGCTATATCATCATCAAGATCATCGTCATCTGCATCGATGGCTTCATTTTCTGCTCCAGCTTTTGGTTCTGGAATTTTTCTAGACCTTTTAGAAGGAAGTATTGCTTGTCCTGATTTTGAAACTTCTCCTTGATACAAATCTTCAAAAGAATCTCCATCTGGACTGTCAAAATCTTCTTGTTCAACAGCATCGTCCGGATGATCTCTCATACGATCAATTGTTGATTCTTCTAAATCTTTTACTGAAACTTTTTTTTCTGCGATTTCTCTTAAAGCTAAAACTGTTCGTTTGTCATTATCTACTGGAACTTGCGGAGCATCACCCACTCCCAATTGCAAAGTTCTCTCTTTAGCCAAAATGACTAAATCGTATTGATTATCAACTTGCTGTAAACAGTCCTCTACGGTTACTCGTGCCATAATTTGAATTGACCGTTTTAGTCTTAAAGCTTAAATAAATCAAGTTTTTATAAAGATTTAACAGCAATATATAAGTGATTAATTTAACAAACGATTAATAGGAGCATAAATGGCTAAAGTTACTTTTTTAGGTCTTGGTGTAATGGGTTATCCAATGGCACGTCACATAGCAAAGGCAGGTCATGACGTTACAGTTTATAACCGAACAACTACAAAAGCTGAAAAATGGGTTAAAGAATTTGGTGGAAAATTTGCAAAAACACCCAAAGAAGCAAGTAAAGATTCTGATTTTGTATTTTGCTGCGTTGGTAATGATAACGATTTAAAAGAAGTAACATTAGGATCTGAAGGAGCATTTCACTCTGTAAAAAAAGGCGCGGTATTTATTGATAACACTACTGCATCAGCAAAGATTGCTCGCGAATTATTTATAGCTGCTAAAGAAAAAGGTTTTGGTTTTTTAGATGCGCCTGTTTCTGGTGGCCAAGCTGGAGCTGAAAATGGCCAGTTAACAGTAATGATTGGTGGAGAAGATAAAGATTTTGAAAAAGCTCAAGATATAATCAAGTGCTATAGCAAAAAAATGAAAGTATTGGGACCCGCAGGAAGCGGTCAGCTTGCTAAAATGGTTAATCAAATTTGTATTGTTGGATTAGTTCAGGGTTTATCTGAAGGAATTCGATTTGGACAAAATGCAGGATTAAACATGGAGGATGTTATTGAAGTAATATCAAAAGGTGCAGCTCAATCTTGGCAAATGGAAAATAGATACAAAACGATGATTCAAGGTAAATTTGATTTTGGTTTTGCAGTTGATTGGATGAGAAAAGATTTAGGAATTGCTATGGACGAAGCAAAGAATAATGGTTCTGACCTTCCAATAACTAAAATCATAGATGGTTATTACTCTGAGGTACAAAAGAACAGTGGTAACCGATTTGATACATCAAGTTTAATTACCAGACTAAAAAAAAATAAATAAGAGTGAATAATATTCCAAATTATTACAACAATATTGATCTTATTTTGGATGAAATTTGGTCTCTTTTACAAAGAGGTGTAGCAGATAGAAACGAAGATTTTAGATTGCCAGTTGTAATAGTAAGCACCACTGATAGTGCTGAAGGAAGAATAGTTGTATTAAGGGGTGCGTTTAAAGATAAAAATATTTTAAGATTTCACACCGACTTTAGATCCTCAAAAATTAAAAATTTAAAAGAAAATAAAAAAATTTATTTTGTATTTTATAATAAAAAAAGAAAAATACAGGTTCGGGCTGAGGGTGTTGCAATTGTTCACAAAGATAATGAAATTACTAAAGAGGCTTGGACAAAAACACAAATGATGAGTCGAAAATGCTATCTCTCGCCGCAAGCACCTGGTGATTTTATTAATGACTCAGCCTCAGATTTATCAAAGGATATGGGCAATGAAATACCAACTTATGAACAAAGTGAAATGGGTTATAAAAATTTTTGTGTTATTGAGAGTAAAATTAAAAGTTTTGAATGGCTATATTTAGCATCACAAGGTCATCGACGAGCTAAATTTATGCTTGATGAAAACAAAAGTACTTGGTTAGTACCTTAAATTTTCTTAAGATCTTTTACGTATTTCTTCCAATTATCTATATAGCGCTGCGCATTTTCAGTAATTGCTTTTTTCTCTTCTTCTGTAACTTGTCTAATTACTTTTCCAGGACTGCCCATAACTAAGGAATTGTCTGGAATAATTTTTCCTTCAGTAATTAAACTGTTGGCACCAATGATGCAGTTATTTCCAATAACACTTTTATTTAAAATTGTTGAGCCAATACCAATCAAACTGTTATCCATAATAGTGCAGCCGTGTAACATTACCAAATGACCAACAGTTACCATCTTGCCAATTTTTAATGGGAATCCTTTGTCAGTATGCAGAACACTATTGTCTTGAACATTGCTACCCTCACCCACAGTAATATTTTCGATGTCTCCTCTGATAACAGCATTAAACCAAACGCTAGAATCATTTTTTAAAGTGACATCGCCAATTACATTTGCCGATTGCGCAACCCAATATTTTCCATCTCCTATTAATCTTTTATTACCTAGTTCAAAAATCATGTTATATTCATAACAAATATTCCAAATAGTAAAATAAAATTATGTCTCTCACTGAAACACCGGTGTGTAATTTTGGAGAAAAGATTAAAGAATTTAAATTAATATCTACTGAAGATACGTTCATTTCACTTAAAGATATTAAAGGTCAAAACGGAACTTTAATTATGTTTATTTGTAATCACTGTCCTTATGTAAAAGCTGTAATTAAGGAGTTAGTAGATGTGACTAACAAAATATCAAATTTTGGGATTAATTCGGTCGCAATAATGTCAAATGATGCAAATAATTATCCTGAGGATAGTTTTGAAAATATGAAAAAATTTTCAAAAATAAATGATTTTAAATTTCCATATTTGTATGATGAAACTCAAGAAATTGCTCAAAACTATGGGGCGGTATGTACACCTGATTTTTTTGGATATAATAAAAATAATGAGCTGCAATATCGCGGTAGAATTAGAGAAATGAAAAATCTTAAACCAACAGAGGGTACGAGTGATCTTTTGAGTGCAATGGAATTAATTGCAAAGACTTCAAATGGACCAAAACAACAGTATCCAAGCATGGGATGTAATATTAAATGGAAAAAATAATTAAATGATTATTATAACAACAAGAAGTTATCCTCCTGAGCTTGGTGGGATGCAAAGTTTAATGGGGGGTCTTGCAATTCATTTAAACGCTCTTCATCCAATTAAAGTTTTAGCAAACTCATTTGCTGGCGATGAAAGTTATGACAAAAGAAATAACTTTGAAACTAATAGAATGGGTGGTCTTAAAATATTAAAAAAATATAGAAAATTTAATCTTTTAAAAGAAGTTATAAAAAATAATTCAGTTGAAGCTATAATTGCTGATCATTGGAAAAGTATTGAAATAATCACTGAAAATATATCGGATAAAATTCCAATATTATGTCTTATCCATGGAAAGGAAATTAATCATCCTCTTGGAAGTTTTATAAATAAAAGATCTATTAATTCATTAGCGAAAGCTAAGTACATAATTGCAAACTCAGAATTTACAAAAAAATTAGCTAGCGATAAAGGTTGTGATAATAAGAAAATACATGTGATAAATCCTGGTATTAATGAACCGAAGACCATCAGCGCAGAAGCAGACCATCAGGCTAGAGAAATATTTGGAAATTCCGATATTAAAATCATCACTATTTCAAGATTTGATAAAAGAAAAGGAATCGATTTTTCTTTATTGGCTCTAAAAAATATTCAAGCAATCTATCCAAATTTTAAATATGTAATTGTTGGAAATGGCGATGAGGAAGCAAATTTAAAAAAAACTACTAAAGTTCTTAATTTAGAAAATAATGTGACTTTTCTTAAGAATATTAACTTTGATTTAAAGAATGCACTACTTAAAAATTCAAATATTTTTTTAATGCCTGCAAGAATTGAGGGAACTTCAGTTGAGGGGTTTGGGATAAGTTATATTGAAGCCGCAAGCTACGGGATACCATCGATTGCTGGAAAAGATGGCGGGGCACCTGATGCAGTTCTAGATAATAAAACTGGTCTATTATGCAATGGTTATGATCATTCTGAAATTTACGACGCTTTAAAAAACATAATTCAAAATAAAAAATATTTGGAACTTGGTAAAAACGCAAAAGAATTTTCTAAGCAATTTTATTGGAAAGAAATAATTAAAAAATACGCAAATATTCTTAGTTTATAATAGAGCTCTTAATTAAAGCATAAACTCTATCAGCAAAAAGAGATTTTAAGTCCATAGTCTGTAGAGCAATAAATTTTTCTCTCTCAATTGAAACTTTTTCAGGGGTTGTGTGTGGACCAAATAATGTAAAGCCTCTAGCGCCTAGATGAGCTGCCATATGTGCTGGTCCTGTGTCATTTGCAATAACTAAATGAGATTTTTTTATTAAAGAGGCAAGTTCAAAAAAATTTAACGGTAAATTATTATTTATAGCAATTTTAACATCTAAACTTTTAGCCTCTTCTATCTCACCTGGACCCGGAGCAACTACCAAAGAATATTCAGGATGATTTTGCTTTATTAAATTTATTAACTCAGAAAAATAAGGCCATCGTTTATGAATTAAATCCCTTGAACAAAAAGGAAAAAACAAAATATATTTTTTATCAGTATTAAGATTGTAGTTATTTGCTTTCTCAGCTGCCCAACTAAAATCTGGTTTTAAAGTATAAAGAGTTTTAATATTTGATTTTCTTAATTGTTCATCAAATCTTTGTAATACTGAGTTATTGTATTTGTTTTCCGGAATATCTCTAGAAGAGGACCAATTTTTTACATTAAAAAGAAATTTTCTATAAAAATTTGTTCTATTTGAGTTTTGCAAATCATAAACTTTATTAAAGTTTAAAGAATTAATAATTTTTCTTAATCTTAAAAGATAAAATATATTATATCTAGGGAGTCTCTCGTCCTCAAGACAGTTGTCTACATAAGGACAATTTTTAAATAAATTTATATATTTAGAAGTGGTTAAAATTGTAATTTTTTCATTCTTATGGTGCTCTCTTATGTCTCTTAAGGCTCCAGAAATTTGAACAACATCACCAAGGGAGCCAAGTTTTATTATTAAAATATTTGACATATATTATAAAAGAACATTATTGATTAATTATGGAAATTACAAAAAAAATTTATTCCGAGATATCTGCTGGTGAGTTATTTGATAAAATCACAATTCTTGAGATAAAAAAAAATAAAATTAAAGAAAAAAGTAAAAGAAATATTGTCTTAAAAGAACTTGGGTCTCTACAGGAAGCTGTTAATGAAAATATTGAAAAATCTAAATCACTTACGAAATTATACAAAAAACTTAAATCAGTTAATCTCAAACTATGGAAAATCGAAGACGATATTAGAGATTGTGAAAGAAAAAAAAATTTTGAAGATAAATTTATAAAACTTGCAAGAGCAGTATATTTTACTAATGATGAGAGATCGCGTGTTAAAAACAAGATTAACAGCTTAACAAAATCTAATATTTCTGAAGTAAAAAGCTATAAAAAATATTAATTTGATTTAAGACTTGGAATCTTATCTCTTAATTTCTTTGGAAGATTTTCGTCTATTCTTGCAATAATAAAACCTTCTCCCTTTTCCTTTTCTTTTAATATCTCGCCATCTGGAGAAATAATTAAAGAATGGCCATATGTTAATCTATCGTTGTAATGCCTTCCTGTTTGTGCGGCAGCAAATATATAAGAGAAATTCTCAATAGCTCTTGCTTTTAACAAAGTATGCCAATGTTTTTCTCCTGTTGTTTTTGTAAAAGCTGAAGGAACACTCATGAAAATTGCTCCTTTTTTTGCAAGCTCTCTATATAGATTTGGGAAACGAACATCATAGCAAATAGTAAAACCTAATAAACCCCAAGGTAGTTTTGTTAAAACTTTTTTTTTACCAGCTAGAAATTTTTTAGACTCTTCATATTTTTCTTTATTTGATAACTTAACATCAAACATATGAATTTTATCATAATAGTTTGCAATTTTTCCATTTGGATTAAAAAGTACAGATCTATTTGCTAATAATTTTTTAGATAATTTTATAGGTAACGATCCAATCAAAATCCATTTTTTATAACTTTTAGAAATTCTACTTACAGATTCTAAAAAAAAATTATTATTCATTTCTTCTGCTTTTTCTAAAAGCTCACTATGATCGAATGTAAATAAAGAAGTATTTTCTGGAGTGATAATTAAATCAGCTTTTTTCTTAATGGAGCCAATGATTAAATCTGTTGTTTTTTCTAAATTAGAAAAAACATTATTATCTGATGTGAGTTGAATACAAGAAACGTTAAACATAATTTATAGTATTTGGTAGCGGGAAGTGGGATCGAACCACCGACCTCAGGCTTATGAGTCCTGCGCTCTAACCAACTGAGCTACCCCGCCATTTGTTAAACTCGCTGTTTTACTCTGCTTTTACAGAGTTTTGATTAACATAAGTATAAACTTTTGTGAATAATAGTTATGTTTTACTCTTCGAATACGGTCAAGCTACGTTATCAAAATTAATATAACTATCTTCTAATTTAACTTAGAAGCAGACTTAAGCCATAGAGAATCTATTTCACTTAACTTAGATCGGTCAAATTTTACTGAGGACTCCCAGTATTTTCCTGATGGAACCATATATGCCAACTCGTCTTCGAGATCTAAAGCTCTTTTTACAGATTTAGAATCTAACTTTAAATCTTGTGAACATAATGCTTTTTTTTGATCAATTTTTTTTAAGAGTTTAGCTATTGAAGTACGTGGGAACAGCAATCTTGATTTGGGAAGCATAGACAGATTAACTATTGAACAATTATGAATTTGCGCTAACGCCATTAAACGAACAGACTTTGCTTCTAATGACTGCAACGTAATATCTGAACGCAGAGGATCAGCTTGGCCATTACCGTAAAAATGACTTGGTATTTCTTTTTCTAATGGATAGATCATGTCACAACCTAAGTACGCTATAATATCTGGCTTTAAAGCACCTAAGGCCCAATAACCAGCTGTAAAAGCCATCGTGCCACCGCCATAAACAAATCCACCAAAAAAATTTTGTTCGGGAACATATTCTCGAGCCGTAATTATTTTTTTCTTAGCCAGAACAATATCTGGAGGCAAATGCTTATCTGGAAAATCTTCAGGATAAATTAAATAATCCCAGTCTTTTGTTAATTGCCAGGCATTATTAATAACAACACAACTTGAGAATAAAGACAGATCTTGGTCTTTAATCTTCAAAGCATCAGGTGCGCTACCTAATATTAAAACAACATTTAATGAAGAACTCATAATTATTTTTCCCCTATAATATGTAAAAAAACTTTTCTTACTTGCTGCTCAATTCTATGTTCAAACAAATATATACCCTGCCACGTTCCAAGAATTAATTTATTATTTTTTATACTCAAAGTTAAATTACTATTAGTTAATGTAGATTTGATATGAGCTGGCATATCATCCTTTCCTTCCGTGTTATGAATATACAAGTCCTCATCCATAGGTACTAATTTATCGTAAAAATTTAAGATATCTTTTTGAACATCATCATCAGCGTTTTCTTGGATAATTAATGAGGCGCTTGTATGTAAAATTGATATATTTAAAATTCCACTTGAGATCTTGGAGTGATCTACAAAATTTAATATATTTTCTGTAATTTTAATTAACTTATTACCGTTTGTTTTAATACTCAATTCGTCAAAAGATTGAGTAAACATTTAATAACTATTTAAAATTTAAAACTATTTAATTAAAGTTAAAGCAACTCCAATAATTAAACAAAAAACTAACAATATAATAATTCTATTCTGTATTTTTTTGTCATATTTATCTCTTGAATTTTTCTCAAGAACTAAATTTCGAATATCCGCTTTATTTTTTTTATTAAAATCTGATCGATAAATAACATCGACTTTATCTTTAAAAATCCCCATGTGAGCTGTTAAATCATAACTACGAAAAAAATCAAATTCTATATAAAAAACGCACTTGTGTTTGCTTTTTCTTTTGATAATTAATTTAGATATAAACTTTTAATATAAACAAATGGGATATCCAAAAAAACATAGAGGCCGAAGAAAAGTTGGCTCAAAAATAAGAAGAAGCAGAAGAAGAAATAAAAAGAAATAATTTCTTTTACTCTGTAGCTCTTATCCAGCCACCACCTAAAACTCTAACGCCCAATTGGTCGGGTTTATAAAATACACAAGCCTGACCTGGAGAAACACCAAACTCACTTTTCTCAAAAGTGACTGTTCCTGTGTTAACATCTAATTTAGACTCTATAAGCTTTCCTGTTGATCTTACTTTAACGAATATATTTTCATTAAAATCATTTTGCCTGTCTGAAAGGTAATTAATATCTTCAACTTTTATTTTTTTTATTTCTAGTTCCTCTTTTTTTCCAATTATAACTTCTTTAGTTTCTGCATTAATTTTTACCACGTAATAAGGAATTTCTCCTGAAATTTTTATTCCCTTCCTTTGTCCAATGGTAAAATTAATAATTCCCTCATGCTTGCCTAAAATATTTCCTTTAGCATCAACAATGTTTCCAGGTTCGTGTGCCTCTGGTCTTAAACGCTCAATGACTGAAACATAATTACCATCTGGTACAAAGCAAATATCTTGACTGTCAGGTTTATCCGCAACTTCTAGATTAAGTTTTTTTGCAATGTTTCTAGTCTCTTCTTTTGGAAGATCACCTAATGGGAAATGTAAATAATTTAATTGTTCCTGCGTTGTTGCAAATAAAAAATAAGTCTGATCACGATTTAGATCTTTCGGCCTATACATTTTAGAAATATTATTATCTATAATTTTTTTTACATAATGACCGGTAATTAATGCATCAGCTTTTAAGTTTTTTGCTGACTCAAATAAATCTCGGAACTTAACTGTTTGATTGCAATTTACGCAGGGAATTGGTGTTTCTCCTCTTAGATAAGAATCTGCAAATTTTTCTATAACTTCGTTCTTAAATTTACTTTCATAATTTAAAACATAATGATCAATCTCTAATTTTTCTGAAACTCTTTTTGCATCATAAATATCTTGTCCTGCGCAACAAGTTCCTGGTTTTTTATTAATTTGCGCATAATCATAAAGTTGTAAAGTCATGCCAATAACTTGATAGCCATTCATTTTCATCAAGCCTGCAACAACGGATGAATCAACGCCACCTGACATAGCGACTACAACTTTTGTCTCGCTGGGTGGCTTATCCAGTCCTAATAAATTATTATTTGATTTTGTTTTAAGTGTTGTTGTCATGACAATATTTGGACACTCTTACATTATAGTTAGAAATAAGTATAAATAAAAAATGATTTTTGATTACGAGCCAGGTGACTATGTCATCAATCCTAAAAATAAAGAATGGGGAACTGGTCAAATACAATCTATTATTAAAAATATTGTAACTGTTAACTTTGAAAATGCTGGAAAGAAAACGATTATTGCTGACATAGTTTTACTTGAAAAAATAAATGTTAAAAATTAATTTAAAAAAAATAGCAGAAGCGTTAATTCCAAGTTTTTATGAGGCTGGCAAAGAAAGTATTAGGCTTTCAGGGAAAAATCTTAAAATTACTATAAAAAAAGATAACACCCCGGTTACTAATGGAGATCTATTGGTGGATGAAATATTGCAAGAAACAATTTCAAATCTAACTCCTAATATTCAAATAGTTTCAGAAGAAAATGTTAATGAAATAAAAAAATTTGATAATAACAATTTCTGGTTAATCGATCCAATCGATGGAACTCGGGAATATATAAAAAACAAAAATGAATATACTTTAAATGCTGCTTTAATTTTAAATAAAAAACCTGTCCTTGGAGTAATCTATGCCCCAAAGCTTAAAAGGTTATTTTACTCTTTCGGTAAAAATAATGCTTATGAAATTAATAAAAATATTAAAGTTAAATTGAATTGTAAAAAATTATCAAAAAATAATGAAATCTTAGCTTTATCTAACAGTCCTGCCCCATCTGACATTATATTAAATATTCACAAAAAAAATAACGTTACAAAATTTATAAAATGTTCAAGTTCATTAAAATTCTGTCTTATAGCTTCTGGTGAGTTTGATATTTATGCGGCAACAGCAAGAGCAAAAGAATGGGATATAGCAGCAGGTCATGCAATTGCTGAACATGCAGGAGCAATATTAACAACATTCAATGGCCGAAAAATAACTTACGGAAAAAAAAAATTTTCAAATCCTTCAATGATATTAAAAAGATCAAATAACTTGCTTAAATAACGATTCACTTAAAGCACGAACATAGATACATCTAAATTATAAAAATGAGATTTTCATTTATTGTATTATTAGCATTTACACTAAATTCATGCGGAAATTTAATGTCTGCTAGTTTGATTGAATCTTTTCTAACTCCAACGTCAGTGATAATGTCAGTAGCAGACTATGGTTTAGAAAAAGAAACGGGGAAAAAAGTTTCAGAACATGCTTTATCAATAGCAACTTCAAAGGACTGCAAATTTAATCTTAAAGACATGACTATTTGTAAAGATGAAAATGTTTCAAGTAAAAAAATTTTAAAAGTTACAAAGGCTAAACAAAACACTTCTAAAAAAAATAAAAATAGCGCATTAACCAATTAAGACTTTCTTTAATGAAATTAGATATTGCCTTAATAATTATTAGTTCAGTTTCGTTATTCGGCGTTATTTTGTTTTATATAGTTACAAATCTTTTAAGAAAAAAAATTAATGAATTAGTTGAAATTAAAAAACGTAATAAAAAATCTAAATCTTCTTCTCGAAAATTTTAAGCTCATTTTTATCTAAGCCCAGTACATTTTTAGAAGTTGAATAACTAAATCCTGCTCTTGCTAAAACGCCGGTATCTTTTGTATAAAAAATCTCTCTGTTTGCATCAGGACGATACGGTCCTATCCTTCTTCTTCGACATACTTTAATTGCTGCATAAAAATCAGGATCGACATTATCTTTTTGAATGTCGTTCATTGTTTTTTTTAACAGATCTCCATCGATACCTTTTTGAGCCAAACTCATTCTAATTTTGTTTAATGAATAGCCTTTTTTTAAATAATTCTTTGATTTTATTTCAGTATAAATTGTATCGTTTATAATCCCTAAGCTTTCAAGGTTCTCAATAACCATATCTATTTCTCTTAAAATGCTTTCTTTATCCTTGTCTAAATAGTCAGTATCCAGGACTTTTCTGTATAAATAAATTCTAAGATCTTTTTTTGAGGGCTGATATTTATCAAGATATTTTAAAGACAGCTCTTTAATATCTTCTCTGCTTTTTATTGATTGTTTTGCAGATTTATTGAATCTCATATAATAATTGTTACTAACACATGCTTAACACTTTAAAAGATTTTTTTACTCTTGAAATGATTTATCATTTCACAAACATTGGTGTTATTCCGTTATGGATTCTCTTAGCTTTTTTGCCAGGATGGAACGGAACTAAAGTTTTAATAAACAGTATACTGGTTCCGTTAATATTAAGTTTTACCTATTTTTACGTTTTTTATATTTACATAAATACTTCGGAGGGAATATTTTCTAATATTCTAGATAAAGGAAAAATATTTGAACTTTATATGGGAATTGATCAGCTTAAAAAAGTCTTCAGCGATAAAACAGTATTATTATTATTTTGGATACATTTCTTAACTGCAAATCTTGTGCTTGGTGCTTGGATTGCTACAGATGCAGCTAAAAATAAAGCTCTTCAATACATAGTATTGATCCCTTTAGTTCTTACTTATTTTGTGGGCCCTATTGGACTTGGAGTTTATTTAATTTTAAGACTTCTTGCTGCACAAAAATTAAAATTATTTGATTAAGTCTTAGTAGCTAATAATTTATTTCAGAGTTATAAATAAATATGAAGAAAATAGATTTCTACTTTGATTTTGGAAGTCCTTATTCATATCTCGCTCACACACAAATTAAAAAATTTGAAAAAGAAACTGGAGAAAAAGTTAATTACATGCCAACTCTTGTGGGTGGCCTTCATAAATTAGCAGGTATTACCGCTCCAGCATTTATTCCTCTAAAGGCAAAATATTTAATTAAAGACTGCAAACTTTGGGCAGATAAATATAAAGTTAAATACCAATTCAATAGATATTTTCCTATAAAAACTCTTCATCTAATGAGAGCAGCATTAGTTGCTGAAAAAGATAATTTCTTTAGATCTTTTGTTGATAAAGCTTTTAATGCCGTCTGGGTTGACTCAATAAATATGAATGATGAGGAAGTATTCTTAAAATTTATAAAAAACCAAGATGTAAATACTGATTTATTTTCATTAAAATATAACGATCCTGTAATTAAAAATGATCTTATTAAAAGAACAAATGACTCTTTTAATAAAGGTATATTTGGAGTTCCAACTTTTATAGTAAATGGAAAGATGTTTTGGGGACAGGACCGACTAGACTTTGTTCTTAATGAAGCAAAAAAATAATTATTTTTTCTTAACTTCCACTACTTTAAAATTAGATTTCTTTAATGCTTCAAATCCACCCTTAACATGAGCTACATTGGTAAAGCCCATATCTTTTAAAGTTTTAGCGGCCAAAGCCGATCTCATTCCTTGAGCGCAAAATAATATCTTTTTTTTCTCAACTGCAAACTCTTCCTTATAATAATGACTAGTTGGATCTAACCAAAATTCCAACATACCTCTTGGTATATGTTTTGAATTCTCAACAGTTCCTTCTCTCCATAATTCCCTAATATCTCTAATGTCTATAAAAATGGTATCATCATCAAATCTTGCCTTGGCTTCTTCAGGCGTAAGGCTTTCTATTTCTAAGCTAGCTTCTTCAACTAACTGTTTGTGTGATTTTATCTTCATTAAGATCATTTTATAAAGTATTTTCTATTTTTTAAATATAATATTAACAATGAAAGAAAAAGAATTAGCACCTAATTTTAAAATTCCATCAAGTAACAATAAGGAATTTGAGCTTAAAAAGAATAAAAATAAGTTTTTAGTAATCTACTTTTATCCAAGAGATAATACTCCAGGCTGCACTAATGAA
Source organism: alpha proteobacterium SCGC AAA028-D10 (assembly GCA_000510845.1). Taxonomy (GTDB): domain Bacteria; phylum Pseudomonadota; class Alphaproteobacteria; order Pelagibacterales; family Pelagibacteraceae; genus Fontibacterium; species Fontibacterium temperatum. The sequence goes on along the minus strand of AZOF01000009.1, from coordinate 11,333 downwards.
GCTAAAGATTTTTCAAAATTATATAAAGAATTTAAAAAATTAAACTGCGATATATTTGGAATTTCGAAAGATAGCGTTGATAGTCACAAAAAATTTATAAGTAAATTCAAAATTCCATTTCAATTATTGTCAGATGAGAAAATTATAGCGCTTAAAAAATATGGAGCTTGGGGTGAAAAAAGTATGTATGGTAAAAAATTTATGGGTATAAAAAGAACAACAGTTTTAATTAGTCCAAAAGGCAAAATAATAAAAATCTGGAATAATGTTAAAGTTAAAGATCATGCAAAAGAAGTATTAAGCTGTCTTAAAGAGGCTATTTAGAAAATTCTTTCTCAGTAAATCCTAAATAAAATAAAATTGTTTTAAGGTTAGTAAATTGAATTTGATTTTCGATAGATTTTTTTACTATTGCATGAGAATAATAACCTATTCCAAGTCCTGAATTCTGTAACATTCCAAGGTCATTTGCTCCATCACCAACAGCAAGTGCATGTTTTATTTTATTTAATTTTTTTTCCTTACAGATCTGATTTAAATAAATAAGTTTTGAATTCTGCTTTCCAGTAATTGGAATATATTCTCCTGTAAATTTGTTATTTTTTATAACAAATCTATTACTGATTACCTTTTTAAAACCCAAAACTTTTCCAACATAAGTTGAGATTGGTTGAAAGCCTCCCGTCACTAAACTTGTATGATAACCATTCTTATTTAAAGTTTTTACTAAAACTTTTGAACCTTCGTTAAATCTGATTTTTTTTATAACTCGTTTTATAAGATTTGTGCTTTTGCTTTTTAAATAACTAACTCTAAATTTTAACGTATCTCTAAGACTAATTTTTCCATCCATTGCAAGCTTACTTAATTTATCAATATCCACTTTTATTCCTGCTAACTTTACAAGATTATCTAAAGTTTCATCCTTAATCATAGTTGCATCCATATCTGCTAAAAATATTTTCTTTTTTCTCCATTTTACTTTTTGAATACAAACATCAATTTTATTTTTATAACAAAATTTTCTAAGTCTATTTTTATTTTTACTACTTATATCCCCGCAATAAAGGTCCAGTGCTCTGTTTGATAGTATTTTATAATCGTTTGTATTTTGAATTTTTGAGAAAAAAATTATAAGTTTTTTGTAGTCTAATTTCTTTTTTGTTACAAAAGTGCAAACTAGTTCTGAAGAACTACTCATTCTCTTTATCTTTGAATTGAATATATTTAGCTTGGATTACTAAAGGAATTTTCTTGATACTTTCAAGAACAGAATTCTCAATCTTATTGTCCGTTGAAATAATAGCAATGGCCTCACCGCCGCTACTTAGTCTGCCTAAGTGAAAAGTTGCTATATTAATTTTATTATCAGCTAAAATTTTTGATAAATCTTTTATAAAACCAGGCTTATCTTGATTTGATACATATAAGTTATGCTCAGACAAATCTGCTTCAATTTTAATTCCTTTAATTTCAACTATTCTGGCTTTGCCACCAAAAATGGTTCCAGATACTGAGCGCGTTTGTTTATCTGTAACAACCGTTAATTTAATTAAAGACTGATAGTCGTTTTCTTTTTGATGTTTAACTTCTGAAATTGAAATTGATTTACTTTTTGCAACTAAAACAGAATTAATAACATTAATACTGTCCGTAGTTGGTTTTAATAAACTATAAATAATTGTTTGTGTAAGCGGAACAATATTTACATTTGCAGCTGTTCCTTCAAATTCTATCTGGATAGATTTAATTGCGTTCTCAGTTAATTGACCTGCAAAACCACCTAGCAAACTTGATAATTTTAAAAATGGTTTAACTGATTGATGTTCTTTTGCAGTTAAAGAAAAAGTATTTACAGCATTAGTAATAGCTCCTGTTTTTAAATAATCAGATATTTGCTCAGCAATCTGTACTGCTACTTTTTCTTGAGCTTCTGTAGTTGATGCTCCTAAATGCGGCGTAAGAATTAAGTTTTTAGTTCCTAGTAAAGAACTTCCTTTTGGGGGCTCTTCAACAAAAACATCTAAAGCTGCACTTGCAACATGTCCACTTTCTAAATTTTCTTTTAAAGCAGCTTCATCAATAAGTCCTCCTCGTGCACAGTTAACGACACGGACACCTTTTTTCATTTTTTTGAATGCTTCTTTGCTAACTATATTTTTTGTTTTTTCATTAAGAGGTGTATGCAGAGTAATAAAGTCTGACCTTTTAAATAAATCATCTAAACTTACTTTTTCAACTCCAAGCTCTAATGCTCTTTTGTCTTGTAGGAATGGATCAAATACAATTACTTTAAACTGAAGGCCTAATGCTCGTTGAGCAACAATTGTTCCGATATTTCCGCATCCAATTATTCCTAAAGTCTTTCCGGTAACTTCTACTCCTTTAATAGTAGCTTTTTCCCATTTACCTTCATGAGTAGTTTTGTCTGCATAAGGAATTTGTCTTGCTGTTGAAAGTATTAATGTGATTGCATGCTCCGCTGTTGTAATTGAATTTCCAAATGGAGTATTCATTACAACTTTGCCATTACTTGTGGCGGCATCAAGATCTACGTTATCAACTCCAATTCCAGCTCTACCAATAACTTTAAGTTTCTTGCAAGACTCTATTACTTCTTTGGTTGCTTTAGTTGCAGATCTGACAACTAGACCGTCACAATCTTGTAATTCTTTTATTAATGATTTTGCATCAAGATCAGTTTTAGTAATAGCCTCAATTCCATTTTCTTTAAAAATGGCTAACGCTTCATTACTAAGTTTGTCAGCTATTAAAACTTTATACATTTAAATTCGTCAAATAAGCCCACTTGATCCAAGGAAGTAATTTTTCAATATCAGTCGATTCAACTGTAGCACCGCCCCAGATTCTAAAGCCTGCTGGTGCAGTTCTATAAGAATTTACATCATAAGCAATATTTTCTTTTTCTAATATTTGATTAATAGTCTTTAATTTAGTTGTCTGATCTTCTTTGCTTAATTTTTTAAAATTTGGATCAGTAATTTTTAAACAAATACTAGTTGATGAAATTGTATTTTCTTTCTCCGCTAAAAAATCAATCCAATCTTTATTTTCTTTTACAAAGAACTTAACTTCTTCTAAATTTTTTTTTGATCTTTTGATAGCGCCTTCTGATCCACCAATAGATTGGATCCATAACAATGCATCAACGCAATCTTCAACACAAAGCATAGATGGGGTATTAATAGTTTCCCCTTCAAAAACACCTTCTAATACTTTTTTATCTTCTGCTAATCTAAATATTTTAGGAATTGGCCAGCTTGGCTGATATATTCTTAATCTTTCTAAAGCTTTAGGTGATAAAGCAATCATTCCATGCCCACCTTCTCCACCTAAAACTTTCTGCCATGACCAAGTAATTACATCTAATTTTTTCCAATCCATTGGCATTGCAAAAACTGATGATGTTGCATCGCATATTGTAAGGCCTTTTCGATTATCTTTTACCCAATTGGCATCTGGAAGACATACTCCAGAACTAGTTCCATTCCATGTAAACACAACATCATTATTAAAATCTACTTTTGTTAAATCAGGAAGCTTTCCGTAGTCAGCTTTATGAACATTTAAATTTTTAATTTTTAGTTGGCTGACAGCATCTTTAACCCAGTCATTACCAAAATTTTCCCAACCTAAAATATCAACGCCTGTAGCTCCAAGCAAACTCCACATTGCCATTTCAATTGCGCCTGTGTCCGAACCTGCAACAATTCCAACTTTATAATCGTTTGGGAGTTTTAATAATGATTTTGATAAAGTTATTAATTCTTTTAATTTATCTTTAGCAATCTTAGATCGATGTGATCTTCCTAAAGTAAAAGTTGGAAGATTAGAAATAGACCAGCCAGGTCTTTTTGCGCAAGGACCAGATGAAAAAAAAGCACTGTCTGGTTTAACAGAGGGTCTTTTAATTATCATAATTAATATCTTAATTTAAAAAAATAAATATCCTGTGGTTTAATTTGCCACAGGATATTTAAAAAAACTTATTTAGGCTGCTGCTTGAAAGCTTAGATTATGTTTTTGAGCTATGCCTGAAAGAAAATTCCACAAATGTTTTGCAGTTTTAAGAGCTGCTGTTTCTGCTTTAGCTTGATCATCTTTAGAAAGATTATCTAATAAAACCTCACACTCTTGTCTGTGATACACATCAGCTTTTTTATGAGTTTCAAAAAATGCAAGTCCAGATTCTGAATCTACACCGTAAAACTTTTTAAGACCTTCAATCTTAACATCTGCGATTTCAGGAATTTGTCTTTCATAAGTGTATAAAGAAGCAAGTCCTTCAGCATAAGTTGATCTTCCTTGTTTGAAGAAATTATCGATCATCTCTGAAGTATATTTTTCTAATTTTACTTTCTCGATTTCATTTTTGTCAGCTCCTAAAGCCACAGCAAATTGCTTCCATAGTTTAGGGTGATCATTATGTTTATCTTCCTCATCATTTAAATTCTCTAGTAGAATTTTTCTTTGCTCAATATCCTCACAAATCGAGTGAGTTGCACTAATATAACGCGGGAACGCTTTTACGTGATGATAATATTGTTCAGCATAATCTTTTATAATTTCTCTACTTAATTTGCCTTCATTCCATGCTTGATAGAATGGATGTTTTAGAAGATGGAATTCATCTAATTTTGTATTTAGCTCTTTAGAAAACATGTTTTTCTCCAAATTGTTTAGTTAAATTATAGATTAATTAAATTTATATACAAACAAGTTAAGGTTGAAAAAATTAAAAAACGAAATGAATGTTAGTAATTTTATCTAATTTTTAATCTTAAAATATTTTGAAAATTGTTGGAGAACTTAAAGATTAATAACTCAGCCAGTAAAGGCTGAGTTATTAAAAACGAAATTACTTATTAAACATCTCTTTCAAAGCTTTTGCTGGTAAAAACTTAACTTTTTGAGAAGCTCCGATTTGGATACTTTCACCAGTTCTTGGATTTCTTCCAGTTCTAGCTTTTCTTTTTGCAACTTTATACGTACCAAAACCTGCGATTTTTACAGTTTCATCATTCTTCAACTCACTAAGAATGATATCTTGTATTTTATCAAAGGTTTTTTCGGCATCACTTTTGCCCATGTTGCAAGCAGTAGCTATTTTAGCGACTAATTGTTTTTTGTTCATTTATAACCCTTTTGATTCGTTGATATTTTAATAATGTTTAAAAAACATAGGAAATCAACATAAATGTAGTATTTGCTTAATTTTTGAACACTACATGTTGATATGATTTATAAGGCTTTTTTAATAAAGTGTTGTTTTATATGACTTTTTAGAAAAGACCTAAGCTTTTAAGGTCATTAAAGGTCGAAAAAAACATTAAAGAAAAAATCACAAACAAACCAAATTTAAAAAAATAAGTTTGCACTTTTTCACTCAAGGGTTTGCCTCTAACAAACTCATAAAAATAAAATAACAAGTGACCACCGTCTAATAATGGAATTGGAAATAAATTAATCAGTCCTAAACTAATTGAAATGTAAGCCATAATAGAAAGAAACGGAATAACTCCAAGTTCGGCAACTTGTCCTGAGATTTGCGCAATCTTTATGGGTCCTCCTAACTGATCAGCTTTTTCAGTTCCAATAATCATTTTACCGACATAGCTCATGGTTGATGAAATAGTGAACCAAATTTCTTTTAATGAATAATAAATTGCTTTTGCAGGTCCTAACTTCTGCCTATTGATTTCATTATTAAGTGGAATAATTTGAATTCCAATCATCTTACGACTTATATTATTTCCTAAATTATCTTTTGTATCTTGAATGATTGATTGAACTTGAAAATCATATTCTTTCTTGTCTCTAAGGACTGATATTTTAATTAAATTTGTGTCAGATAAACTAATAAACTGCGACACTTCCATCATACTAGTAATTGTTTGATCATTAATTCTAATTATTTGATCACCTTTTTTTATTCCAGCTTTATAAGCAGGGCTATCTATTTTAACATCTTGAATAACTGGAACTGAAAAATCTTTTCCAAAGAACATGTACACACAAGAAAAGATAACTAAAGCTAAAACAAAATTAGCAACCGGTCCAGCTGATACAATAATTGCTCGTTGATATAATTTTTTTGTAGCAAGTAATTGTGATTTTTCTTTTTCAGAAAAAGTAGAAAGCTTTTCAGGTTGACTTGCGGGGTTCATATCTCCAAAAAATTTTACATAACCTCCTAAAGGAATAAGACAAACTTTCCAACGTGTTCCATCTTTATCCGTCCAGCCAAATAACTCTTTTCCAAAACCGATTGAAAAATCAGTAACTTTTACTCCATATTTTTTTGCATAATAATAATGACCATACTCATGCACAAAAACTACAACAGAGATTAAAATTATAAATGGAATGATAATATTAATTATAGACATAATTTAAATTTAACTTAGTGATGATAAAATAACAATTGCTCCAAAACCTAAAATAATTAATCCTGAAATAATATTAGAGCGTCTTATAAAAGTAGAATTAACTTTATTTTTTAAAAATCTTGCAAATTCAACTAATATTAACCACCACGACATTGAACCAACAAATGCCCCTAAAGAAAAATTTAAAATTAAATCTGAATTAAAGTTTTTAAATGTTAAATGCATATAAGATAGTAAAGCTATAAATCCAATATAAGTTAATGGGTTACTTATAGTAATAATAAATCCTGAAATAATATCTTTTGGCCATTCATTATAATTAACTTTCTTATCTTCAATAATTACGGGTCCGCTAAATAACATTCTAATTGAAATAAAAATTAAGCATAATCCGCCTATAATTCTCAGTATATCTCCGTTTTGTAAAAAAATATTTGATATTGTGCTCAAACTGTAAATGGCAATGAATGCATAGAAAGCATCTGCAAACGAAGCTCCAAGGCCAACTGCGAGTCCAGATTTAATTCCATATTGTAAAGTTTTATTAATACACATTAATGCGATAGCGCCAACGGGCAAGGCAAGACAAAATCCCGATAAAATTCCAATAAAAAAAGTTAGCATTTAATTAGTTAAGAATTAAAAAATTAAAAACGCCACTCGTTTACTTTGTCAAAAATAAAGTCTCTAAAACTTTTAATACGTGCAACATTTTTTAAAGATTGTGGATAGACAAAATGCGCTTCATATTTTGGTCCCTCTATATTTGGCAAAACTTTAACAAGAGTACTTTTTTCTTGAACCATATAATAAGGTAAAGCTGCAAGACCTACCCCGCTTTCAACAGCAAGCAATAAAGAATAAATATTATTCACTCGCATTACTGATTTTCTTTTAGAAGAATCTTTTTTACCAACTTTTAAAATCCAATCTGTTTGTGACAATGGTGACGGAGTTCCTTTCCCGTAAACAATAAACTTATGTTTATCTAAATCTTTCACAGTATTGGGATAACCATTTTCTTCTAAATATTTAGGTGAACCATATATATGATAGTTAATATCAATTAATTTTTTTTGAATATAACTTAGCTGCGTTGGTTGTCTCATCCAAATAGCAACGTCGGCCTCACGCGTACTTAAATCTAACTCTTTATCTGTTACAATCACTTCAACTTCCATTTCAGGATATTTATCCATGAATTCTTTAATTCTAGGTGTTAACCAAATACTTCCAAAACCAACAACAGTTGTGACAATTAATTTTCCAGACGGTTTATCTTTTTTTTCCATCAAAGAAGTCTCAACTGCTTTTAAATGAATAATAACTTCATTGGCTGTTTTAAAAAGTATCTCGCCATCTTCTGTAAGAGAAAGACCTCTTGCATGTCTTTCAAATAAAGATGTTTTTAATGTTAATTCTAAGGATTGGATTTGACGGCTAATTGCAGATTGACTTAAATTTAAAGTGCCTGATGCTTCAGTAAAACTACCAGCTTGAGCAACTGCATGAAATATTTTAAGTTTATCCCAATCCATAATTATTGATTAACGTCGATAACTACTCGACCCGCTACTTCACCTTTTAATATTTTATCATAAGAACTTATAAGTTTTTCCATACTCCATACCTCTGTAATCTCATCTAATTTTTTCATATCAATTAAGCTTGCAGCCTGTGACCACACAAACTCTCTTCTTTTCATTGGTGAATCTACAGAATTAATTCCCCATAATTTAACACCTCGAATGATGAAAGGCATAACTGTTGTTTCTAATTTAAAACTATTAGTAAGCCCGCATGCAGCAACAATTCCGTTAGGCTTAGTATGCGTTAAAGCTTTAGCTAAAATTTTGCCGCCTACAGTATCCACAACACAATCCCAAATCCCTTTATCTAAAGGTCTTATTTCACTTTCTAGCTCTGCTCGATCAAGGACAACACTTGCGCCTAATTTCTTTAAAAAATCTGTCTTATCTTTCTTTCCTGTTAGAGCATGAACTTTGTAACCCATCTTTGACAAAATCATCACAGCAACACTGCCCACTCCACCTGTTGCACCTGTTACAAGCACATCATTTACTTTTTCACCTAATAATATTGTCTCTCTTGCTTGAACTGCAAAAGAACATAACAGAGCAGTAAAACCTGCGGTACCAATTGCCATAGCATGTTTGGTTGAAATATCTTTTGGAGCTTTAACTAAAAAATTTGCATCTACTTTTGCATACTGGGAGTAGCCACCATAATAAATCTCACCTACTCTCCATCCAGTTAAAATAACTTTATCACCAGCTTTAAATTTTTCACTTTTACTTTCTTCAACAGTGCCAGCAAAATCTATTCCAGGAATATGAGGATAGTCTTTAACTAAACTTCCACCATTCTTCAAAATCATTCCGTCTTTATAATTAAAGTCTGAATAATCAACTTTAACTAAGACATCACCATGAATTAAAAAGCTTTTGTCTATATTTTTAACTTCTCTTGTAAATTGATCGCCAGTTTTATTTAGAACAATTGATTTAAAATTACTCATGATTATTTTTTTTCTTTAAAAATTTTTTTCCACAATAACTACAAACGACCTCAGATTTTTCTCCAAAATTATAATAAACAGTTGGATGACCAATATCAGCATCGCCACCATTGCATGATATGGATTCTATATCTGCATCAACAACAACTTGATCTAACATTTATTTCTGACCGATATACTGTAAGAAACGATTTTGAAGATTATGACTTTCTTTAAACATGCCAGTAAAATAATTTGTAACAGTAGTCGCTTCATGTTTTTTAATTCCTCGAGATGTCATACAATGATGCACAGCATTGATACTTACGGCCGCTCCTTGTGCTTTTAAACCTTTAAATATTGTATTTGCAATTTCCATTGTTAATCTTTCTTGAGTTTGTAATCTTCTGGAATAAGCTTCAACTACTCTTGCAAGTTTACTAAGGCCCACAACTTTTTCATGAGGAATATACGCTACATGTGCAATACCAATAATGGGTGCCATATGATGTTCACAGTGGCTATAAATTGAAATATTTTTCTGAATAACCATGTCATCGTAACCATCAACATCACCAAAAGTTTTTTCTAAATCTTTGTAGGGGTCAATTAAATAACCAGAAAAATATTCTTCAAAAGCCTTAACTACTCGTTTTGGTGTATCAAGCAAACCTTCTCTTTTAGGATTGTCGCCTGCCCAAGCAAGTAAAACTTTGATAGCCTCTTCTGCCTGCTCTCTAGTGACAGCTTTTTCTAACTTCTTTTTTATTAAATCAGTAACGTTCATTAAAAGTGATTATATTTTTCGTTAAGTTATAATATACTAAAAGCTTAGAACAAATTAATTTTCATAAATGTTTAAAAAAAGAACCTCAATTAAACAAGTAGAAGAAGGCAAGTATTTAAGCCCTAAATTCAACAAGGATGGCTTAATTCCAGTCATCACTACTGATTATAAAACTAAAGAAGTTCTTATGCACGGATTTATGAACAAACTAGCATTACAAAAAACAATTGAAACTGGTGAGGCTTTTTATTGGAGTAGATCAAGAAAAGCTTTATGGCACAAAGGTGCGACGAGTGGCTTTGTTCAAAAAGTAAAAGATATTAGAATTGATGATGATCAAGATGCGGTTTGGATTACTGTAGACATTGGCCAAGGTGCAAGCTGTCACGTCGGTTATAGATCTTGTTTTTATAGATCGGTACCATCTAAAACCAAAAAAAATATTAAATTAAAATTTAAAGAGAAAAGAAAAAAATTTGATCCAAATATTGTCTACAAAGGACAACCCAATCCTACAAAGCTATAATGACAAATAATGTAAGTGTTTTGGCACCGTTTGGTCCAAAAATTGCAAGATTAAAAATTCCAAAAAATCTCATCAGTAAAATAAATAAAGAGATTGATAAAATTGTAGATAGTCAAAATCTTTCAAAAAAATTTGATTATAGCAAAGAGTTAGTTGGTCAAGTAAGCCAAGAACTGCAACTTCCTAAAAATTTTATTAATAAATATTTAAAAAGTTTTTTATTCAAAGTTACCAAAAGCTATATCGAAAAATCTATTAATAAAAAAATTACTAAATTTAAAATTAATAACGTTTGGGTAGTTCGACAGTTTGAAAATGAATATAACCCCATTCATTATCATGACGGACATATTTCGGGTGTTGGTTATTTAAAAATTCCAAAATCCTTAAATGAAGATACAAGATCTCATAAACATAATCTTAAAACCCATGGTACAATTGATTTTATTCATGGCTCAAGAGCTTTTTTAAATAAAAGTATTTACAATCATCAACCAAAAGTAGCTGATATGATTTTATTTCCAAATTATTTAATGCACACAGCTTATCCTTTTCGATCTGGTGAAGAGCGAAGATCATTCTCATTTAATGCAGAAATTGATCAAAAAATAGCAAATGTTTTTAAACATGAATAAAATTCCAAAACAAAAAAATGTCCTTGGTGAAGACATTGAGCCATGCTCAATGAACCCAGTGACTGGTTGGTTTCGTGATGGTTCGTGCAACACAGATAAAACGGATGTGGGCGTTCACTGTGTTTGTGCAAAAGTAACTAATGATTTTTTAAATTGGTGTAAAGAAAACGGCAATGATTTAATAACACCTCATCCTGAGTTTGGATTTGAAGGATTAAAAGATGGAGACAATTGGTGTGTTTGTGCAAGTTGGGTAAAACGAGCAATTGATGCTGGTCATGGATGTAAGATCTATATTCGCAGAACCCATATGAAGACTTTAGAAATCATACCTATGGAGACTCTAAAGAAGTTTGCTGTGGATATCTCTTAATTCGCCGTTCCGATGTTCTCGTTTTGATTCCCTTTTGATTCCATTTTGAATCAAATTTTCTACTTTTAAGGGTGTATGTGGATA
>AZOF01000008.1 GCA_000510845.1 alpha proteobacterium SCGC AAA028-D10 | reverse complement strand
TGCTGCAGCGATTAAATGTTTAGGAGGACAGTTTCAGGCAAGATTAGTATTAAGCAATGAGCATGAAATTGATAAGGCAAAAAAAATGGGAATAAAAGATTTGAAAAAAAAATATTATATAAACGACATAGTTAAAGATGACGTTTTATTTTGCGCAACAGGAGTAACGGGCGGAGATTTGCTTCAAGGTATTGAGATTTTAGATAATGGTTTTTATCAATCAGAAACCTATGTTTTGCACCACGCATCTAAACTTAATAAAAAAATTATTAATAAATTTAAAATATGAAGTACCAGTCCATCACTGGTAAAGAGTGGATTTTATCCAATTTTAATGAAAATTTATCCTTAGAAATTTCTCAAAAATTAGGCATTGATAACTTTTTATCAAAACTTTTATCTATAAGGAAAATTACAGTCGAGAATTGTCAGTCATATTTAAATCCTAAGATTAAAGAATTCATGCCAAATCCAAGTGTCTTAAAAGATATGGATCTTGCAGCTGATACTCTTATTAAGGCTATTAAAGAAAATAAGAGAATTTGCATTTTGGGTGATTATGATGTCGATGGGGCATCATCAACTGCAATTATTGTTAATTTTTTAAAAAATATATACACAAATTTTTTTATTTATATTCCGGACCGTCAAGTTGATGGTTATGGACCATCCGTGAATTCATTAAAAAATATTATCGATAAAAAAGGTGAATTCTTAATAACTGTTGATTGCGGAACTACATCATTTGAAGCCCTTGAGTTTGCTAGTCAAAATAATATTGAAGTTTTAGTTATTGATCACCATCAAGCAGAAATCAAACTTCCAAAATGCAAAGCTTTAGTAAATCCAAATCAATTAGATGATAAATCTAATCTTGGTTATTTATGTGCAGCAGGAGTTTCTTTTTTATTTATTGTCGCTTTAAATCGCTCTCTTAGAGAAAGTAATTTCTATAAAGATAAAAATATTAATGAGCCAGATTTATATGATTATTTAGATTTGGTTGCTTTAGGTACCATTTGCGATGTTGTTCCTTTAATAGATCTAAACAGAGCATTTGTTTATCAAGGAATACAAATATTAAAGAAGAGAAAAAACTTAGGCATCAAAACTTTAATGGACGTTGCTGATATAAAAGAAAGCCCAAGTACTTATCATATTGGTTTCTTGTTAGGCCCTAGGATTAATGCTGGAGGAAGAATAGGCCAATCTGATCTTGGTGCAAATTTACTCACAACTGAAGATCCAAAGAAAAGTTACGAAATAGCAACAACCTTAGATTCCTTAAATAAAAAAAGAAAATCAATTGAAGTAGACATTTTAAATGAGGCTTATTTATTAGCAGAAAAAGAAAATGCTAATGAAGTAATATTGGTAGCTAATAAGTTTTGGCACGAAGGGTTGATTGGTATTATTGCAAGTCGAATTAAAGAAAAATTTCTTAAACCTACTATAGTTATTTCATCTACTAATAATATCGCTAAAGGTTCTTGCAGATCAATATTTGGATTTGATATTGGTCTTGCCATTTTAGCCGCTAAACAAAATGGAATTGTTATAAAAGGCGGTGGTCATAAAATGGCTGCTGGCTTTAGTGTTGAGGAAAATAAGATTAGCGATCTTAAAAATTTTTTAATATCAAAATTTAAATCATCAAAACCAAACTTTGTTCAAAATAATTTTCTAGAGATAGACGGTATTTTATCAGCTAATGCTGTTAATGAAAAAACCTTTGAAGAAGTAAGCAAATTAGGACCTTTTGGATCAGGAAATTCTGAGCCAAAATTTATTGTTGAAGATTTATCTATGATTAAAATTAATTTTGAAAATGAATTTTTATTAAAAGTTTTATTTAAAAACAGTAGTGGTCTTTATTTACATGGAATTTGTTTTAAAAATAATAAAGAAAAAGTAATTGATTATCTTAAAAATTTTAAAAATCATAAATTTCATATAGCTGGAAAACTTAGTTGCAATGATTGGAATAAACAAAGAGTTATTGAATTTGTAATTGAAGATATTTCTTTAACTCATTAACAAATACAGAGATAAATATACTCAATTATATAATTGTTGATTATTATTATTAAACAATCTAAATAACTTTACTTTCAAGGTCCCTTCGTCTATCGGTTAGGACACGTGGTTTTCATCCATGAAAGAGGGGTTCGATTCCCCTAGGGACCGCCAAAACAACTATGAAATTTTTAAGAGTTGGAAATGTAGGAGCTGAAAAGCCAGCCTTATTAGATAATAATATTATAAGAGATTTATCATCAGTTATTAAAGATATTGATCAAACAACCATAGGCGACAACTTAATTAACACTATAAAAAAGTTAGATATTTCAAAACTCCCTCAGTTAGATAATAATTTAAGAATTGGAGCTTGTGTTTCTAATCCAACTAAATTTCTGGGCATTGGATTGAATTTTCTTGATCATGCATTAGAGCAAAATTTAGAAATTCCAAAAGAGCCAATCATTTTTACAAAAGCAACCACTTGCATAAGTGGACCCAATGATGAAATCCTTATTCCTAAAAATTCAGAAAAAGCCGATTGGGAAGTAGAGATTGCCTTTGTAATTGGTAAAAAAGGAAAAAATATTTCATTAGCTGAGGCTGAAAGTTATATTTTTGGCTACTGTTTAGTCTGCGATGTTAGCGAAAGAGAATGGCAAAAGAAAAGAAGTGGGCAGTGGATTAAAGGAAAATCTGCAGACACTTTTGGACCCATTGGTCCTTACATAGTTACAAAAGATGAGATTAAAGATTTATACAATTTAAATATGAGTTTGGATGTAAATGGAAAAAGAATGCAAACAGGAAACACTTCAAAAATGATTCATAAAATGAATTTTTTAACATCTTATGCGAGTGAATTTATGACTTTAATGCCAGGGGATATAATCACAACTGGAACTCCTCCAGGAGTAGGAGATAGTATGAAACCACCAACGTATTTAAAAAAAGGTGATACTGTAACTTTGATGATTGACCAATTAGGCAGTCAAAAACATTCTGTAAAGTAACTTAATTATTAATTAATTCTTCAATTTTTTTAACAACTTTTTCACTTTGCGGATTAGTTGTGGAGATAAAAGTGTCGTTAATTTTTCCCTTTTTATCTATTAATATTTTATGAAAGTTCCATTTAGGCTCAGTTGCGCTTCCATAACTTTCTTTCGCCCATAAATATACAGGGTGAGCATTTTTTCCTTTAACAGTTACTTTTTCCATAATTGGAAAGTTAATATTAAAATTTGTCTCACAAAAGTTCTTTATTTCAGCATTTGTACCTGGTTCTTGATTTCCAAAATCGTTCGATGGCACACCAATGACTACAAAATTTTTGCTTTTATATTTGTCCCATAAAGTTTGAAGATCTGCATATTGTTTAGTAAAGCCACATTGACTTGCAACATTGACTAACAACACTACTTTATTTTTATGTTGCGATAGCAAATATGTTTTTCCATCAACATCATTGAAACTGAATTCATATATCGTTCGTTTATCATTGGCGTTGATATTTTTACTAAAGAAAAACATGCTAATTATTATAAAATAAAAAATATTTTTTTTCATTACTTATTGTAATTTTATTAAAGCATTAAAAGGCACTAAGATACAGCTTTTTCTATTGAAATAATCTTTCTTTAAAAGAAAATTATATTTTTTCCATTTGCCACTCAGATTAAATTTTTTTTTAAAAATAGAATTAATAAATAATTTTATATAATTTATAGTTGTATTTAAATTTTTATTCTTTACGCAATCAGAAAAAATACTGCATGAAGCTTGGCATATTAGACAAGATTCTGTTTTGTATGATATTTTCTCAATAATTTTTTTACTGATTTTTAGATATATTGTTACTTTGTCACCACACGTATGATTTTTATAAATGCATTTGTGTGTGAAACTTTTAAGAGCGCCATAATTTTTTAAAGCGCCAACGTGTTTAAGTAGCAATGTATTCATGAGTATAAATTTAAAAATATTATTTGAATCATGTATGAAAAAAGTAAAGTATTACTCATGAATTTGAAAGATTTTTTAACTAGTATTTCTTTTAAATAAATTAATTAAGTTGTATAACTGCACAGTTTCGGGGCATAGCGCAGTCTGGTAGCGCATCTGGTTTGGGACCAGAGGGTCGCAAGTTCGAATCTTGCTGCCCCGACCATTAAAATTATGAAAAGAATTGGTTTATATCCTGGTACTTTTGATCCAATAACACTTGGGCATATTGATATTATAAAAAGAGCAGCAAGTATTGTTGATCATCTTTATATTGGAACTCCATTAAGCAATAAGAAAAAAACAATTTTCTCATCATCTGAAAGAGTTTCTTTAATTAAAAAAGTTGTCAGCACATTTCCTGAAAATATAAAAAAGAAAATTCAAGTAGTGTCTTTTCCGGGCTTAACTACAAATTATTGTAAAAAAATTTCAGCTAATATTATTTTTAGAGGCTTAAGAGTTGCATCTGATTTTGAATATGAATTTCAGTTAGCGGGTATGAATAATAAATTAAACAAAAATCTTGAGACGGTCTTTTTAATGGCGGAGATAGAAAATCAAATTATTTCATCAAATTTCGTTAAAGAAATTGCCGCTTTAAAGGGAGATTTGGTGCAATTTGTACCAAACATTGTTATTAAGGCTTTGAAAACTAAATTTAAATAATGCTTAAAAAACTTTTTATAATTTTAACTTTATTTTTATTTTCTTTTTCAACTAATATTAAATCTAAAGAAAGATCTATTATGATAATGAAATTAAAAAGCGGCGAAGTTAAAATTGAACTATTCGATGAGATAGCTCCAAATCACGTTAAAAGAATAAAAGCCTTAGCAGATTCAGGAAAATATGACGGCGTTGCATTTCATAGAGTGATTGATGGCTTTATGGCGCAAACAGGAGATGTCAAATATGGAAATACAAAATTAGATTTTAATGCACAAATGGTTGGAACCGGCGGATCAGATCTTCCAGATTTAAAAGCTGAATTTAATAACATTCCTCATCAAAGAGGAGTTTTATCTATGGCAAGATCACAAAGTCCAGACAGTGCAAATAGCCAATTTTTTATCTGCTTCGACACACATGCTCATCTAGATCGAAACTATACTGCTTTTGGTAGAGTTAAAAGTGGTATGGAATTTGTAGATAAATTAAAAAAAGGCGCTCCAGGATCAGGAGTTGTCGATAATCCAGATACAATTATTAGTCTACGATCATCAAAATAAAAAGTAATAATGAAATCAATTTCATTTAATTTATTAAATGAAAGTCATGGTGCTCGTTTAGGAAAAATTAAAACTCCTCGAGGAGATATTGATACACCAGCTTTTATGCCTGTAGGAACCGCAGGGACGGTCAAAGCTATGTATATTGACCAGGTTAAAGGCTGCGGATCTCAAATTATTTTAGGAAACACTTATCACTTATTGTTAAGGCCTGGCGTTGAAAGAATAAAGCAGGCGGGAGGTCTTCATAAATTTATGAATTGTCCAATGCCTATACTGACAGATTCTGGCGGGTTTCAGGTTATGTCTTTATCAAAAATTTCAAAAGTCACCGAAGATGGAGTTGAGTTTAACTCGCATATAGATGGTAAGAAATTTTTTTTAACTCCTGAAGATAGTATTCAAGTTCAATTAGATTTAAATTCTGACATCGTCATGGTGTTTGATGAATGTCCTAAATATTCAGCTGAAAAAGATAAAATAAAGAAATCTATGGATTTATCCCTTAGATGGGCTGAGAGATGCAAAAAGAAATTTGGAACACAAGATTCTAAGTGGTTATTTGGAATAACGCAGGGTGGAATTTTTCCAGATCTTAGAAAAGAATGTTTAAAAAAATTAATAGATATTGGCTTTGATGGCTATGCCTTAGGAGGCCTTGCTGTTGGTGAAAATCAGTCTGAGATGTTTGATGCCGTTGATGCAGTTAAAGACATTTTGCCTAAAGATAAGCCTCATTATTTAATGGGCGTTGGCATGCCACAAGACATTTTAGGGGCAGTTAAAAGAGGAATAGATATGTTTGATTGTGTTTTGCCGACCCGATCTGGAAGGACGGGGCTTGCATTTACTTGGAATGGAAAAGTAAATATTAGAAATGCAAAATATGCAAAAGATGAAGACCCTTTAGACAAATCTATAGATTGTCCTGCTTCTAATTCTTATTCTAAAAATTATTTAAATCATTTAGTGAACTCGAATGAGATACTTGGATCGATGCTACTCACTTGGCATAATATTGCCTTTTATCAGGACTTAATGAAGAAAATTAGACAGGCAATAAAAGAAAATAAATTTGAAGAATTCTATAAAAAACACTTCGAATTGTTTAATGAGGCAAATTAAAAATTGCTTTCAGATGCAGTTTAAACTATATAAAACCTTGCATTAATGGGCCCGTAGCTCAGTTGGTAGAGCAATTCCCTTTTAAGGAATGGGTCACAAGTTCAAATCTTGTCGGGCTCACCATTTATTGTATTTTAAAAATTAGAGATTTTGTATTTTAGGATACTCAATTTTCACTTTAGGTATTAATAATCTTAGATCATTTATTCTGTTACCAGAAGAAGGGTGGGTGCTTAGAAATTGTGGTGGCTCTTTTCCTTTCATTTTCTCCTGCATTCGCTCCCATAACTGAACTGCACCAGATGGATCGTAACCTGCTAAATTTGCAAATATGACACCAAGGTAATCAGCTTCAGACTCTTGATATCTACTAAATGGATTAAAAATTCCAAGTTGCACGACATCCATTCCAGTTGTTTGACCAACAGTATTTCTCGTTCTAGAAATTGCTCCACCTAATGCAATATCTGCTGCTAATGTACCAACATTTACAGCAAGAGCAGCGCTTGCTCTTTCAAGAGAATGTCTTGCAACGGCATGTGCAATCTCATGACCCATCACAGCTGCTAATCCGTTTTCATCTTTTGTTACCTCTAATATTCCAGAATAAAATGCAATTTTACCGCCCGGCATGCACCACGCATTTAAAGTTTTTGGATCATTTATTAAAATATATTCCCAGTCATAATTTTCTGTCGGATCTTTTAAATTTTTACTCTTAAAATAATGTTTAATTGCTTTTTCAATTCTTTGACCAACAGAAATAATTGGATCTAACTGATCCTTCTCTGTGATTAATTTGGCTTTTTCTTTAACTTGTTTGTATGCACCAATAGCTTGGCTATTAATCATAGACTCAGGCAATATTGTAAATTGTTGGCGTCCTGTAATTGGAGCAGTAGAACAACCTGCTAATAAAAACCCCCCACAACAACAAGTGGTTAGGGATAAAAAATCTCTTCTATTTATATTCATTAAATTTTAAATATTTTACTTGTGAATTAAGACAACAAAATGTTATTTGTAATTAGTTTATCATGAAATCATCAATAATTACAAAGCTCAGAAACTATTTTTTAGCAGGTATAATTACATTAATACCGATATTTATAACTGTATACTTAACAGTTGTTGTCATCGATCTTTTCTCAAAGATAGTGCCAGATGCTTTAAATCCAAACAAATATCTCCCTTTTCAAATACCAGGATTAGAAATCTTAATAGCACTTATTATTACTACTTTTATTGGGATGATTTCTTTAACTTATTTTGGAAAACAATTCTTATTGTTAGGTAAAAATTTACTAGAAAGAATACCTATAGTTCGCTCAATTTATTCAGGAGTTACTCAATTTACAAAAAGTTTCCAAGACGAAGGATCTACAAGTAAAAAAGTTGTTCTTATTGAATTTCCAAAACCAGGAGCTTGGGCAGTTGGCTTTGCAACTAATGAAACTACAAAGCCTATATCACCAAAGATTAGTGATAATTTAACTAGTGTTTTTATACCGACAACTCCAAACCCAACTAGCGGATTTTTAATTTTAGTTCCAAAAAAAGATATAATTTTCTTAAATATGAATTTTGAAGATGCCATGAAATTTATAATTTCAGTCGGAGCGGTAGGTGAGTTAAAATAATTACCAGGAATTGACAAAAGTTCTCCACACCCACTAAAGGTAATAGTCCATATATTCTTAAATTTATTTTAAGATAAGTATTTTATACCTACACATGTCCGTTGGTGCAAATCTTTGACCATTAGTGCATTTCGAATTGTCTTCTCCAACCTTTAGCATTAATTTGGATTTTAATAATTTAAAAGAACTATATTAATGTTAAAAAAAATTGGGATAATCTTAACTATTTCAGCACTAATTTCTAATGTTGCATTTGCTGACGATACAGGCAAATGGTCCGTAAAACTTTATGGTGGAATATCTACTATGGGTGATCAATCTATTGAGCAGACAGGCGTTCCTGGTGTAACTGCTGGGGCTACTGGGACAATTAATAATGATAATGGTTTTATGGCTGGAGGCTCAGTGGGTTACAATTACACCAACAATCTTTCAGTTGAACTTGCATGGGATTATAGATCAAATGATTCAAAAACTAATTTCTCCAATGGAACTAGTTTTAATGATGGAAATTTTGCATCAAATATTTTCTTTGTAAATGGTAAGTATACTTTTGACACTATACCTCAAACTAATTTACGTCCTTACATTGGTGCAGGTTTGGGCTATGTACAGGAAATTGATTTAGATTTAGTAAATGGAGGAGTTGAATATTCATATTCCAAAAATAATGAAATGGCATATCAGTTTATGACAGGCATTACATACACTCTGACAAAAAAAATTGATCTTGACGCAGGTCTTCGTTATGTACGAGTAGATAGTATTAATCTGAAAAGAGAAAATGGTTCTGGAGAACTCAGAAACGTAGATTATGATCCTTTATCCTTAGCAATTGGACTGAGCTATAAATTTTAATTTGATAGTTTGTAAGGCGCTGTAGTAAGATTTTTTATGGCGGGATTTCCTCTAGTTTACTTACAGTTTTTTGGGTTTAATAAAATAATGTATTTAGTCTTATTTATCGGTTAAAATTACATTCATGTTTATTAAGCTCTGTGAGCTTGAAATACAATGATTATTAATAATAGATCAACTCAAAAATATTTTTTTTGGGTAAGTGTTTTTTTAATATTACTCTTCACACTTCTTAATCCAGCAGGCACCCTAGGTGTTGATTTTGGATTACGACTTTTAATATGGACTGTTCAAATTAGTATACTAGTTCCTACTTTTATTATTATTCACATAAAACTTCAGAAAATACAGATTTTTGATCACCTCAATGATTGGTATAAAATATTACTTTCCGGATTAATCGGATGTTTTTTCTTTCTTCCTTTTGGTCTAGCAATTGATTACGTAACTGGTCTTGATGACTGGTCAAAATTTAGAAACCTATCAGAAAGTTATACGATTGTTATTAATGAAATAGGTAGTCTTTTCCCTACAGCAATTTTAACTTGGGTAGCAATTAATGCGCCTAGAATATTAAATTTTAATTTTTCAAAAATACCAGCTGTCGAACAAGTTAAGCTAATACCATCTGAACAAACTCCAAATTATGGAAAACAATTTGATTCTGTAAGCAAAAATGAATTTTTAGCTAAATTCTCTGATAAAATTGGTACAGACATCATTTATTTAATGTCAGAGTTGCATTACATCAGAGTTGTTACGTTAAAAGGTGAAATACTAATTTTACATAACTTAAAAGATGCAATTTCAGAATTACCAGTAGACTTAATTGGAATTCAAACACATCGTTCTTTTTGGGTTAACCTCAAATATATTGAGAAAATTATAAAGAAAAAATTACAAAATGTTTTGATGTTGTCGAATGGTAAATCTATTCCCGTAAGTCGAAGAAGATTATCCTTAGTAAAAAATTTCTTAAGAAAAAATCTGATCTTTATGAAATAGCAAAATAGGAATTAGAGTTATTAAAGCTATAAAAAAGTCATTCTAAAAAAGTTTTTATTATTTTTTAGTTCATCAATTTATTTTAAGATAAATATTTCATGCTATAAAATCCTATATGATATTTGAAATTATCATTGAAAATTAAGACTTTTTGATGGTGTTGACACAGAGGTAGTCAGCGGCTTATCATGTGTGTATTGCTAAAATATTTTTAGCTTTAGTTACATAGTTACTCCAAACTATGCGGCCTTAAATTTTTGCCAGTTTCTGGTGGCTCATAAATTACTAAATATTTTGATCGCGAAAGCGTTAGCCATGTGTGTTGCGCGTTTGGATCTAATTTTTATAGGAGAAACTATGCCGAAACTAAAAATAATCTCTAACAATAAAGTTAGAGCTAATAGAGAAAATGCCAAGAAGAGCACCGGCCCTAGAACTGTATCTGGAAAAGAGAAGGTTAGTGGCAACGCTTTAACTCATGGCTTAACAGCAGAAAAACATGTGATTATTGGCGAAAGTATTGAAGAATTTAATACTTTTAAAAATAGCATGTTTAATGTGTACGAACCGTTCGGAGCGTACGAGGAGGAAATTTTCATAAAGCTTGCAGAGTTATTATGGAGATTAAGGAGGGTAGGTGTCATTGAAACAGGAATTTATGGAAATGAAATTCTAGAATATGATGCAGATACTTACAAACCCAAAGCCTCAAATAAAATAACTCATTCTGATTTTAAAAAAGATGATCAGAATAAAGTCCTAAAAAATCAATCCTTAATTGGTGTGGCATTCACAAGAGATTCCAATGCCGGAAGTTCTTTGTTGAAACTGAATACAATTGAAGGAAGATTAATTAGCAGAGTTCAATTGTTTGAAGATCTTCTTTTAAAAGTACAAAAAAGAAGAAGAAAAGGAGGAAAAAAATGAGAAATATATCTGTATCTAAAATCAGCTATTATGCGCGAAATAAAAGGACTTTTCTCTCTAATCCGCGCTATAAAAGTAGTGGTCGTGTCAAAACAAAGCCAACTTTTAATCAGCTCATAAAAGATACTCATAATCAATTAATTGAAAAATGGGGACCTTATTTGGAAGTTAACGATCCTGCTTTGTATGAATCAATGACTGGAAAAAAAGCTAAAAAACCTCTCTTTGAATTCACTGAATCAAAGGATGAAGTTAAAAAGATTGATACTCCTTACGATGATTTATATGCTTACCAAAAGAAGCGTGAAGCTGAACGTGAGGCTCAACTTGAAAAGGAGCGTGAAAAGTTAAAGAAGAAAGAGATTAAATTTAACTTCACAACACCTAAGAAAGATTGGTCTATTTATGGAGGTTGGGTTAACCCTTTTGAGCCTATCAATAAGGGTAGATTAGGCAGCACTCAAGAATGGAGGATAGAAAAGCCAAAAAGATATTATTATTATATGTATTAAAACAGTTACTATAATATAAAGCGATACTTTAAGTATTATAACTAAATATATGTTTTATATATCTTTTTATATAAATCTAATTACTTAAATTATGATACTTAATTTATCATTATTATTTAGCTTTTTAAGATTATTAAGTATTTTTGTGGATGTGCTAAAAGTAGCGAAAACATTGACTTTTGAGACTAGTCTTATCTCATTATCAATGGAAACTGGCGTTTTTCCAAAGCCAATTGCTATTGAATTGCCTTCGCACCAATAAGCAACTTCGCCAAAAGTGACTATATCTCTAGCATTTTTATCGGGTTTAATGCCTAGATTGACTGTCTCGAAGTATATCTCTTCGCCCCAGGTGTTAATTTGAGCCTTAAATGAGCTTAATTTGGCTAATTTGAGTGCTGTTTGAGAGTTATCTAGATTAAGCTTAAGTTCAAAGTTATCGAATTTTAGTAGCATTATAATGATAAATAACTGTTTTGAGAGATATTGACATCAATTTGTGGTTGTATTAATAGTTCCGATAATTAATGGTTATCGGAAATTTATGTCAAATATAGTTAAAGATCTTAGTTCTATAGAGTTAGAAACTTTAGACAACATTAGATCATCAAAGTCAGTAAATACAATAAGAGCTTATAAATCTGATTTTAATCATTTTGTAGATTTCTGTAAAAAAAATAATTTAAAACCATTACCAGCGGATCCTAAGATTGTTTCATTTTATATAACTCATCTTTCATTAAATTCAAAAGTAAGCACTCTAAAACGTAGATTAGCGTCTATTAGTGTAATTCATAAACTTAAGGGGCATTATATAGATATTAAGCATCCATTAATAATTGAAAATTTAATGGGAATACAAAGAAAAAAAGGAGTCTTCCAAAAATCTAAAAATCCAATTTTAGTTAATGAGTTGAGACAAATAATTAATATTATAGAAAAAAACAGTACAAACGAATTAAAAAAAAATAGAGACAAAGCTTTAATATTAATTGGGTTTTCTGGAGGCTTTAGACGGTCTGAATTAGTAAATATTGATCTAGATGATATTGAGTTTACAAAAGAAGGTGTAAAAATTTTTATTAAAAGATCTAAAACTGATCAATCGGGTGAAGGAATGATTAAAGCTATACCCTATTTTAAGGAAAAAAGTTTTTGCCCTGTCATTTTTTTAAAACAATGGATTGAAATTTCTAAAATACAAAAAGGGTTAATATTTGATATCTCTGATAAAATGGTAGCTCTTTTAATTAAACGTTATTTATCAAAAGCTGGATTTGATTCAAAAAAATATTCAGGACATAGCTTAAGATCAGGCTTTGCGACAGTTGCCGCAGATTCAGGTGCAGACGAAAAAAGTATTATGAATATGACTGGTCATAAAACAACACAAATGGTTAGAAGATATATTAAAGAATCAAACTTATTTAAGAATAATCCTTTAAATAAAATTAATCTTTAATATTTTTTAATTTAATTTCATCAAATATTTTTGCGCTTTTTTCTATAAAAATTCTAGATTCAAAAAAAGATTTTTTTTGTAGTTTTAATAATTTTTTCTTATCTAAGATTAAATTATTTATTTCTTTAAAGATATTGTTAACATCAAGGTTTTTTAATTTAATATGATATTTTGAAGTTTCCGATAAACCTCCTTTGTTAGATAAAATAACAGCGTTACCGTAAATTGAGGCTTCCATAGATATCCTTCCAAAAGGCTCTTCCCATACAGAAGGAACAAGGCAAATAGAACTTTTTTTTAATAACTTTAAGATTTGGTCATGACTTAACCATCTATAGATTTTAAGATTTTTATGAGAAAAATTATATTTCTCTCTTTCTTCGTTTCCAGCAAATATTGCTTTCCAATTTTTATATTTATTCAGAATATTAACTACAGCGACTCCCGCTAAGTCATACCCCTTCGATTTATTTAACTTGCCAATAAATGTAATAATATTTTCTTTTTTTGGTAACTTATCTAACCTTTTAATGGCTGGATAAATCACGAAACATTTTTTGCTTTTTTTACTATCTAATCCTTCAAAAAATTTTTTTTGCACCCATTTACTTACAAAAATTACATTACTGCATTTATTTAAAATATTTTTTCTATCTTTTATTTTTTTAGATCCTCTAATTAACAAAGGGTTATTATGAAAAACTAATATCAGTTTATAGTTTGAATTTTGTTTATTAATGAAGTGAAAAATTTCAGGCCTATTATGTATTTCTATAATTTTTGTTTGTTTGTGAATATTCTTTAAAAAAAGTTTTGCATAAAAAATATTTTTTTTAAATGTAAATAAAGGAAATTTATTATTCAGGTTAACAAAATTCTTAGATAAAGATTTTTTTTTTGTATTTATTCCATAGATAGTGGTTATTTTTTTAAGTTTTGAATTTTCAAAAAAATCTTTAACCCATAATGAAGCTGACCCAGCATTATTTTTGTTATAATCTTCTTTATAAGGCAGCAAAATAGCTATTCTTTTATTCATATTTTAATTTTCATACCATCATAAGCTGGAACGATGTTGTTTGTCAGTTTTGTTAATTTATTTTTCAATTTTTTGTAATCAATGTCTGAATGAAGATTGGTTAATATTGTTTTTTTAGGTTTAAGAATTTTTATATATTTAATCGCCTCATAGTAATTTAAATGAGTTTTATGTTTTTTAAATTTTAAACAATCAATAATTAAAATATTTAAATTGTATAACTTTTTAATTTCTTTTTTAGATATGAAACTACAATCACTTATATAAGCGATTTTTTTAAATATATATCCATTTGCGTTAGTATCTCCATGAGAAACAATAATAGGTTCAAAAAAAAACTTATTTTTATTTTTTCTAATAAAAAATTTATTCTTAATAATATTCATTTTAAGAATTGGGTTATAAAACTTACTTTTTTTTATAAATAAATAGGCAAAACTTTTATATAATGTTTTTGCTGTACTTTTATTTGTATAAACGTTAATTTTTTTTTTGTTCTTCCAAAAAAAAGGTCTTAATTCATTTATACCATGCGTTTGGTCTGCATGATCATGTGTGTAAATAACATTGTCTATTTTTGTTATTTTATTTTTCAATAATTGGCTTCTTATATCCGGAGATGTATCAATCAGTATATTTAAACTTTTGTATTTTATATAAATTGAGCATCTAGTTCTGTTATTTTTCAAATCATTTTTATTTGCCCTACCCCAATACCCGTCTATTCTTGGAACTCCCACAGAACTACCAGATCCGAGAATAATAATTTTATCTCTGTTCATTAAGGAAAAAATTTTTGAAATTTTCTGTTGTTAGTCTTGCAACCTCTTCGAATGAAATTTCTTTAATTTTTGCTATTTTTTCTCCTACAATTTTTACGTTTGCTGGTTCATTGCTCTTTCCTCTTAATGGATCTGGACTTAAGTAAGGAGAATCTGTTTCAATTAACATTTTTTCTAATGGAACATATTTGACAACATCTCTTAGGTCGTTTGATTTTTTAAATGTAATAATTCCGCTAAATGAGATTAAGCATTCAAGATTTAATAATCTTTTCGCAAATTCTAAATTTCCGGTAAAACAATGTACTAAAAACTTTGTTTTTTTATAATATTTTTTAATAATTAAAATTGTATCCTCATCAGCATCTCTTGTATGAATAATAACAGGAACATTTTCAGAAATAGCAAATTCAATATGTTTTTCAAAAGAAAATAGTTGATCTTTTTTTTCGCTCTTCTTGTAGAAATAGTCTAAACCAGTTTCTCCAAAAGCTATTATCTTTTTACTTTTTTTTTTAATATCAATAAGCTTATCTAAATCATTTAAATGTTCGGTGGTTGAGTTTGGATGAATACCAATGGCCCCATAAATATTTTCATATTTTTCAACTATTTCTAAAACTTTTTTTGAACTTTCTAAACTAGTTCCAATAGTTAATAAATTTGTAATATTATTTTTTTTGGCGTTTAACAAAACTTCATTAATATTATTTACTAATGGTTCGTAATCAAGATGACAATGAGAGTCTATAATCATTGTTTTTTAAATAAAATATTAATTTTTTGTATTTTAATTTCTTGTTTTAAAGAAAAATTTTTATTTATATTTTTTATAAATCTCTCTTCTTCTTTTATATTTAGAGAGTCTAATATTATTTTGCTTTTTTCAGGAATAATTGGTTGGAGTAAAATAGAAATTTTCCTTATAAATTCTAAAACAGTATAAATAATAACGTTTCTCTTTTCTATATTATCTTCTTTTATTGACCATGGAGCAGAGTCATTTACATATTTATTAACCTCCGAACATAACTGAATAATATTTTTTAGATAATTATGTATTTCAAATTTATTAAAAGTTTTAATTAAAGAATCTAAATTTTCTTCAACCAGGTTTAAAATTTTTAAATCCACTTTTTCACTAGGAGAACATTTTGGAACTGTGGAATTTAACTTATTATGAACAATTGAACTTATCCTTTGATATAAATTTCCGATATTATTAGCTAAATCGCTGTTAATGCAATTGATCAAGTTTTCTGGAGTTATTTTTCCATCCTCTCCATAAATAACTTCCTTCATTAAATAGTATCTAATTTCATCAAGGCCATAATTTTCAATAATTTCCAAGGGATCTAAAATATTTCCCTTTGATTTAGACATTTTTTCTTCTCCAGAAAGTATCCAGCCATGAGCAAAAACTTTTTTTGGAGGCTTGATATCAGCTGCTAATAAAAAAGCTGGCCAATAAACGCAGTGAAATCTTATAATATCTTTTCCTATTATATGAACGTCTGCTGGCCAAAATTGATTTTTATTATTTTTTTCAAAATAATCTAAAGCACTTATGTAATTAGTAAGAGCATCAAGCCATACATAAATTATATGCTTATTATTATTTGGTACGGGTACTCCCCATTTAAAAGATGTTCTGCTAATCGAAAGATCTTTTAAGCCACTTTTAACAAAGCTAATAACTTCATTCTTTCTACTAGTTGGAGAAATAAATTCAGGATTATCCGCATAATATTTTAGTAAAGGTTCTTGCCATTTTGAAAGTCTGAAAAAATAAGATTCTTCTTCCATCCATTCTACTTTTGATCCTGAAATTTTAGAGATTTTAATATTTGACTTAATTTCTATTTCATCTTCTGTGTAGAATGCTTCATCAGA
Organism: alpha proteobacterium SCGC AAA028-D10; assembly: GCA_000510845.1. Taxonomy (GTDB): domain Bacteria; phylum Pseudomonadota; class Alphaproteobacteria; order Pelagibacterales; family Pelagibacteraceae; genus Fontibacterium; species Fontibacterium temperatum. The sequence goes on along the minus strand of AZOF01000008.1, from coordinate 24,221 downwards.
TACGGAATACCAGCCAGAATATTTAGAAATATAAATTTCGTTTTTTTCTTCAAGAATATTCCATAGTTTGGATACAGTTTTTTTATGTCTATCTTCAGTGGTTCTAATAAAATCTGTATTTGTAAGATTTAACTTTTTTGCAAGCTCTATAAAGTTTTGAGAGATTTCATCACAAAAATCTTTAGGATCTTTTTTCTGCTGTTCTGCAGCTCTTTGAATTTTTAGACCGTGTTCATCAGTACCAGTTAAAAAATTAACATTATAACCTTCAATCCTTTTAAATCTGGCAATAACATCTGCAGATATGCTTGAATATGCATGGCCCATATGTGGTTTTGCTGAAGGGTAATATATAGGAGTTGTGAGATAATAATTTTTCACTATTTAATCCCAAGCAAAAGATTTATTTCATAAAAACTACTTTTTATTTCATTATTAATTGAATTGATATTATAAATAATTTTATTAATTTTATTTCTTATTCTAAAATTTTTAAAAAAATTATTATTCTCTAAATTTGTAGCAAAATAATTTTCAATATATATGTGCATTAAATCTAATACTTTATTATATTTTTCTTCTAAGTAAAAGTTTTGCATAGTTAAAATTTTTGCAGAAAAATTTTTCTCATTAATATTCAGTTCATTAAAGAGAATATTCATTTTTAGATTTGTTCCTGGAGTCAAATTTTTAATAATCGTATTATTTGTATTAAATTGTGCGATTAATTTTTCTTTAATTGGCGTTTTTTCTTTTGAATGTATAAAAAGCCTACAATTAAAACATCTAGATTTGATTGTTTCGAGTAAAAATTTATTTTCAAGATATGATATAAAAAAATAATTATTTTCAGGAAGCTCCTCTAATATTTTTAAAATTGAATTTGATGAATTTTTATTAAGATTTTCTGCACCCTCTAAAAAAAATATTTTAGGCTTATTATTTATTGATGACTTGTTAAAGAAATTTATAATTTCTCTTGTTTCTTCTATGCTGATTATTTTTTTATAATCATCAACTTTTAAATGTTTAAAGTTAAAATTAATATTATTAATTAAATCCAAGTAACTCTTATTATTTTCTATAATTTTTCTAGCGTTTAAGTCGTAAGGATCATTTTCTTTACTAGATAATATGTAGTTAATTAAATGGTAAATAAATGTTGCCTTCCCTACTCCGTCATTACCATTAAATATAATCTTTCTAGGTAACTTCTGTTTGTCAAAAAGACTGGAAAGTTTTTTAAATAGATCTTCATGACCGTACAAAAATCTTTGATACTTATTGATAGTTTCAATGTTTATAAAGTTAAAATCTTGCATTTAATATTTTTAAAGTTTTTTTATTAATTTCATTTTGAATTTCAATAAGAGACCTGCTGCCTTTAATCAAAACTATTTTATTTTTATACGTCTTTGAAATTTTGATGAAACCATTTCTAATTTTATTAAAATGATAACTTGAAAGTTTGTCAAATCTGTTAGTATTTTTGGATCTATTACTTATTCTAATTTTAGATTCTTTATTATTTAAATCGATCAAAAAAGTAAGGTCAGGATGAATTTTTTTATAAATTTTCTTTTGAATGTTAAATATAAATTTTTTATCCATGTCTTCCAAATAATGTTGGTATGCTAATGTAGAGTAAAAAAATCTATCGCAAATGATAATGAAATTCTTTTTAAGATAAAAGTCTATTTTACTAATTATATGTTCATTTCTAGCCGCCATTAATAAAAAAAATTCTGTTAGCGTGCTAATTTTTGTTTTTTTATCTAATATTAAATTTCTTATTTTTTCTGAAAATAACGTACCACCCGGTTCCCTAGTTAAAATTACATTTTTTGTAATATTTTTTTTTATAAATTTATATAATAATTTTGCTTGAGTTGATTTCCCGGACCCTTCAACACCTTCAAAGCAGATAAAAAAAGATTTTTTTATTGCCATAGGTAATGATTGATATTTTGAATTCCTTTAAAGAATATATTTTTATCAGTTATGTCTTTTTGGGCAAATAAATCTTCAGTATCTATAAGTTCTTTATTTTTATAAATTCTAAGGACCGCAACCTTCTCAAATTTTTTAATAGGTAATTGCAATGGATATTCATATTCTAATTCCATTTTAATTTTTGGATTCTTTAAATTTTTAGGCAAATTAACAAAAATACCATCTTTGTTTGCACCTTTAACATCTAGATAAGAAGAGCTTCCATTCCATATTTTTATTTTAAATTTATCTTTATCATAAGGAATTTTAACAAGATCAATTTTGTTGAAAGCACCATTTAATAATAGTTTTGAAGATTCTGCTCTTGATGACATTGTAGGCAAGCCACTAATTACTGCTATTATTCTTCTGTTGTCTTTTTTCTTTGTAACTGCAATTGAATACTTGCTATCTTTTAAATGGCCGGTTTTTATTCCATCAACTCCTTCATCCATAGAAAGTAATATGTTTCTATTTTCCTGCTTAACAGGATTGCCACCTGTTCTAGCCCACGCAAAATCTTTCTCTTTAAAATATTTATAATACAACGAATAGTTATTGATTAAATAGGACGACAATAAAGCGATATCTCTTACTGTTGAATAATTATCTGGGTTATATGTTCCAGAAGAATTGCTAAAATTTGTGTTAGCCATATTAATTTGTTTAGCTTTTTCATTCATTAAATTTACAAATTGCTCTTCAGTTCCAGATATGCCTTCTGCTAAAACAATTGAGGCATCAACACCCGATACAATAATTACGCCTCTTAATAGATCTTCAATTGAAACTTTATCTCCGGGTACCAAGAACATTGTAGATTCGCCTGATCTAGTTGCGTTTCGAGCTTTTTTAGAAACAGTAAATTGATCTGTAAGTTTAATTTTTTTATTCTTAAGTTGGTCAAACACAACAACAGCAGTCATGATTTTTGTCATTGAAGCAGGAGATATTTTTTGATCAGCATTTTTTTCAGCTAATACGGCACCACTTGAATGATCTACGACAATGCCTTGTTTAACTTTATCTGGAATAATTATTTGAGAATAAGAAGCTGGGGTAGAAACCAATACAATAAATACTAAAATAAAAAAATTCTTAAAAATCATTCAACGATTATATTATAATTATCAAACTTAGTATTAACTATTTTGTTAAAAAAAATATCAAATTCACTGATATCATTAATAGTTGCAACTTTTACTCTGAATTTTTTATTAACCTGAATAACAGTTGGATTAAGATTTTTTATTTCTTTTTTTAATAAGCTTACCATATCTAAGGCTGAATTTTTAAAAGTAAAATCACCATAATAAATGATTAATTTATTTAAATTATTATTTTTCTTAGAATTATTTTTAGACAAATCGATAATATCAACATTTTTTATTTCTACATTTTGAGTAATTTTTTTTTCTTCATCAAAAATTTTAACAGTATCGGCCTTAAAAGTTTTATTCGTTCTAAGAGTCTCAATTTTTACTATTGGTAAAATATAATTTAATTCCAATGAATCGATGTATTTATTAGGAATGATAATTTCTCTTTCTTTTTTGTAATTGGAATTTTTATTAACTTCTACGACTATGCTTTTTTTATTTAATAAATTAGTAATTTTAACTTTGCTATTAGGAGCTATATTTCGATGTATTACATCATCATTTTTAGTAAAATCTGCAAACCCTATTTTTTCATAAGTATTATTGTTTTCATAAGTTGAAAAATTTTGACACGATGTAATTAAAATAAAAAATAAAACTATTGCCTTATTTCTCATTTTATATTTTTATTTTATCTGACAGAGTTCCAACAGTTATTGCGAATCGTAAAGATCTATTCCATTCTAATAATCTTAAATAATTATCAAAAACAATATAGATTGGACCATCTTCACCATCAGGTCTTATTAACCAACCTTCCTTTTTATCTTCGTATGCAATCTCACTGCCATTTCTGTTTTTAAAACCTAACAATTTTAATTGAACAATAGAAATTTTATTTTTAAGATTTCTTGAATCTGAATTTATTAAACTGCTATCAAAATTTTTATCGATTCTAACTTCAAATCCCCATTTATCTTTTTCAATCCACCCTATTGTTTTTAAGTAATTTGCTGCAGAAGCAAGAGAATCTTGAAATGAGTTGATTAAATCAATATCAGCGACTTCATCAAAATTTATTCCGTGCTTTTGAATTGTTGATGGCATGAATTGAAAATTGCCAATTGCTCCAGCCCATGACCCATATAAACTGTCATACTTTAAAGTTTTATTATCGATTAATTTTAAAAGTATAATTAATTCTTTTTCAAAATATTCTGATCGTCGATTATCAAATGACAATGTAGATAAAGCAGAAATTATATCAACCTTTCCTTTGTTAACTCCAAAATTTGTCTCTATGCCCCACAAAGCTACAAGAATTTCTTTATCAACTTTAAATTTAGTGCTGACTTTCTCAAGCAGAGGTGAATTTTCTTTTAAAAGATTTTTTGCTGCTTGTATTCTTTTTTCATCAACTCTTTTTTCTAAATACTCGTAAGTTTTTTCGAAAAACTCAGGTTGTTTTCTATCTAATGCAAGAATTCTCTCTAAAAATTTTGCATTTTTTAAAGCTGTATCAACTGTTTCTTGCGAAACACCTTGTGCTATCGCTCTACCTTTAAAACCAACTAACCACTCAGTAAATTTTTCATTTGCTAATGAAATATTGGGATTAAATATTGTAAATAAATAAATAATTAGAAATATTTTAAATTTAGGGTAAATATTCATTACTTTTTTTTAACATAGCCTACATTTAAAGTCATTAATCAAGGAGAGGTGGCTGAGCGGTTGAAAGCACTAGTCTTGAAAACTAGCAACGGGGCAACTCGTTCGTGGGTTCAAATCCCACCCTCTCCGCCATTTTTTTGGAATTACAGTAAATTTGATTCTATGAAATTTTAGAATTGTAACTTAAATTCTTTAATTTTTTTAGATATAGAAAAGTTTTCTATGTCTATATTTTTCTTATTATCAACTAACCAAGAACTTAGTTCTTTATCAGTAAAATTTAATAAAAGTTCGAATTCTTTCAATTCTTCAGGGTTCAATTTTTTTAAGTTTTCAATAGCGAATCCACCAATTAGCAAATCCATTTCTTTGGTTCCTCTGTGATTAGATCTATATAAAAGTTTTTTTATTAAATTACTCATATCTACTATATATAACTAAATTGAACCCAAGTCTTTAAATGATAGAAAAAAATTTTAATTTTTTTTTTAATCCAATTTCCAAAACAAAAGGAATAGGACCAAAAATACAGAAATTATTTAATGAAAAAAAAATAGAATCTAATATTGATCTCATTTTTAATTTTCCCTATGGATTGATTGATAGGACTCATTGTCCCAGGTTAAACAATCTAGAAATAGGAAAAATTAGCACAATTTTTGTTAAAGTAAAAAAACATAACTTTCCAAGAATAAGAAGACTTCCAAATACTGTTCAATGCTTTGATGATACGGGTGAAATTAACATTGTATTTTTTAATTCAAGAGAAAATTACATTAAAGAAATACTACCTCTCAATAGCGAGGTCATTATTAGTGGAAAGATAAATTTTTATAAAAATAAGTATCAAATAACTAATCCCGACTACGTTACCTCTGTTAATAACGAAGATAAAGTCAGTAAAATAATGCCAACTTATAGTTCATTAAAAGGGGTTTCTAATAAAACTATAAATAAAATTTACGAAAATATTACAAAAAATATTCCTGATGTTCCAGAATGGCATAGAGATATTGTTATACAAAATAATAACTGGTCTAGTTTTAAAGATTCATTAATTCAACTTCACAATCCAAAAAAAATTGAAGATATAAATAAGAATTCTCTGGCTTACGAAAGGATATCTTTTGATGAGATATTTTCTAATTTATTAATTTTTTCTCAGATTAAAAAAAAAAACTTATCTATTTATAAAAAACCTAAAGTTTTCTCTTCGGAATATAAATTAAAAATAGTTAAAAATTTATCTTTTACTCTAACTAAAGATCAACAAGATATTATTAAAGAAATTGAAGATGGTCTAAAAAAAGACAAAAAAATGTTAAGGCTGCTTCAGGGCGACGTAGGTTCTGGTAAAACTATAATTTCAATTATTTCAGGATTAAATGTTGTGGCCTCTGGTTTTCAAGTGGCTTTAATGTGCCCAACCGAAATATTGGCTACCCAGCATTTAAATTTGATGAAATCAATAACTCAAGAACTCAATATCAAGATCGAAATTTTAAGCAGTGGAGTAAATAAAAAAAGACAAATTGAAATTAAAAAAGAACTTGCTGATGGAGCAATTAATTTTTTAATAGGTACTCATTCTTTATTTCAAGAAACTGTTTCATTTAACAATTTAGGATTAATCATTATAGATGAACAGCATAAATTTGGTGTCAAACAAAGAATAAATCTTTCGGAAAAAGGAGGTAAGAATTGCGACGTTCTTTTAATGAGCGCAACTCCAATACCTAGAACTTTAATTTTATCAACTTATGGAGACATGGATATTTCTACTCTTAGAGAAAAACCATTTAAAAAAACTAAAATTATAACAAATATTATTCCTGAAAAAAAAATACCTGATTTAATTAACTTAATAAAAAATAAAATTGAAAGCAAACAGCAAGTTTATTGGATTTGTCCTTTAATTGAAGAAAGTAAAAAAGTTAAACTAACTCCGGTTCTTGAAAGATTCGAATATCTAAAAAAATATTTTCCTGAAAATGTTGCTGTAATGCACGGTAATTTAAAGAATGATGAAAAAATTAATGTAATGAAAGATTTTTTAGATAAAAAATTTTCAATTCTAATATCAACTACTGTAGTTGAGGTTGGTGTTGATAATCAAAATGCAAATACAATTATAATAGAAAATTCCGAAAGATTTGGGCTTGCTCAATTGCATCAATTAAGAGGAAGAGTTGGAAGAGGAAACGAAGATGGTGAATGTATTCTAATATATTCAAAATCAATAAGTGAGAATGGAAAAAAAAGACTTAAAATTCTTAAAGAATCCAATGATGGATTTTATATATCTGAACAAGACTTAAAATTAAGAGGGTTTGGAGATATTATTGGTTACAAGCAAAGTGGTGAAAAAGATTTTATCGTAGCGGATCCATTATACCACTCTCACCTTTTTGAATTAGCTAAACAAGAGACCGATCTATTTACTGAAGCTAATTTACCAATTGATAAATTTAGTACACTTCTAAAATTTTTTAAAAAAGATAAAATATTAAATATAATTGATACCGGTTAATTTTTCTTATAACCAATTGCAATTTCAAACTCACCCAATCTTTTATGAATTGACCTTAATTCTGTAATTGTCGTCCATTGATGAATAAATAGAGAAAAACTATTATGAACTCTTTGAAATGCATTTGACACTTGAACTATAACCCCAAGTGTAATTAAACCAGAAAATAGACTCGGAGCCATTACTAAATATGGAACAATAACCATAAATTGGTCGTATAAGTTAACCCATATATCAAAATAACCGTAGTTATAGAAAAGTCTGTGGTAGTTAAATTTAATTCCAGAAAATAACTCAAATACAGTGTCGGGCTTTGCGTATTTTAATCTGTCATCTTCACCATATACTAACTCTTTTCGAAATGACGCTTCTACCCTTTGATTGTTATATTCAAGACCTGGTAGTTTAATTCCAACAAACCAGCTAATTATTAGTCCTCCTAAACTTACAAACAAAGATACCCAAACTAAAGATCCTGGAAATTGTTTTAAAAATTCTATTTGGATTCCAGATGAAAGACCCCAAAGTATAGGAATAAAAGCAATTAAAGTCATAATACCTCTAATAACTTGAAGCCCTAAACTTTCTACAATTTTGGCAAATCTGCTCGTGTCTTCTTGAATTCGTTGTGACGCTCCTTCTACATTCTCAACGCTATTTTTCCATAACGGAATATAATCAAAAGTTATAGCCTCGCGCCAACGTAGAGAATAAACTCTTGTGAAAAATCCAGTAAAAGTTGCAAGTATTACATAAGGAAATGCAAGATAACAAAAAGTATAAATTTTATCCCAAAATTCTGAAATATTACTTTTAGTGGCATTTTGTAACAAATCATAAAACCCTTTATACCATTCATTAATTTTAACAGTTATCGACACCTGTATTAGTAATGAAAAAATTAATAAGAGTCCTCCACCCCAGGACCATAAGAGCCATTTTTTGTTAAAAAAAAAACTCTTAAACATTATTTAAAAAATTATCAGCATAAGCCTTAATAATAAGCTTATTTTTTTTATGCGTAGTAAGATCAAATTGAATATTATTTTCTTTAGCATAAGCAATAGCTTGTTCTTGCGTTTCAAATTTCAACTTAATTTGTTCGTCAGTATTTGATGATGATGTCCAACCCATTACAAAATCTTTATTAGAATTAGATTTATTAAATTCTAAAATCCAAAATTTTGTTCTAGACTTGCCAGACTGCATAGCGGTTTTAACAGGTTGATAAATTTTAGCTCTTTGATTCATTAACTATTTTCCTCTGAGGAATCTTCAACTCTAGCAGCGGAAACAACTTTTTCATCATCGGAAAGATTAAAAATTCTTACCCCTTGTGTATTCCTACCTGTTATTCTGATATCTTTAACATTACATCTAATCATCTGACCTTTATCAGTTATCAACATAATTTGATCTTCATGATTAATCGTAAATGTAGAAGCAACTCCACCATTTCTTTCTGAGCTTATAATATTAATAATTCCTGAGCCTCCTCTACCGCTTACTCTGTATTCATATGCAGAAGAACGTTTTCCATAACCATTTTCCGTTACAGTTAAAATATATTGTTCTTTATTTTTAAATTCTTCGATTTGTTTTTTAGATAATGCAACTATTTTAGTTGTCTCATTTTCATCATCTGGGGTTTCCTCGATGTCTTTTTCTAGTCTTGATGCTTTGATATAAGATTTTGCTTCTTCAGATGTTATTTTTACACTCTTTAAAATTGATAATGAAATAATTTTATCATCTTTTTTTAAAGACATTCCTTTTATTCCTTTAGAAGATCTTCCTTTAAACAATCTTAATTTTTTTGATTGTACTCTTAAAGATTTTCCTTTTTCTGAACTTAATAAAAAGTCATCATCGTCATCTAAAATTTTAATTCCAACAATTGAATCATTATCTTCTAATTTCATTGCAATTTTGCCGCTCTGTTGAATACTTTCAAAATCCAAAAGACTATTTTTTCTAATTTTTGCATTAGCAGTAGCAAATATAATTTTCATTTTTGCCCACAAAGTCTCATCACTAGGCAAAGGCATAATTGAGGTGATTATATGTCCTTCTTTTAAAGGAAGAATGCTATGAAGAGCTTTTCCTTTTGACTGATTAGAACCCTCAGGAATTTTCCATGCTTTCAATTTATAAACGATACCTTTGGATGAAAAGAAAAGAATGGGTGTATGAGTATTGGCGGTAAATATTTGGCTTACAAAATCTTCATCCCTAGTCGTTATACCTGTTTTTCCCTTACCGCCTCTTTTTTGAACTTTAATTGAACTTAAAGGACTTCTTTTGATGTATCCTTTATTAGTAATTGTAATAATAACATCTTCTTTTTGAACAACGTCCTCAATATCAAAAGTTCCAACTTGATTTATAATTTTAGTTTTTCTAGGAGTTGCAAATTTTGCTTTTATATCTTTAAGCTCATCTTTAATCTGGGTTAATAGTGCATTTCTGTCATTTAGAATTTTTTTGAATTGAACTATAAGTTTATAAAGTTCGCTAATTTCTTGATTGATCTCTTCATGTCCAATTGCTGTAAGTTTTTGAAGTCTTAGTTCTAGAATTGCTCTAACTTGATGGTCTGACAAATGGTACTCATCTTTATTAGACAAATCATTAACATCTAAAACGTCTTTGTTAATTTTTGATTTTTTAAAACTCCATGATTTATTTTGAAGGATTATTTTTGCTTCATTAGGATTTTTAGATTTACGAATAATAGCTATAATTTCATCAATATTTTCTATGGCTATAAATAATCCAATTAAAATATGAACTCGATCTTTTGCTTTCTTTAAATCAAATAAAGTTCTTTTAATTAAAACTTTTTCTCTAAACTCTACAAAAACTTTTATAAATTGTTTTAAGTTTAATAGTTCTGGTTTACCGTTAAGTATTGCAAGTGTGTTAAATCCAAATGATGATTCAATTGGTGAATATTTGTAAAGTTGATTAATAATTACCTCACTTGAAGCTCCTCTTTTTAAATCAATAACTATTCTTACTCCCTCTTTGTTAGACTCATCTCTAATGTCTGATATGCCTTCAATTTTCTTTTCTCTTACTAGCAGAGCAATTTTTTCAATTAATAAAGATTTATTAGTTTGAAATGGTACAGATTTAATTACCACTAGAGTTTTGTCTTTTTTTTCTTCTTCAGTTTCAATTTCTCCTCTTATTTTTATAGAGCCTCTTCCAGTTTTGTATCCAGTTTTTATTACATCTTTTCCAATTATTAAGCCTCCTGTTGGAAAATCAGGTCCTGGGATTAACTTAATTAATTCATCAATAGAAATTTCATTATTATCAATATATGCAAGCGTTCCATCTATAATTTCGCCAAGATTATGAGGTGGAATATTTGTTGCCATTCCAACAGCTATACCACCCGCTCCATTTACTAATAAATTTGGAAATTGAGCTGGAAGCACAGTTGGCTCTAATTCCGTATCGTCGTAATTGTTTTGATAATCGATTGTATTTTTTTCAATGTCCGCAACTAAATATTCAGAAATTTTTGCTAATCTTGTCTCAGTATAACGCATTGCAGCAGCTCTATCTCCATCCATAGAACCAAAGTTTCCCTGACCATCTAATAATTTTACGCTCATTGAAAAATCTTGAGCTAGTCTTACCAAGGCATCATAAACAGCCTGATCTCCATGGGGGTGATATTTACCAATTACATCACCGACTACTCTTGCTGATTTTCTAAATTGCTTTGACCAATCATATCCGCCTTTGTACATCGCATAAATAATTCTTCTATGGACTGGTTTTAATCCATCTCTTGCATCAGGTAGAGCTCTACTTATAATAACGCTCATCGCGTACGATAAGTATGATGTTTTCATCTCATCAACGATTTGAACTGAGCTGTAATTTTTTTTATTTTTTGAATTTTCTTGATTTAAATCTTCACTCATGAAGGAAATTTAAAAAGGTACTTTATCGTCTGGATCTTGAGAGATATCAGGCATATCATCCGAAGGTAATTGAGTACCTTCTAATTTTTTACTATCGCCAGATGAAGAATTTTTTCCATCTAGCATTGTTAGAGAAGAGCTATAACCTTGCAGAACTATTTGTGTGCTATATTTTTCTTGTCCGTTGCTATCAGTGTACTTATTAGTATTTAATTGACCTTCTATATAAACTTGTGCTCCTTTTTTTAAGTATTTCTGAACAACGCTTACTAAGCCTTCGTTAAAAATAACAACTCTGTGCCATTCTGTTTTTTCTTTTTTTTCTCCAGTGTTTTTATCTTTCCAGCTTTCAGAAGTTGCAACGCTTAATCTTGCGACACTTTTCCCATTTTGCATCTGCTTGATTTCAGGGTCATTCCCAAGTCTACCGATTAATAAAACTTTATTTAAGCTGCCCGCCATAATATAGATCTTTTTTTGAACTGTGAATTTGATGTTATTATATCAGACTAATCAAATTAAAAGAATAAAATTTACTGAAAAAGATGAGTAATACTGTCACAAAAATCGTTATTAAAGGAGCTAGAGAGCACAATTTAAAAAATATTTCAGTAGAGATTCCAAGAGATAAATTAATCACAATCACTGGTCTATCTGGTTCAGGAAAGTCATCTTTAGCGTTTGATACAATTTATGCTGAAGGACAAAGAAGATATGTTGAAAGCTTGTCAGCTTATGCCCGTCAATTTTTAGACCGCATGAGAAAACCCGACGTTGACTTAATAGAAGGTCTTTCACCAGCAATATCCATCGAACAAAAAACTACTTCAAAAAATCCAAGATCAATTGTTGCAACAGTTACAGAAATTTATGATTATATGCGTGTTTTATACGCAAGAGTTGGCATTCCCTATTCGCCATTCACAGGTAAACCTATAAAATCACAAACAGTATCAGAAATGGTAGATCGCATTTTGGATCTTCCAAAGCAATCTAAGATTCAAATTTATGCGCCTGTAGTTAGAGGGCGTAAGGGAGAATATAAAAAAGAATTACTTGGATATAAAAAAAGAGGTTTTCAAAAGGCAAGAATTGATGGAAAAATTTATGAAATCGACCAGTCGCCTGCTCTAAATAAAAATATAAAACACGACATAGATATATATGTTGATGGTTTTATTAATGATAAAAAAGAACAGCAAAGAATTGCTGAAAGCATTGAAACAACTTTATCTTTGTCTGACGGTCTTGTTTATGTGGACTTTACAAATGAAAATCTTCCTAAAGAATTTAAGAAAAATGAAAAAATAGTATTTTCTTCGAAGTTCGCATGTCCAGAAAGTGGCTTTACAATAGAGGAAATAGAACCGAGACTTTTTTCTTTCAATAGTCCATACGGCGCATGTCCAGAGTGCGAAGGAATCGGTGTTGATCTTTATATAGATCCCAAATTAGTAGTTCCTAATGATAAAAAAACTTTAATCGATGGAGCTATTGTCCCCTGGTCTTCAAGCTCAACCTTGTATTATGCTCAAACTTTATCTTCATTAGGAAAACATTACAATTTTACATTAGAAACACCATGGAGAGATTTACCAAAAAAAATTCAAGATATTATTTTGTATGGATCAGGAGAAGAGGAAATTAAATTTTCTTATGATGATGGATATGAAAAGTATTCAAGCAAAAAATCTTTTGAAGGAGTGGTAAATAATTTAGAAAGAAAATATCTAGAAACTGATAGCGACTGGAAAAGAGAAGAAATTTCTCAATTTCAAAACGAAACGGAATGCGAGAGATGTAAAGGAATGAGACTTAAAGAAGAGGCTCTTTCCGTTAAAATAAAGGAACTGAATATCAGTGAAGTTTCAAGAATGTCAATCCAAAGTGCACATGAATGGTTTTCTAATCTTCATACTTATTTAACAGAAAAAGAAAATAAAATTTCAGTACACATTTTAAAAGAAATTAATGAAAGATTGAGTTTTTTAATAAACGTTGGTCTTGATTATTTAAATTTATCAAGATCGTCTGGAACATTGTCTGGTGGAGAATCTCAAAGAATAAGATTAGCATCACAAATTGGTTCGGGCTTAACAGGTGTTCTTTATGTTCTAGATGAGCCATCAATAGGATTGCATCAAAAAGATAATATTAAACTACTAAATGCTCTTAAAAGATTAAGGGACTTAGGCAATACAGTAATAGTTGTGGAGCATGACGAGGAGGCAATGCTTAGCTCCGATTATATAATCGATCTTGGACCAGGAGCTGGAACTGAGGGGGGAGAAATTATCGCTGAGGGCACTCCTTCTGAAATCAAAAAAAATGAAAATAGTATAACTGGACAATATTTATCGGGTAAAAAATATATTTCTATTCCTCAAACAAGAAGAAAAGCAAAAGACGGTAGATATCTAACTTTAAGCGGAGCAACAGGTAATAATTTACAAAACGTTACTGCAAGAATTCCTCTTGGAACTTTTACGGCAGTTACTGGAGTTTCTGGTAGTGGCAAATCAACTTTTGTTCTTCACACACTTTATAGAGCGTTAAATTTAATGATTAATAAAACTATAACAAAAAATATGCCTAGACCTTTCAAAGGGATTCAGGGTTATGAATATTTAGATAAAATAATAGATATTGATCAATCGCCAATTGGAAGAACACCAAGATCTAATCCCGCAACATACTCTGGCGCTTTCACGGTTATAAGAGAATGGTTTGTTAATTTACCAGATTCAAAAGCAAGAGGCTATAAACCTGGGAGATTTTCTTTCAATGTAAAAGGAGGAAGATGCGAAGCTTGCGAAGGCGACGGAGTAATTACTTATGAAATGCATTTTTTACCTGATGTTTATGTTCAGTGTGATGTGTGCAAAGGCAATAGATATAATAGGGAAACTTTAGAAATAAGATTTAAAGATAAAAATATTGCTGATGTTTTAAACATGACTGTTGATGAAGGTGTCGATTTTTTTGAAAATATATCATCGATAAGAGATAAGCTTTTAACACTTCAAAAAGTTGGTCTCGGGTATATAAAAATTGGTCAACAGGCTACAACTCTATCTGGTGGAGAAGCTCAAAGAATTAAACTTGCAAAAGAACTTTCAAAAAGAGCAACAGGAAGAACTATTTATATACTTGATGAACCGACAACAGGTTTGCATGTTCATGATGTTAAAAAGTTATTAGAAGTTCTTCATACTTTTGTTAACAAAGGAAACACAGTCATGGTTATAGAGCATAACTTGGATGTAATAAAAACTGCTGACTGGATCATTGATATGGGTCCTGAAGGAGGTGTAAAAGGTGGAAAAATTATAGCTGAAGGTACTCCGGAAAATGTTTCCCTTGTAAAGGGTAGTTATACGGGCGAATTTTTAAACAAAATTCTATCTAAATATATTTCTAAAAAAAGTGCTTAAAAAATTATTTTTTATGTTATTATTAAATTATGGGAATTAGCAATATTCTTCAATCTCTCCCAAAAACAATTTTAAGTTCTATTATTGCAACTTTAATTTTTTTTGGTGTTCTATTTTATCTTAACGACGGCTGGGCAAATGATAGATATTTTTGGAGCGCTATATTTAGATATTTGCATGTTGTTTCTGGAATTATGTGGATAGGATTATTGTGGTATTTCAATTTTGTTCAAATACCCAGTATGCCAAAAATTCCTGATGAACAAAAATCTGCTATTAGCAAAGTAATTGCTCCAACAGCTTTATTTTGGTTTCGTTGGGCTGCCCTTTCGACAATTATTACTGGATTGATAACTGCTTACTTAAATGGTTACGTTCATGAAGCATTAGCTTTTAAAGGAGCTGCTAAAAACTTAACAATAGGAATTGGGATGTGGCTTGGCATAATTATGGCCTTTAATGTTTGGTTTGTAATTTGGCCAAATCAAAAAAGAGCTTTAGGAATTGTTGAATGCGACCCTGAAATAAGAACAAAATCCGCAAAAACTGCAATGCTTATATCTAGAATAAATACTATCTTGTCTATTCCCATGCTTTTAACAATGGTTATAGCTCAAAATCTTTATTAAGGCGTATTATCAACTTTTACCGACCAATCTCTTTTAACTTTAAAAAACATTACTATAGGTGAAGCTATATAAATTGAAGAATAAGTCCCTATTATAATTCCAAAAGTTATAGCGAAAGCAAATCCTCTCAAAACCTCTCCTCCAAAAATTAATACAGCGATAATAGATAAAAGAGTTGTGCCCGAAGTTTTTAATGTACGAGAAAGAGTATTGTTTAAAGATTCATTTACTAAATTTGACAATTCGGAAGTGCTATCTTTTTTTAAATTTTCTCTAATTCGATCATAAATAATAACTGTATCGTTAATTGAGTAGCCAATAATAGTTAATAATGCCGCAACAATTGTAAGATCAAATTGTAATCCTAAAAGCGAAAAAACTCCTACAGTAATAATTGTGTCATGAAAAAGAGCAGCTATTCCTCCGAAACTAAATTGCCACTCAAAACGAAACCATAAATAAAAAAACATTGCGATAAAACATAACAAAACTGAATAAATAGCAGATTTAATCAATTCGGAACCTACTTTTGGCCCTACTGTCTCTACTTTTCTAATTGTTATTTTTTCTTTTAAATCTTTTTCAATAAAATTTTTAATATCATTCGGCGAAATACTATTATCAGTAGAAATTAAAAAATCATTTACTGCACCAAACTCTTTAACTGAATAATTGTTAATTTTAAGTTTGGATAAAGAATTTCTAATATTTTCTATTTCAATTTTTTTTTCTAATCGGATTTCAATTGTCGTCCCTCCTTTAAAATCAACGCCAAAATCTAAGCCTTTAGTAAATACTAAGATAATTGAAGCCAAAACTAAAAAAGATGACACAAATAAAAAAAAAAACTTATATTTTAAAAAATTAAAATTTGTCATTTAAATATTTATAATTTTATCTTTATTAGCCATAAGATACTTTGAAACCATTAATCTGCTAACAGTAAAAGCTGTAAAAAATGAGGTTATCAATCCGACACATAGTGTAACAGCAAAACCTTTTACGGGCCCACTGCCTAAATAAAACAAAATAATGCCAGCAATTAATGTCGTCAAATTTGAATCAATTATAGTTAATAATGATTTTCTGTAAGCAATATCAAAAGCGATAATATTTGATTTTTCAATCTTTAATTCTTCTTTTGCTCTTTCATAAATTATTACGTTAGTATCAATAGCCATACCAACAGTTAGAACAATTCCAGCTATACCAGGCAAAGTTAAAGTAGATCCAAATATAGACAAAACTGAAATTAAAATTACAATATTTAATAAAAGAGAAATATTTGCGAAAATTCCAAATAATTTATACGCGTACACCATATAGACAAACACCAACAAGAAACCCGCAATAAAAGATATAATTCCTGAACGAATAGAGTCTTTGCCTAGATCAGCTCCAACTGTTCTTTCCTCTATTATCTTCATTGGTGCTGGCAAAGCACCAGCTCTTAATAAAATAGCTAACTGATTAGCTTCCTCAACCGTAAATCCACCAGATATTTGACCACTACCAGTAAGTATAGGCTCTCTAATAACTGGTGAACTTAAAATTTCGTTATCTAGAATAATAGCGAGAGGCCTGCCTACATTATCTTTTGTAGCATTAGCAAACTTCTTAGCTCCCAAGTTATCAAATTTAAAGCTAACAATAGATTGATTTGTTTCTCTATCAAAACCTGGTTGAGCATCAGTAAGATTTTCACCGGATACGATCAATCTTTTTTCAACTTCAATAAATAAACCGTCAGATTTATTTTTAACTTTTTCAAAGCCAAGATTATCGCTAGAGCTATTACTAGTTTTTATAAACTTAAAATTTAATTGTGCAGTTTTGCCAAGTATGTTTTTAAAGCTCGAAGGATCTGTCAATCCTGGTAGCTCCACAATTATTCTATTCTCTCCTTTTTGTTGAATAGTTGGTTCTTTTGTCCCAAGCTGATCTACTCTTTTTCTTACTATTTCTATAGATTGGTTGATAGCATCTTTTTTTTGACGCTTAATATACTCTTCATTAAATTGTAAAATGAATAAATCTTTTTCAATCTTATAAACAAAATCTTTATTAGCATTTTCTATATTATTATTGTTAATTCTAGAAAAAATATTTTCATCATTATTTGTCTTATTAATTAAATTAATAGCAATTTCTTTTTGAGAAGAATTTTTAATTTCAAAAGTAATTTTATTATTTAAAATATTTAAATTTTTAAAATCTAATTTTTTTTCATTAAATTTTTTTTTTAAATCTACAGTTTTTTCTTCTAATTTTTTATTAATTAGAGGATTCATATCAATTTCTAAAAGCAAATATGAACCGCCTTGAAGATCTAGACCTAAATTTACTTTTTTATCTAAAAATAAATTTGTTTTATTTATAAAGTTAAAATTTCCTAAAAAAATGTAGAAAAAGAATAAAATTGAAGAAATAATAAATCCAATTTTTAATCTGGAAAAATTTAACACTACTAATTTATTTAGTTTCGGATTTAGATAATACTTGTGAGATAGTAGATCTTATAATTTTAACATTAATATTATCGGCAATTTCTAATTCTGCTTTTTCTTCATCAATAACTCTTGAAATTTTCCCTACAATTCCACCTGCAGTAACAACCGTATCACCTCTAGTTAGCTTTGAAATCATTAGCTTGTGCTCTGCAACTCTTTTTTGCTGAGGTCTAATTAATAAGAAATAAAAAATTACAAATATTAAAATTAGAGGGATAAATTGTGCGAAACCTGAAGCTGACATAATGCGGTTAATTATACTAGATGCTGATCAAATACAATAATTTTTTGGTTTTTTTAATTATATATAAATTAAATCTTTTTTATTCCGCCCATATAATTATGTAAAACAGGGGGAATATTAATTGAACCATCTTCATTTTGATTATTTTCTATTATAGCAATCAATGTTCTTCCTATAGCAAGCCCAGAACCATTTAATGTAGCAACATAGTCAATTTTTTTTTCTAGATCTTTAAAACGCGCCATCATCCTATTTGCCTGAAATTGACCACAAGATGAACAGCTAGATATTTCTCTATAATTATTTTGAGATGGTATCCATGCTTCAAGATCATAAGTTTTTTCTGCGCTAAAACCCATATCACCAGATGAAAGTAAAATAACTCTATAAGGTATCTCTAATTTTTTAAGTATAGTCTCTGCACAGTTAGTAAGTCTTTCAAGTTCATTATTTTTATCTTCTGGTTTTACAATACTTACTAGTTCAACTTTATAAAATTGATGTTGTCTCATCATACCTTTTGTGTCTTTTCCAGCAGCTCCAGCTTCAGCTCTAAAGCACGGTGTGGCCGCAACATATCTTAGTGGCAAATCCTCATAATTTAATATTTTATCTCTAACAATATTAGTAAGAGAAACTTCAGCTGTTGGTATTAACCATGAGCCTGTATTTAAAGAAAATTGCTCTTTAGAAAATTTTGGCAACTGACCAGTTCCGAACATTGATTCTTCATTAACAATTATTGGAACATTCATTTCCAAATATTCAAATTCTTTAACGTGCGTATCGATCATAAAATTTATTAAAGCTCTTTCTAACTTAGCAATATTACCTTTTGTTATTACATACCTAGCTCCTGAAATCTTAGTTGCGGTATCAAAGTCTATCAGGTCTCTTTCCAAACCAATCTCATCGTGAGACTTAATTTTAAAATTAAAATTTTTAATATTACCAAATTTTTTTATTTCTTTATTACTTTTACTATCCTCGCCTACTGGAACATCATCTAAATGTATATTCGGTAAATTATGAAGAATATTATTTATTTTATGTTTTTGTTCAGAAAGATTTTTTTCATAACCTTCAATATCGTTTTTAATATTTAAAACTTTTTTAGATAAAGATATGAATTGCTCACTTTTTTTATCTTTAGAAATAGACAATTCCTTAGATATTTTATTTCTTTCTTCTTGTAATTTTTGCTGTTTTTCTAAAATTTGTCTTATGGAAGAATCTAAAGAAATAATTTCATCTACCAATTGATCTGAGTTTTTTATAAATCTTTCTTTATATTTTTTTTTATAAAAAGATGGGTTTTCTCTAAAATTTTTAAGATTTATCATTTTTACTTTTTTCTAAATATTTAATAATTAAAATAGATATTTCATATAAAAACATCAATGGAATGGCCAATCCTATCTGACTAATCGGGTCTGGAGGAGTAATAACTGCTGCAACAATAAATATAATAACAATAACATATCTTCTTCTCTCAGATAAATATTTGGAATCAACAAAACCAACAGTTGCTAGTAAAATTAGTAACACTGGCAATTCAAAACTGAGACCAAAGGCAATCATAAAAACCATTATTAATGAAAGATACTCACTTACTCTTGCTTCTAATTGTATTGGCATGCTTGTCTGCGTACTTAAAGTTTCGAAGGATAAAAAAAACTTAATAGCCAAAGGCATTATAAAATAATACGCTAATAAAGCACCTGCTATAAAAAGAACTGGAGTTGCAACAATAAAAGGTAAAATCGTTTTTTTTTCATTTTGATATAATCCAGGAGCTATGAATTTCCAAATTTGAATCAAAAAAACAGGGAAAGAAAAAAAAAGAGCAGAAAAAAAAGATAATTTTAAATAGGTAATAAAAGTTTCCTGTAATGCTGTAAAAATTAACCTTTTAGTCCCTATCTGACCTACCCCCAAAGCCTTAACGTATGGTTGTAATAAAAAATCATATATTTTATCTGCATTCATATAAGAAATTATAAAAGCTATTGCAAAAAAAATAAGACTTTTTATTATTCGAGATCTCAGTTCTAAAAGATGCTCTGTTACACTTGATTGATTTTGATCATTATTGTCACTCATAAAAATAAAAATTAAATATTTTCTGGTTTCTTTTTATTTTTTTCTTCAGGGTTAATATCTATTATTTTTTTTATATCCTTTTCTTGTTCCTGAACAATATCATCAATTCCTTTTTGAAAAGAATTAACATAATTTTTTATTCCATTTTTTATTTGAATAAATTTTCTAAGAACAACTGGAAGATCTTTTGGCCCAATAACTAAAATTGCGACTAGAATGATAACTAAAATTTCTGACCACCCTATTTGTGGCATAAATTATTTTAGTGATTTGACTTAGAATTTTGATCTTTATCTTTATCTTTAGGGTCTTTGTTATCTGAGGACTGGTCATCAGACATACCTTTTTTAAAACTTTTAATACCTTTAGCAACGTCACCCATTAAATCAGATATTTTTCCTCTGCCAAATAAAAGGACAACTACTATTACAACTATAATTATATGCCAAAAACTTAGACCCATAGAAAAAATTATATATTAAATAATATTTTTTTACAAATAATTAATTATCTTTTTGATTTAAAGTTCCAGAAAGCATGTCATCTATATTGGTAAAAATGTCTTCTTTAGATTGTTTGTCTAAATCATCTTTGGCAAATTTATTAGTACCAAATATAGATCTATCCAAACGACTATCTATTAAACCAGCGGAAGCTAACTCTTCCGAGTTAGGTAGGTCTGATAAAGATTTTAAATTAAAATGACTTAAAAAAACATCAGTTGTTACATACAATAAAGGCTTACCGGGTACTTCTTTTCTGCCTTGTGGTTTTACCCATCCAAGCTCAAATAAAATTTCTAAAGTTCCAGTACTAAATGAAACTCCTCTAATCTCTTCAATTTCAGAACGGGTTACTGGTTGATGATATGCAATGATAGCTAAAGTTTCTATTGTGGCTTTTGATAATTTCCTTTGCTGAACAACTTCACTTGCAATTTTTTTTGATAAATTTTCAGCAGTTCTAAAAGACCATTTGTTAGAAATTTCGTAAAGATTTATACCTCTTTCAATAAATTCTGATTGTAATTCTTTTAAAATTTTTAAAATATCAACATTTAGTTCAATTTTAGATTTTATTGTTTCAATATCTAAAGGTTCATCGGCTGCAAATAAAATAGCTTCGATTAATCTTTTTGCATCTTTATTTTTATTTAACATAGTTATTTAGCTTTAATTAATATCTTATCAAAAATTTTTTTTTGCATAATTGATAATTTTCCTTCTCTAACTAACTCTAAGCTTCCAGCAAATGTTCCTGCTAATCCTGATTTTCTTAAATTTTTTGATCCTGAAAATGATCCTGGAACTACGTCTTTAATGTCTCGCCAATCAATTAATTCTTTTAGTAAACTTGTAATTTTTTTTATAGCCTCTTCCATTGTATAAACTGGCAACTTTGAAATATTCATAATAGAAAAATTTTGTTTTCTTTTTATTTCAGCATAAGACTTAATGAGTTCATAAAGAGAAACTTCATATTTTGAATTTGAAATTTTTTTAATACCTTCTCGAATACCTTTTGTAAAAATATCTCTTCCTAATTGTTTTTGAGAAACAAGTTTGTCAGAAAGAAATCTAATTGCTTCTAATTTTCTTAATTGCATTTTAAGTTTTTCAGCCATTTGAAAAGCCGAAAAATCATCTTCAAAGTCATCAGGTAATAATAATCTAGACTTTAAATAAGCAAGCCATGTTGCCATAACCAAAAAATCAGCCGCTAATTCTAAATTCTTTTTTATATTATTTATAAATTTTAAATACTCATCAGCTAATTGAACAATAGAAATCTTCATAAGATCAACTTTTTGAGATTTTGCTAAATCTAAAAGCAGCTCTAGCGGACCTTCGTAATTATCAATGTTTAGATTAAATTTATCTTCCACTTGTTCTTTATGCTCAACTGAAAGAGGCTTTAATTCAACAATACTATCCATTTAATTTATTTAACTGATTCTTTAGTTAAATTTATTAAAATTTGCCTTAACTTTTTGAGTTATTCTGTAGGTAAAATTATCAATTTCTGGCACGACTAAAGAAAGTTTCTTCATTTCATCGATCTTTCCACTACAATGTAATAATAAGTTACAACCTGCATCGAGGCTCAATTTAGCATTTTTAACAATTCCACCTGATAAAGCTTTCATACAAATATCGTCGGACATCAATATTCCTCTAAATTTTATATATTTCCGAATTATACTGTGAATTATTATCTTTGATTGAGTAACGCATTTATCAGGGTCTAATTTTTCATACAAAATATGGGCTGTCATTGCTAAATAGCTATTTACTTCTTTAAATGTTTTAAAATCATTCTTTTTCAAATAGTCCAAAGAAAAATTTACTTTAGGTAAATGATAATGAGAATCTATATTTGTACAGCCATGACCTGGAATATGTTTGGTAACGATCTCTAGTCCTGAATTCTTATAAAAATTTATTAAATATTTAGATAATTTTATAACTACATTATATTTTTTTGAAAAAGCCCTATTCCCAATAACACTGTTTTTATCTTCATTAAATAAATCAAGAACTGGAACTGTATTTATGTTAATTCCACAATATTTTAAGATAGAAATGTTTATTTTAAGAAACTTATTAAATTCCAAATAAAATATATTATTATTTTTATAGATATCCCCAAAATACTTTGCGTTATATTTATCAAGATTTATAATTTTTCTAAAACGATTAACTTTGCCTCCTTCTTGATCAATCAATATTGGAAAATTTTTATCTTTAAAAAGTTCTCTTATACTACAAGTTAAATTTCTAACCTGGTCTAAATTATTAATATTTCTAGAAAATAATATTATACCCCATGGTTTATATTTTTTAAAAAAATTAATTTCTTTTAAATTTAATTTAAACCCACTTATTCCAAAAATAATTGCGTGTGTTTTCAAAATTCTATTTTATTAACTCCCAATATTGTTTTTGTTTGTAAATCTTTTTAAAAAATTCATCATTATCTATTCTCTTTTTAAAATCTGTGGATGAGCTAATTTTATCTAGTTTTTCAATATATGAATTTAAAAAAATCAAATAAGCTTCTCTTTTTTTATCTGTATTTTTAATAAATGTACTAGAATTATAATAAAATACACAAAGAAATAGAAAAGAAATAACAAGAAAAAAAGATATAATATTTAATAAATTTTTTTTCATTAAATTAATCACATCTCAACCGGTGCAGTTACATTTAGAATATCTAGGCCACTTTTTAAAACTAATTGCATTTTTTTAATTAAAAATAATCTCACAGATTGAAGCTCAGGTTGATTATCGTTTAAAATTTTTAAATTATCATTCTCATTCCCAGAGTTCCAATATGTGTGAAATAAACTTGCTAATTCATATAAATAAAATGGTACTCTATGAGGTTCTAAATGATGTGCCGACAATTCTAAACATTTTGGCCATTCGGCTATTTTTTTAATTATGTCAATTTCAATTTCCTGATTGAGTAAATATAAATTTAATTTTTTTTCATTACTAATTTCATATTTGTTTTTTCTAAATAGAGAACAGATTCTAGCGTGAGCATACTGAACATAAAATACTGGATTTTCTTTAGAATGGTCGGTGACTGAATCGAAATCAAAATCTAACTGAGAGTCATTACTTCTGTATATCATCATGAATCTTACGGAATCTTTGCCCACTTCTTTTATAAGATCACTTGCAGTTATAAAATCTCCTGCTCTTTTAGACATCTTTAACTGACTTCCAGATTTAAATAATTTTACTAACTGACAAACTTTAGAAATAATTGGTTGCTTATTTTCTGATAAAGCAGAAACACACGATGCTTGTCTCTTTAAATAACCAGCATGATCAGCTCCTAGTACGTTTATAAGTAAATCAAATTTACGTTCTATTTTATTAAGATGATAAGCCACATCATTTGCAAAATAAGTCCAACTACCATCTGATTTTTTTAATGCTCTGTCTGCGTCATCTCCAAATTTAGTAGACTGAAATAAAATTTGCTTTCTAGGTTCCCAGTCATCAACTTCATTTCCTTTAGGTTTTTCTAAAATTCCTTCATAAACATAA
>AZOF01000007.1 GCA_000510845.1 alpha proteobacterium SCGC AAA028-D10 | reverse complement strand
TTTTTTTTAATTGTTGGGATTGGTATTAATGTAAAATCTTCTCCGATGATAAAAAAATATCCAACAACTTATTTAAATAAAGAAACAAAGAAAGAAATTAACTTAAATGAATTAGTAGAAAAGCTTAAAAAAGCTTTTGTTAGCAATGTTATTGATAAAAAATATTCATTAAAGAAGATCGCAAAAAATTGGAATAAATATGCTTTTAATATAAATAAGTTTATAAATTTCAAAATAAACAATAAGATTTATAAGGGTATTTTTAAGGGTATTAATAACAACGGTGCTTTGATTTTAGAGCACAATAATCACAAAGATTATTTTACGCATGGTAGTTTAGTTTGAATTATTTGATCATTGACATCGGCAATACGAACATTGATTTTGTTAATTTTAATAAGTTAACGAACAAGTATTCTAATAAATTTACAGTAGATACTTTTGATATTTTACAAGGTCGTCTTGGTTCAGTTAATAAGAAAATAAAAAAAAATTACTATCAAGGTGCTCTATCCTCAAGCGTTGTACCTAATGCATTTAATAAATTAAAAAAAATGTTAATGACAAAAAATATTCATCTTAACGAAATTAAAGATCGAAATCTTGATCTGCCTATTAAACTTAAAATAAACAAACCAAAACAAGTTGGTTCAGACAGAGTAGTAAATGCTATTGCTGCATTTAAAATTTATAAAAAAAATTCAATTATTATCGACTTTGGAACAGCTACAACTTTTGACGTTATCGTTCAAAATAGCTACATCGGCGGAATGATTACACCTGGTATTAATTTATCATTAAAGGTTTTAAAAGAAGCAACTGCCAAACTCCCTTTGATTAAATTAAAAAAAACTAACAAATACATAGGAAAAGATACCGTGAGTGCAATGAATAACGGTATGTATTGGGGCTATATTGGTTTAATTAAGGAGCTTGTGCAAAAAATTATTAAAGAAACAAAAAAGAAGTATCTAGTTATTTTTACTGGCGGACTTGCTAATATTTTCTTTTCTTCATTTCCATTTAAAGACAAAGTTATCGATCAGCAGATAACTTTAAAAGGAATAGCTGAAACTTTAAAATTTAATTTAAAAAATATTTAATGGCTAAAGGCGGACAAGAGTTAGTTTATTGCTCATTAGGTGGAGCAGGAGAGATTGGGATGAATTTGAATTTATTTGGCTA
This sequence comes from alpha proteobacterium SCGC AAA028-D10, assembly GCA_000510845.1. Lineage (GTDB taxonomy): Bacteria > Pseudomonadota > Alphaproteobacteria > Pelagibacterales > Pelagibacteraceae > Fontibacterium > Fontibacterium temperatum. The sequence continues at coordinate 55,023 of AZOF01000007.1, read as the reverse complement.
CGGAAAGCCAGGTGAATACAAATGGATTATTGTTGATATTGGAGTTACTTTTTCAGATGATAATATTCCAGGCATCGAAGTCATTCTTCCAAATCCAGAATTTATTGCAAATCAAAAAGAGAATTTACTAGGGATAGTTTTAACACATGCTCATGAAGATCACGTTGGAGCAATTGCCCATTTGTGGCCAATGTTGGAGTGTCCAATCTATGCAACCCCATTTACTGCAGCAATTGTTAAAGAAAAATTTAAAGAAAAAAAAATTAATATCGGTAGTTATTTAAAAATTGTTAAATTAGGTGGTAACGTAAAACTTGGGGCCTTTGATATTGATTACGTTACGCTTACTCATTCCATTTTAGAACCAAACGGACTTGCAATCACAACACCTGAAGGAGTTGTTCTGCATACAGCAGATTGGAAGATCGATGAGGATCCATTAATTGGAGAAAAGACTGATGTTAAAAAATTAACAGAGCTTGGAAAAAAAGGGGTCCTTGCAATGGTTTGTGACTCTACCAACATTTTTAACTTAGGTTCTTCAGGTTCAGAAAGATTAGTAAGAACTGGCCTTTTAACTGTTTTAGAAAAGATGAAAAATAGGATCGTCATTACGTCCTTTGCATCGAACGTTGCAAGAATGGAAACAGTCTTCAAAGTTGCAGAAAAAATCGGCAGACATGTTTGTTTAGTTGGAAGATCTATGAATAGAATTTACGAACTAGCAAGACAGTGTAACTATTTACAAGACATTAAAGTTCCAATTGACGTTAGAGATTCAAAAAAAATGCCAAAAAATAAAATGGTATTTCTTTGTACAGGATCACAAGGAGAGCAAAGAGCAGCCTTAGCAAGAATTGCAAACGGGACTCATCCAGATCTTCATCTAGAAAAAGATGATAACGTTATTTTTTCTTCCAGAATTATCCCAGGAAATGAAAAAAGATTATATAAAATTTTTAATGATTTTTCTAAAAGTGAAATTAATGTTTTATCCGAAGAAAATTCTATGATCCACGTCTCTGGTCATCCAGCTCGCGAAGATTTAAAAAAAATGTATTCTTGGATTAAGCCAAAAATATTAATCCCAGTTCACGGCGAACAAAGACATATGGCTGAGCATATTAATTTTGCAAAAGAAATGGGCGTCAAGTTTCCAATTAAAGTAAGTAACGGTGAAATTATAAGACTTGCACCAGGTGAGCCTCAAGTAGTTGATAAAGTAACATGGGGCAGAGTTTACTTAGATGGTAAAGTTTTAATTGATAATGACTCTCAAGTTTTAAAAGAGAGAAGAAATATGGCTGCAAATGGTTATATGGAGATTACAGTTTTAATTTCTAAAAACGGTGAGATAAAAAATAATCCAATCATTACCTTAAAAGGAATTCCTTTGATTGAAGAAGATGAAAGTGAGATTGAGTATGATTTAGAGGATGTAGTGATGGATACGTGTAAAACTTTTAATTTAAATAATTCAAAACAAGAAAAGAATTTAATAGATACTTTAAAAAGCAATTGTAGAAAATTAATCAACGACAAATCTGGAAAAAAACCTTTAGTAAATATTAATCTAGTTAGATTTTAGATTATGTCGATAACAGGCGGCATTATTATTTATGTAAATCTGTGGATGATCATATTTTTTATGGTGTTACCTTTTGGAATTACGAACCAAATTGATTCTCCAGATTATCAAAAAGGTACTGATCCTGGAGCTCCAGTTGAATCTAGAATGAAAAAAAAGATTTTAATTACCACGCTTATAACAACTATTATTTTTTCTTTAATCTTTGCCTTAGACAAATTAGATTTGTTTTATATTAGAAAATTATTATTTTAATGCTTATTTCAAAGTTATTTTTCCCAGTTCTTAGAGAAGTCTCAGCTGATGCTAAATTAAAATCACATCAGATAATGCTTAAAGCTGGAATGATTAGACAAAGTGCTGCTGGTATTTATTCATGGCTGCCATTGGGACTTAAAGTTTTAAAGAAGATTGAGCAGGTTGTTAGAGAAGAACAAAATAATGTTGGTGCTCAAGAAATGTTAATGCCAACTATCCAATCAGCTGATATTTGGAAGGAAAGTGGCAGATATAATGATTACGGTCAGGAAATGCTTAGAATTAAAGACCGAGGTGATAGAGAATTATTATACGGCCCAACTAATGAAGAACTAGTTACAGAAATTTTTAGAGATAACGTAAAGTCTTACAAATCTTTACCATTAATTCTTTATCATATTCAGTGGAAATTTAGAGATGAGATTAGACCAAGATTTGGCGTGATGCGATGCAGAGAATTCTTAATGAAAGATTCTTATTCTTTTGATCTTACGAAAGAAGATGCAATTAAGTCTTATAACAAAATGTTTTATGCGTACCTTAGAACATTTACTAGATTAGAATTAAAAGCATTGCCACTTCGAGCAAGTTCAGGTCCAATTGGTGGTGATGCTTCTCATGAATTTATTATTTTAGCAGATACAGGCGAGAGCCAAGTGTATTTAGATAAATCCTTACTTGATATTGATGTTAATAGTTTTGATGGCTCTGAAGATTCAATTAATAAAATGATTTCAGCTTTCTCAACTCCCTATAGCGCAACAGATGAAAAGCATTCTGAAAAAGAATTTAATGAAAAAGTTTCAATAGACAAACAGTTAGCAACTAAAGGAATTGAAGTGGGTCATATCTTTTATTTTGGAAATAAATATTCGCAACCCATGAAAGCAAATGTTCTAAATAAAGAAGGCAAGAATGTTAACGTTGAGATGGGATCGTACGGAATTGGAGTTTCGAGACTTGTTGCTGCAGTGATTGAAGCAAAATGTATTGATGGTGTAATGAAGTGGCCACTTGTTATATCTCCGTTTGATATTGCAATTATTCCACTGAATAATAAATCAGATACCACTCCATTAGATAAGGCACGTAAAATTTATGAAACTTTAAAAAATAACTCTATAGATGCTATTTTAGATGACACTTTAGAAAGTCCATCAAGTAAATTTAAAAACTTTGATTTAATGGGAGTTCCTTATCAAATTATTATCGGGTCTAAAAGTAATGACGACAAACTAGAATTTAAAGAGTTAAATGAAAAAACAGAAATGTTAACAATTGAAGAGATAATTAAAAAAATAAAAAAATTAAAAGGTTAAATTGATTTCCGTTGCTGAACTATTAATAATTAAAAATTATATTCGATCAAAAAAAAAAGATAGTTTTTTAAAAATTATCTCAATTTTTTCTTTTCTTGGAATATCCATAGGAGTTGCAACCCTTATTATTGTAATGTCAGTAATGAATGGGTTCCGAGCTGAGCTATTCGATAAGCTTTTAAAATTCAACCCTCACATTATTGTTCATTCGGTTGGTAATGATGAGTTAAGTATTCCAAAGTTAACTCAGTTTTTTAATGAGAAAAAAATTGAAGTTAAAAGCATTAGAAAAGTTATTAAAGCTCAAGGATTATTAGTTTCAGAAAGAAGTAATTCTGGGATTGGAATTATTGGAATTAATAAAGAGGATTTACTTAAAGATGAGTTTATTAAGGAACTATCAGGTTATGAGAAGGGTTCAGTTATTGTCGGTACCGCATTAGCGGATAAGCTTGGAATTGCTAAAAACAATAAGATTAATGTGCTTTCAGCAAATAATGTTTCAACGCCTTTTGGAAAATTACCTCAACAATTTACGTATAAAGTAGCCTCTACGTTCTCAAGTGGAGTATCAGAGCTGGATTATAATTACGTCTTTATTCCTTATAACGACGCTTTAGAGTTTATAAAAAATAGTAAAAATCTTATATCTGTAGATATTAAAATTAAGGACGTTAATAACGTTGATCTTTATAAAAAAGAACTACAGAAAAATTTTCAAAATTATTACTTCACTACCTGGATAGATAATAATCAAACATTTTTCGATGCTTTATTAGTTGAGCGTAATGTGATGTTTATTATTTTAACCCTTATTATCATTGTTGCTGCATTTAATATTGTAACCGGCATGACGATCTTAGTTAAAAATAAAACCAAAGAGATTGCAATTTTCAATACTCTTGGAATGTCAAAGTTTTCAATTTCAAAGATCTTTTTTATTATGGGATCTTTTATTGGAATTAGTGGAACTATATTTGGAGTAATTTTGGGTGTAGTTTTTGCTCATAACATAGAAGCCATTAGACAATTTGTAAGTTTTATTTTTCAGGTGAAAGTTTTTCCTCCTGAGATTTATTTTTTAAGTAAGATGCCATCATTAATAGATTATAAGTCAGTTCTTATTATTTGTTTCTTTTCAGTACTAATTACATTTTTTGCAAGTTTATATCCTGCAATCTCTGCATCTAAACTTAATCCAATTAAAGGATTAAAATATGACTGATGTATTTTTAAAGTTAAAAAATATTCAAAAGAAATACATTGATGCTAGTAAAAATATTCAAGTTTTAAATGATGTTAATTTATCTTTAACTAAAAATAATATCGTTTCGTTGATTGGACCGTCTGGTTCTGGAAAATCAACACTTTTGCATATTTTGGGATTACTTGAGATAGTAGATAAGGGTGATTATTTTTTTAATGATGTTAATTTAATTCATTTAAAAGATGATCAAAAAACAATTTATAGAAGAAAAAGCATTTCAATAGTTTATCAATTTAATAATTTAATTTCTGATCTTCGTGCAGTTGATAATGTTATTCTTCCTTTACTAATTAACAATTTAGATAAAAATGAATCTTTTAAAAAAGCAGAAAGTTTACTTGCAAAACTTGGGTTAAAAGAAAGGTTAAATCATTACCCTCATGAATTGTCAGGAGGGGAACAGCAACGTGTTGCAATTGCTAGAGCTTTAATAAATGAACCTGAGCTTATTTTAGCAGATGAACCAACCGGTAATTTAGATAGCAAAACTGCAAACGAAGTGTTTGAAATACTTTTAAGTTTAAAATCAAAAGAAAGATTAATTATTTTTGCAACTCACAATAGAGAATTATCAGATAAAGCAGATATTCAGTTAGCTATTCAAGATTCTAATGTTAGAATTTTGAAATAGAAAAATGAGTCTCAAAGATATTACTTTTAACCACTTTAAAATTCACACTCAGTACTCAATCTGTGAAGGCGCAGTTAAAATTGAAGAACTAGCAAAGTATGCGAAACTTTCTAAATTTTTATCCCTTGGGATATCGGACTCTTATAATTTAAGTGGAGCTTTAGAGTTTTCAGAAGAATTATCAAAAGCAGGAGTTCATCCAATTATTGGAACTCAGCTTAATATAAAGACTGACAATATTATTGGTAAAGTCTCTCTAATTGCAAAGAATGAGGTGGGTTATAAAAATTTATTAAAACTCTCCTCTAAATCTTATCTTGATATTAACGCAACTGAAGCACCCCATTGTTCAATTAAAGACCTATTAGATTATAGCAGCGGGCTTTTTGTTTTGTTAGGCGGAAATCATACTTTAACTTCTCAACTTATTCTTAATAATCAGGATAAAATTTTTTTAAACAATGTAAGTAAATTAAAATCTACATTTAAAGATAATCTATTTTTTGAAATACAAAGACATAATGAGGTTAATGAAAACAGAATAGAAAATTTTTTAATAGCTAACTCAAAGTCTTTAAAAGTTCCAATTATAGCCTCACAAGAAGTTTTTTATATAAATCAAGACATGCACGAAGCGCACGATGCATATATTTGTATTGGTCAAAAAGCTTATGTAGAAGATAAAAATAGAATTAATTATTCAGATCAGCATTATCTTAAGGGTAATGAAGAAATGCTTAAACTATTTGCCGATTTGCCTGATGCTTTAGAAAATAATCATAATTTAAGATATCAATGTCTTTATAGAGCATTACCAAGTAAACCCTTACTTCCAAACTTTACATCAACTTCTTCAACTGAGAAAAATGTTGAGGTTGTTCTTCAGGAGTTAGCTCAAAAAGGATTAGAGATAAGATTAAAAGAAGTTATTTTAAAAAACATAACTGATCCAAAGCAGATTGAAGAAACAAAGAAGATTTATGTAGATAGATTAAATTATGAAGTAAAAATGATTAACCAGATGAAATTTTCTGGTTATTTCTTAATTGTCTCAGATTATATTTTGTGGGCAAAGAATAATAATATTCCTGTAGGACCAGGAAGAGGATCTGGAGCAGGATCTTTAGTTGCTTGGGCATTATCTATTACTGAATTAGATCCAATAAAATTTGGATTAATCTTTGAACGTTTTTTAAATCCAGATCGAATTTCAATACCTGATTTTGATATCGATTTTTGTCAGGAAGATAGAGATAAAGTAATTAATTATGTAAAAAATAAATATAAAGGCGGTGTTGCACAAATCATTACATTTGGAAAACTTCAAGCCAGAATGGCAATCCGTGATATTGGTCGCGTTATTGGTCTTCCTTATAGTGTTGTAGATTCTCTTTCAAAAATGATCCCATTTGACCCGTCACGTCCTCTTTCATTACAAGAGTCTGTTGCGCTTGAACCAAGAATTCAAGAAGCACAAAAAAATGATGTTAAGATCGACAAATTAATTAAGTTAGCAATTAAACTTGAGGGGCTTTATAGAAATATTGCAACCCATGCAGCTGGCATAGTTATTGCAGACAGACAAATTGAAGAGATCGTTCCTCTTTATAAAGATTTCGGATCAGATCATGATATTCCAGTAACACAGTTTGATATGAAATGGTCTGAGAATGCTGGACTAGTTAAGTTTGATTTCTTAGGTCTTAAAACTCTTACCGTTATTAAAAAGACAGTTAATTCTCTTAAAGACAATAATATTAAAATAAATTTAAAAGATCTTCCCCTTGATGATCCAAAAACTTTTGAGCTTTTATGTTCAGGTGAAACTATGGGCGTGTTCCAATTAGAGAGCGCTGGAATGAGAGAAGTTTTAAAGCAAATGAAGCCTAACAAATTTGAAGATATCATTGCGTTAGTTGCTCTTTTTAGACCAGGCCCAATGCAGAATATATCCAAATATAATAATTGTAAGCACGGAATAGAAAAGCCTGATTACCTTCATCCTAAGATAGAGCACATTTTAAAAGAGACATATGGAGTTATTATTTATCAAGAACAAGTGATGCAGATCGCTCAATCTCTTTCAGGATTTTCAGCTGGTAAAGCCGATATTTTAAGAAAAGCCATGGGTAAGAAAAAATCAGCAGAGATGGAAAGACAGAAGAAAGATTTTATAGAAGGGGCTGTTAAAAATGGAATTACCAAAGATCAAGCAGTTTATATATTTCAGTTAGTTGAAAAATTTGCTCAGTATGGATTTAACAAAAGTCATGCTGCTGCCTATGCATTGATTGCTTATCAAACTGCTTATTTAAAAACTCATTATCCTTTCTATTTTGTAGCGGCTTCAATGAATTTGGATTTAGCTAATACAGATAAATTAAATGAGTTTTATGAAGAGTTGAAACGATTAAAGATTGATGTTGTTTTGCCATCGATCAATGAATCTTTTGCAGATTTTGTTGTTAGAGATAATAAAGTTTATTATGCTTTAGCTGCAATTAAAGCTGTTGGCTATGAGTCTGTTAATCAAATAATTTCTGATAGAAAAAATAACGGTATATTTAAATCTTTAGAAGATTTTATATTAAGAATTGATTCAAAATTAATTAATAAACTTCAAATGGAAGGCTTAATTAAATCTGGAGCCTTTGATTGTTTAGAGAGTAATCGTAAATTTTTATTTGATGCTGTCCCTGAAATTATTAAAATTTCAAAAAATTATAAAGAAGCTAATCTTTTGCAAGATAGTTTATTTGGTAATGATAAAAATAGTAAACTTCCATCATTAGAAAATTTTGTAAATAAAAAAGATTTTTGGAATCAAAATGAAAAAATGAAAAATGAGTTTGAGTCTATAGGTTTTTTTATTAGTGAACATCCATTATTAAATTATGAGAAAGTTTTAAAAACTTATAATGTTAAAAGATTTTCTGACATTTCTGACAATGATTTAAATAGAGAGTTTGTTCTATCAGGAACTTTAATGGCAGTTCAAGAAAAGAAAACAGCCAAAGGACAACCATTTGCAATTATTAAATTAAGTGATCTTAGTAGAATGTACGAACTATTTATTTTTTCAGAAATCTTACTTGCTAACAGAGACAAGATGGTGCCAGGAAATTCTTTTTTAATTAATATTGTTAAAGAAAAAATGACAAATGGAACAACAAGGTTAACTACTAGAAAATTAACGGAGATTAATTCCATTAAAGAGGCAAAAATTAGCAATGCTGAAATCATTGTTAAAAATTTAGAAAGTATAAATGAGCTAAAGAAGATCTTAAAAGATGGTGGGGATACTAAAGTTTTAATTAGAATGAAGTCCAAAGATAAAAACTATGCCTTTAATCTTAAAACTAGCAAATTAATAGACGCTTCTATTGTTAGCGTTTTAAATAGCTCAGGTTTTGAGTGTAAAATTCACTAGTATTCACTTGTTTTTTTCCTAGATTTTAATATAAAACCATAAAAATTCGCACACAGTTGTGGGTAGCAATACCCCCCGGTCCAATTAAGGCAGAAACTGTGGTGGAAATAACCGGAGAAACAAGATGAACTTACCTTCTACGTCTGTAAAAGAGCTTTTAGAAGCTGGCGTACACTTAGGTCATAAGACTTTTAGATGGAATCCAAAAATGAAGAAATTTATTTTTGGAGAAAAGAACTCAATCCACATTATTGATTTACTTCAAACAGTAAAATTACTTAATAATGCAATGTTAGAAATGCATAAATGTGTAGCTTCTGGCGGCAAAATTTTATTTGTTTCAACAAAAAAACAAGCAAGTGAATTGATTGCTGAAGTGGCCAAAGAAACTGGACAATTTTTTGTTAATCATAGATGGCCAGGCGGAATGTTGACGAACTGGAAGACTATTAGCAATTCAATTAAAAGATTAAAAAAACTTACTGAAGAACTTAATAAAGAAAATAAAGGCTTTACCAAAAAAGAGCTAATTAAGATGAGCCTTGAGCGTGATAAATTAAATAGGTCATTGGGTGGAATAGCAGATATGAGAGGCGTTCCTAACATGCTATTTGTAATCGATACAAATATCGAATCTTTAGCAGTTGCTGAGGCTAGAAAATTAAAAATACCGATCGTTGCAATTGTTGACAGCAATTCTAATCCTGATGATATTGATTTTCCAATACCAGGAAATGATGACGCTAGAAGATCAATCAATCTTTATTGTGATTTAGCAAAAAAAACTATTTTGGATGCAAAACAGAACATTAAAATAGTCGAGCCAATTGATGAAGAAAAACCCAAAAAAGCTGCTAAAGAAACTTCAAAAATTAAAGTAATAAAAATTTCCGAGAACAAAGAAGAAGCTTTAAAAAATTAAAAAGTTAATTCAATGTCTGATAATTTATCAAAAGTTAAAGAACTTAGAGAATTAACAGGAGCTGGCATTCAAGATTGTAAAACTGCATTATCAGAGAATAATTTTGATATTGAAAAGTCCATTGAATATTTACGTAAAAAGGGAATATCAAAAGCTGCTAAAAAATCGTCACGGGATGCAGCTGAAGGTTTAGCTGTAGTTGCATCAAATAACTCTAAAGCCTGTATGTTAGAAATTAATTCTGAAACAGACTTTGTTGCAAAAAATAATGAGTTCATAAATTTTTGTTCTGAAGTTTCAAAAATTGCACTAGCTAATAATTTTAATCTAGAAACCTTATCTAATGCAAAAATTGATAATATTTTAATAAAAGATGCCTTGGTTAATTTAATAGCAAAGATTGGTGAGAATATTAAAATTAGAAGGATTGCTTATTTAGAAAATTCTAAAGGAATTATTGCAAATTATATCCATAATCTGCAAAGTGAAAATATGGGAAAGATTGGAGTCTTAATTTCAATTGATTGTGAGAATAAAAATAAAGAAGTTTTAGATTTTTCAAGAAAAGTTTGCATGCATATTGCAGCAATGTCTCCCATGTCTTTATCAGAGAAAGATTTGAGCATTGATTTTGTTAATAAAGAAAAAGAAATTTTAAAAGAAGAACTTAAAAATCAAGGTAAAAAAGATGATATGATCGATAAAATTTTAGTTGGAAAACTAAAAAAAGTAATATCTGACAATACTTTAATGGGTCAAAAATGGATCCATAATCAAGAAATTACGGTTGAGCAGGCAACTGTAGATTTTGGAAAAGAAATTAAGCAGAATTTAGTTATTAAATCTTTTATAAAATATAAAGTTGGCGAAGGTATTGAAGTAAAAAAAACTGACTTTAATGAAGAAGTGAAATCATTAGCAGGAGCTTAAAATGATTATAAAAAAAATAGAGGAGAGAATGAATTTGTCTCTCGGCTCATATTCAAAGGAGTTATCGACCATTAGAACAGGAAGAGCAAATCCTAAAATGCTAGATGGTGTAAGGGTAGAAGTATACGGTCAGAAAATGCCAATAAGCCAACTAGCAACGGTTTCTACTCCAGAACCACAAATGATTAATGTTCAAGTGTGGGATAAAGCAAATGTTGGTGCTGTTGATCAGGCAATAAGAACTTCTGATTTGAACCTAAATCCACTCGTAGACGGACAATTATTAAGAATTGCCATTCCAAAACTTACAGAGGAAAGAAGGAAAGAACTAATAAAGGTTTTAAAAACCATAGCTGAAAAAGCAAAAGTAGCCATAAGAAATATTAGACGAGATTCTTTAGAAGAACTTAAAAAAGAACAAAAAGATAATAATTTAAGTGAAGATGATTTAAAGAAAAATTCCAATGAAGTTCAGAAAATTACAGATTTAAAAATTGCCGACATTGATAAAAAATTAAGTGAAAAAGAAGTTGAAATCCTAAAGGTATGATCTCGCCATCCCATATCGCCATAATTATGGATGGTAATGGCCGTTGGGGGTTAAAAAAATATAACGATCGTAATAAAGGACATTATTATGGACTTCAAAATATAAATAAAGTCATAAAAAATTGTATTAAATTACATATAAAATATTTAACACTTTATACTTTTTCAACAGAGAATTGGAATAGACCTAAAAAAGAAATTGAATACCTATTTTTCTTATTTAAATTATTCTATCAAAAAAATTTTAATAAAATCAATAAAAACAATATTAGAATAAAATTTATTGGAGACTTAAAAAATATCCCAGCCGATCTAAAAGTAATTATAAAAAAGATTCAAGAAAAAACAAAAAATAATAATCGAATTACTGTTGTATTTGCATTTAATTATGGTGCAAAATCTGAATTAATAAATGCTTTTAAAAAGATTCATAAAAATAAAAATAATAAAATCAGCGAGGAGTTAATCTCAAATAATTTATATACTAAAAATATGCCTGATCCTGATATTCTTGTAAGAACCGGTGGGGAAAAAAGATTAAGTAATTTTTTATTATGGCAACTTTCTTATGCCGAATTATTCTTTATAGAAAAAAATTGGCCTGATTTTAATTTTTTAGATTTAAAAAAAATAGTTAATAAGTTTAGCGGTATCAAACGTAGATTTGGTGGGCTAGATGAATAATTTTAAAAAAAGGCTTAGTGTTTCTTTATTAGCCTTTCCACTTATTTACGTTTTGTTTTACCAAAAAACTTTATCCAATTTATTAATTTTAATTGTCTTTTTATTTTGTATTTTTGAATGGGTTAAAATTTTTAAGAGAAAAAATGCTATTTTTTTTTTAGGAATAATTGTTTTATTTGTCTTCTTATTATCTTTATTACGGATTTATAATTTTGAGGAATTTAATCTAATCTTTTTATGGTTAATTATTCTAACTTGGCTAAGCGATATTGGTGGTTACATTTTTGGAAAATTATTTGGTGGACCTAAATTAACACAAATAAGTCCCAACAAAACATGGGCTGGTGCTATCGGATCGATTATCTTAAGTCAGTTTGCATTTTTAATTTTTTTTTTAAATAGTGATTATAAATTTAATATTACTATAATTTTTATGCAATTATTCTTATCAATCATTGGTCAGTTTGGTGACATATTAATGTCATACGTTAAAAGAAAGAATAATAAAAAAGATACATCAAATTTTATTCCAGGTCATGGGGGTTTTTTGGATAGAGTAGATGGATTAATCTGGATAATTATTTTTGGAAATTTTTTTATTTAATGAAAAAAAAAATTTGTATTTTAGGGTCAACAGGAAGTATTGGAAAATCAACTTTAGAGATCATCTCAAAAAATAGAAATGATTTTGATGTTATCTTATTAAATGGAAATAGTAATTTTAGATTATTAATTTCTCAGGCAAAAAAATTTAAACCAAAATATATTTACTCTAGTAATTTTTATTTAACTGAAAAAATTAAATATTTTTGCATCAAAAATAAAATAATAATTATAAATGATTTAAATTTATTAAAAAAAATAAAATTTGACATCACTATTGCTGCGATTTCAGGAATTGCAGGTTTGCTTCCAACCTTAAATATTATTAAATTTTCTAAAAAAATACTAATAGCTAATAAAGAAAGTATAATTTGTGGTTGGAAATTTATTTATAAAGAACTCAAAAAAAATAATTGCTCTTTTGTGCCTATAGATTCTGAGCATTTTTCTATTTTCAATCTTATTGAGAATAAAAATATGAATTCAATAAAAAATATATATCTAACTGCATCAGGCGGCCCATTTTTTGGAAAAAATATCAATTTAAAAAAAGTGACACCACTTCAGGCTATAAAGCATCCGAATTGGAAAATGGGAAAAAAAATATCTATAGATTCTGCTAATTTGATGAATAAAATTTTAGAAGTAATCGAAGCTTCTTTAATATTTAATCTTCCAATTAGTAAATTTAAAATAATTATACATCCTCAGTCTTTAATTCATGCAGTTGTAGAATTTAAAAATGGTTTATCTTCTATGCTGTATCATCATAATAATATGAAGATTCCAATTGCAAATTCTTTATATAGTAATTTTTACATTAATAAAGCTAGTAGCAATAATTTATCTTTTAAAAAAAATTTATCTTTTCATGATGCTGATATTAAAAAAATACCTTCTATTAAAATTTTAAAATTAACTAAAATACTAAATGACAAAGGTTTTATTTTAATTAATTCTCTTAATGAAATTTTAGTTGAAAAATTTATGGAAAATAAGATCCTATTTACTGATATAGTACATAAATTGCTTAGTATTTTAGATTCAAAAGTAGTTAAAAATCACTTAAAAAATCATCAGATTCGACATATAAAGGATGTCTTTAAAACTTATAATTTTTCTAGGAGCTTAGTAAATTGATTAGATTTTTAGTAGTATTTTTCTTTATATTAACAAGCAGTTCATTTGCTGAAATTAAAAAGGTTAATATTATTGGCAATTCAAGAGTGAATTCAAACACAATAGACTTATTAGTCGATAAAAAAATTAATAATATAGACTCAATTTATATCAACAATCTTACTAAAAAAATTTACGATACTGATTTTTTTTCTGATGTGAAGATTTCTTATAACCAAGATGTACTTACAATTACTGTCGTTGAAAATCCAATAGTAAACTTTTTCTATATTAATGGAATTAAAGATACTGATTTAGATCAAATTAACAAAATTATAACTTTAAAAGAAAATAGTATTTTTTCTAATTCTAAATTAAAAAAAGATATTGAGGCAACAAAAGAATTTTTAAACGCCTCTGGATATTATCAAGCCTCTATAACACCAGAAGTGATAAAAATTGATAATAATCAAGTTAATCTAATAATTAATATTGATAAAAAAGAAATTTCCAAAATTAAAAATATATATTTTATTGGTAATAAATTTTTTAGTAACGGTCAGCTATTGGAAGTTATTTCTTCTAAAGAGGATGAATGGTGGAATTTCTTTTCATCTTCGGCATTAAGTGAACAAAGAGTTGACTATGATAAACAGCTTCTTAAAAATTTCTATAAAAATAAAGGTTTTTTTGACGCTCAAATTGAAAGCGCCTTTGTAAGTACTGATAAGAATAATAATTTTTCTCTGACGTTTTCGATCAATTCTGGAAAGAAATATAAATTTGGTGACTTCGATATAAAAGTATCGGATGTAATATATAAAGACCAAGATATTACTGAAATAAAAAATATTTCAAATAAATTATTAAAAAATCAAACTTATTCACCTGAGACAATAAATAAACTGAACAGGCAGGTTACAAGTTATTTAGAGTCAAAAAAATATAGTAATTTTGAGCTTGATGCACAAGAGTTAAAAAAAAATGAAGATTTTATAAATATTGTATTAGCTCTTAATGTTGGTCAGAAAGTACTTATTAATAAAATAAATATAAATGGCAATACAATTACTGAAGAAAAAACTATTAGAGATAATATTCTTTTAGCAGAAGGGGACTACTTAAATTCAACAAAAATTAAAAAATCTGTAGATAATATTAAATCGAAGCAATATTTTAGCAAAGTAGATTTTAAGATTGAAGATTCTGATAAAAAAAATTCTAAGGATTTTAATTTGTTTGTGAAAGAGCAGCCAACTGGAAGTATTAGTGCAGGTGTTGGCTTCGGAACAAATGGAGGTTTGTTCGAAACATCTGTAAACGAGAGAAATTTTTTAGGACAAGGAATAAATCTTAATTTCACTGGAAGGCTTTCTACTGAGGCTATAAAGGGAGAGTTTTCTTATGTTGATCCTAATTTTAACAATTCAAATAAAGAGTTGGCAACATCTGTTTTTTCTGAACTTGATGATTTTAAAAATTCCGGTTATCAAAATAAAAAGTTAGGTTCAAAATTTGCAACAAAGTATGAAATTTATGAGGATATTTTTTTTAGACCAAATGTTGGAATTCAACATGATAAATTAGAAATAACTGGAAGTGCTTCAACTTTGCTTAAAAGTAGAGCTGGTGATTTTACAACTACATCATTTGGTTATAATTTTTTGTTAGATCAAAGAGACTCAAAATTTAATCCTACTTCTGGATCTTTATTTTATTTTGACCAAAACATTTCAACCTTTGTAAGCGATATACCAGCTATTCAATCAGGAGTTGGCGCAACTCTATATAAGGAACTTTTTAATGATAAGTACATTGGATCAGTAAAAGCTAGACTAGCAAATGTTGCTGCTTTTGATAACAAAGATGTAAAATTGTCAGATCGTATATTCGCATCTTCAAGCGACATTAGAGGCTTTGAGACCCGAGGTATCGGACCAGTTGATAGTGGAGATCATATAGGAGGAAATAATTTAGTTACACTGAGCTTAAAATCAACATTTCCAAATCCAATTCCTGAAAGTTTAAGGGCAACGTCTTTTGTATTTTTTGATATTGGAAATGTTTGGGGCGTAGATTACTCAGATTTAATTTCCGATAGTTCAAAGTTAAGATCATCACTTGGTGTAGCTGTTGACGTTGTAAGCCCTCTTGGTCCACTGACCTTTACTTATAGTATTCCTGTATCTAAAGAGTCAACCGACAAAGAGCAAAATTTCTTATTTAATATCGGTTCAAGTTTTTAAATTTTATTTAAATTTATAATGAATAATCTTTTTTTTAAAAAAGCGAAAAAATTTATTACGTTTAAAGATGTTTTAAGTATTTTAAATAAATCAAACGAAAGCAATACTAAAAACAGCAAGTTATTAGATGTTAATAATATTAAAGAAGCAAAAAGTAATGAGATAACTTTTTTTAATAATTTAAATTATGAAAAAGATGCTAAATATTGCAAAGCATCAGTGTGCATTGTTAGTGAAAATGTTATAAAATATTTAAACAAAAACGTTACTCCAATTATTTCAAAAAATCCGTTAATTGATTTTTATAAAATTGTTACTATTTTTTATCCTGAATCTTGCTTTGATAATGAAAAAATTAATATTTCAAATAAAAATAATTTTTTAAAAAAAAATATTATTATAGGTAATAACTCTTTAATTGATAAAAGTGCAAAGATTGGCAATAATACAAAAATAGGTAATAATGTTATTATTAAATCAAATGTTCATATTGGAAAAAATTGTATTATTGGATCTAACGTTATCATTGAGAATTCGTTATTAGGCGATAATGTAATTATCAAGTCTGGAACATTAATTGGTCAAACAGGTTTTGGTTTTAATTTTGAAAAAAAGCAAAGAGTTAAATTTCCTCACATAGGAAGAGTGATTGTTGAAAATAATGTACAAATAGGTTCTTTTTGTACGATTGATAGAGGTTCATTGACCGACACTGTGATTGGTGAATTTACTTCTCTTGATAATCAGGTTCAAATTGCTCACAATGTTAAAATTGGAAACTTTTGTATGATAGCAGCACAATCAGGAATAGCTGGTAGCACAATAATAGGAAATAATGTTAAAATCGGAGGGCAAACTGGAGTATCTGGTCATTTATCTATAGGAAATAATGTTAAAATTGGTGGAAAAAGTGGTGTTATTGCTGATATTAAGGACAATCAAATCGTGATGGGCTATCCAGCTAAAAGTATAAGAGATTTTTTAACCGATAAGAAATGATGAATTTAAAAAAAGAAATTAATAAAGATGAAATAGAAGGCTTAATACCTCATAGAAAGCCATTTTTATTAATCGACAAATTAATAGATATTGTTCCAATGATTTCTGCAACAGGAGTTATGAATATTAAAAAAACAGATTTTTTCTTTAATGGACATTTTCCAGGACAACCTGTGATGCCAGGTGTTTTAATCGTGGAGGCTTTTGGCCAAAGCGCCGCTGCATTAACTGCTTATAGTTTAGATCCTGCTATTGTTAAAAATAAATTAGTTTATTTGATGACAGTTAATAACGCCAGATTTCGAAATCCTGTAATGCCAGATTGTGAACTAAAACTTAAAGTAGAAGCTATAAGATCCAAAGGAAAAGTTTGGAAGTATACAGGTGTTGCAATGGTTAATGATAAAATTATGGCAGATTCTGAATGGATGGCTACTATAGTTGACAGAAAAGATTGATGATAAGCGATAAAGCAATTGTTGATAAAAATTCTAAATTTGAATCTTCAGTAGAAGTTGGTCCATTTAGTATTATTGGCAAAGAAGTAAAAATCGGAAAAAATGTAAAAATATTATCTCATGTAAATATAACCGGTGATACTTCAATATCAGACGAATGTGAAATTTATTCTTTTGCTTCTATAGGTAGTGCTCCTCAAGATTTAAAGTTTAAAGGTGAAAAAACAAAATTAATAATAGGAAAAAAAAATAAAATTAGGGAATATGTAACAATAAATCCTGGCACCGAACATGGTGGTGGCATTACAACAATAGGTGATAATTGTTTATTTATGATTTCATCTCATATTGCTCATGATTGCAAAATTGGAAATAATGTTATTATTGCAAACAATGTTGCTATAGCTGGACACGTTGAAATAGATGATAATGTAATAATAGGAGGAAATTCTGCTGTTCAGCAATTTACAAGAATTGGAAAATTAGCAATGATAGGCGGAATGACAGGAGTTGAAAAAGATGTCATTCCCTATGGACTTGTTACTGGAAATAGATCCCATTTAGAGGGAATAAATATAATAGGATTAAAAAGAGCAGGATTCACTTCTGATGAAATAAACGGACTAAATCAGGCTGTAAAATTAATTTTTTCAAATGCTCTTTTAAAAAATGGAATAGAAGAAGCTAAAAAATTTTCTAATTTAAAAACAGTAAGCGATGTTATAAATTTTTTAGAAAAAAGTGAAAAAAGAGCAATTTGTAGACCTCTAAAATAAATGCTGGGATTAATAGTTGGAGAATCAAGCTTACCAAATTTTGTAATAAATAAATTATTAAAAAAAAATGTAGAATTTTTAATATTAGATTTAACTAAATCTAATATTTATAAAAGATATAAAAATTCTTATAGTTTGAAAATAACGGAACTTGGAAAAGCTATATCTATATTAAAAAAAAATAATTGCAAAAATGTTATTTTTATAGGCAAAGTTTCAAGACCCGAAATTTCTTTGCTAAAATTTGATAGAAAAGCTTTATTTTATCTTCCTAGGTTATTTTCAGCGTTTAAAAAAGGAGACGGAAATATTTTAAAAGAGATAATTAAAATTTTTAAAGAAAATAAGTTAAATGTTGTAAATAGCATGAAATTTACCCCTGAATTAATATTTAAGGATAAAAGCATAAATAAAGTAAAAATAAATAACATAGATAAAAGAAGTATATCTAAGGGCGTTAGTATTATTAAATCGTTAAGTAAATTTGATATAGGTCAGTCTGTTGTTATAAATAATGGTTATGTTCTTGCTATAGAAGGACCAGAAGGAACTGATGAGACTATTAAAAGATCATTACATTTATTAAAAAAATATAAGTTAAAAAATAAATCAATTTTAGTAAAATTTCCAAAAGCAAATCAAGATCTTAGAATAGATTTGCCTACCATAGGTTTTGACACTATTAAAAATTGCGTTAAAGCTAATATTAAAGGTATTGCAGTAAAACGATCTCAAAATATTATCTTAGATAAAGATAAAATTATAAATTTAGTTAAAAAAAATAATTTTTTTATTATTTCTATATAAATTGTCAAAAAAAATATTTATTATTACTGGAGAATCCTCAGGTGACAAAATTGCATCTCTTATCATTAAAAAATTAAAAGAGAAAAATTTAGACATTCAAATTTTAGCAATTGGAGGAGAAAATATTAAATTAGAAAAAATAGACTGCATATTTGATATTAAAGATATTGCTTACATGGGTTTTACTGATGTATTGAAAAATTTATTTTCAATTAAAGAAAAGATTAATTTAGCCGTAAAAAAGATATTAGAATTTAATCCTAATGTTATTTTTTCAGTTGATTCCCCTGATTTTTCATATCGAGTTCTTAATAAAGTTAAAAAAATAAATAATAAAATTAGAACTGTTCATTTAGTTGCTCCGCAAGTTTGGGCATGGAGAGAAAATAGAAAAAAAATATTATATAAATTTATTGATCATTTACTGTTACTTTTCCCTTTTGAAAAAAAATATTTTGAAGGACTTATTAGAAATTCATTTGTGGGTCATCCTTTTTTTGATTTTTCTGTATTTAAAATAAATAAACTTGAAGAAAAAAATAAAAAGTATTTTACGCTTTGTCCTGGAAGCAGGAATTCAGAATTAAAAACATTTATGCCAATATTTATTGATGTAATTAAAAAAATTAATTTAAATTATAATTTTATATTTCATATTCCAACTTCTGAAAATAATAAGAATTTAATTAATGATTATTTGCTAAAATCTAAAATAGATAATTTTGTTATTACTACAAATGAAAATGAAAAAAATTTTTACATTAAAGATTCAATTTTAACTATTTCTAAATCTGGAACAATTACTTTAGATATTTGCAAGAACCAATGTCCATTAATTGTTGTTTATAAAACATCTTGGTTAAACTACTTATTAATTAAGCCTTTCATTAATACAAAATTTGGTAACATTTTAAATATTATGGCTCAGAAGGAACTCATACCTGAACTGATACAAGGAAAATGTAATGTAGATGAAATCTATAAAAAAACTATGGAGTTTATTGATAACGATTTATTAGGAAAAAAATTAGTTACTGAATACACTAAAGTTTTAGAGACAATGATTGTTCCGGACAGTCTTGAGAAAATCTCAAATTACGTAATTGAATAGTAATTATCTTTTAGCAATATCTACAAAGTCTCTTTTAACTTCACCAAGATATAATTGCCTTGGTCTACTTAATTTATTTGAAGGATCTAAGTACATTTCTTTCCAATGGGCAATCCATCCAGAAGTTCGTGCAACTGCAAATAAAACAACAAACATTTCAGTAGAAAAACCCATGGCACTTAAGGTTATTCCAGAATAAAAATCTATATTTGGATATAATTTCTTTTGAATAAAATAATCGTCATTTAATGCAATTTTTTCAAGCTCTATAGCTACTTTTAATAACTCATCATCTTTCTTACCCATAACCTCAAGAACCTCATGGCATGCTTTTTGCATTACTTTAGCTCGAGGATCGTAATTTTTATAAACTCTATGACCAAATCCCATTAATCTGAAATTGTCATTAGGATCTTTTGCTCGCTTTATGAATTCAGGAATATTTTTTACACTACCAATTTTTTTTAACATATTTAGAGCCGCTTCATTAGCTCCACCATGTAAAGGACCCCAAAGAGCTGAAAAACCAGATGCTATTGAAGCAAAAGGATTAACACCTGAAGAAGCCGCAAGTCTTACAGTTGAAGTAGACGCGTTCTGTTCGTGATCTGCGTGAAGTATAAATATTTTTTCTAGTGCATCTGCAATTACTTTATTAACTTTATATTTTTGAGCAGGGACAGAAAAACACATATTTAAGAAATTCTCGCAATAACTTAATTCATTATCTGGATATACAAATGGTTGACCAATAGAATATTTATAAGCCATAGCAGCTAAAGTTGGAACTTTGGCTATCATTCTTCTCGCTGATATTTCTCTTTCAATTGGGTCATTAACATTAGCTGAGTCTGCGTAAAAAGCAGATAAGGCACCTACAACACCTAACATCATAGCCATAGGATGACTCCCGCGTCTAAATCCATTATAAAAAGATCTTATTTGCTCATGAACCATTGTGTGGTTTTTGATAGCACTAGAAAACTCATCAAATTGACTTTTGTTTGGTAGTTCTCCTTTGATTAAAAGATAAGCAACTTCTAAAAATGAACTTTTTTCAGATAATTTTTCAATTTCATATCCTCTATATAAAAGAGTTCCTTTATCACCATCAATGTAGCAAATATTAGATTGGCAGCTTGCAGTAGAGGTAAAACCAGGATCGAAAGTAAAATGACCAGTATTTTTGTAAAGATCGCGAACGTCTATTACCGAAGGACCAACTGTACCTTTTTTAATAGGAAGTTCGTATTTCTTGCCGTCTATTTCTATAAAACATTTGTCTGACATAAAATTTAGTTATCAGTTTTTAATATTTTTGTCTATTTTTGAAAAGAATAGTTCTAATCGGTTTAAAAATTCATTTAAACCTAAAGAACTAGCTATATCGTATATAGCTGGACCATATTCAGAACCTGTTAATATAATTCTTAAAGGCTGACCAAGATCTTTAAAGTTAATTTTTTCAGTTTCTATAATTTTATCGAAAATATTTTTTAAATAATCTTTACTGATATCTTTTTCTTTTTTTATTAGAGAATAAATATTTTTTATGATAGTTAATTTCGATTTATCTATTTTTTGCATCTGATCATCTTTTAATTCATAAGAAAATATATATTTAGAGTTATTATATATGTCCTCTAAAGATTTTGATTTATTTTTTAAAAAAGATAAATTTACTTTAATGTTCTCATGAAAGTGTTTTGGAATTTTTTCTTTGTATAATTCAGAATAGTGAATTAGTTTTTCTAATAAAATCTCGTCCTTAGTTGATTTAATATAAAATTCATTTATAGATTTAATTCTATCAAAATCTAATTTTGATGGTGACTTTCCAATTTTATTTAAATTAAAAAATTCTATACTTTCTTCTTCAGAAAAAATTTCCTTATCTTTATAAGACCACCCCAGTCTTAATAAGTAATTTCTTAAGGCTTCTGGCAAAATGCCTATTTTTTTATAATCCTCAACAGTCGATACATCATCTCTTTTTGATAATTTTTTTCCCTCTTTTGAATGAATTAAAGGTATGTGAGCATATTTTGGTATTTTCCATCCCATACTTTCAAAGACCTGAATTTGTTTAAAAGCATTTATTTTATGGTCATCACCCCTTATTACGTGGGAAATTTTCATTTGATAATCATCAACTGCTGCAGATAAATTGTAAGTAGGTTTGTTATCTTTTCTTAAAATAACAAAATCTTCGATTGTGTTATTATTAATTTCAACGTCTCCTTGAACTAAGTCTTTAAGTATAGTTTTTCCTTCTATCTTCGATTTAAATCTGACAACAAAGGGCTTATTGGTAATATTTTCTAAAATATTTCTACATTTTTTACTGTAAGTGTAAGGAATCTTTCTCTCTAGATATAATTTTTTTTCTTCTTCTAGCTCTTTCTCAGTACAATAGCATTTATAAGCACATCCGTTTTTTAACAGGTTATTAGCTACATTTATGTGAGATTCTACGTTTTTTGATTGAATATATGGTTCTTCATCCCAATTTATTTCCAACCATTTAAGAGTTGAAATGATTTGTTCGTAATATTCATTTTTTGATCTTTGAATATCAGTATCTTCTATTCTTAATAGAAATATTCCTTTTTGATTTTTTGAAAATAGCCAATTAAATAGAGCTGTTCTTGCTCCTCCTATATGTAAATTTCCAGTAGGAGAGGGTGCAAAACGTGTGATAACTTTTTCAATAGTATTCATTAGTTCTTAAGATTAGAGAACTAATATTATTTGTTTAAATTAGTAAATTAAAATTTTCTATATAAAGAGGCCAAAACACCTTGTATTTTTACTCTTTCATTGTTGTAAATTTTTGTCTCATAAGCAGGATTGGCGCTTTCTAAAGCAATTGAAGGTCCTTTTTTTCGCATTCTTTTTAGTGTTGCTTCATGATCATCAATTAAAGCTACGACTATTTTTCCATTTTCAGCAATATTAGTTTTTTTAATTATAACATAATCTCCAGTATTAATCCCGGCATCTATCATTGAATCTCCTTCAACTTTTAATGCAAAGTATTCATTTGATCCTAAAAAACTTTTTGATAAAGGCAAACTCTCAGTTTGGTTTTCTAAAGCTACAATGGGAGCTCCAGCTGCTATTTTACCAAGAACAGGTATAAAAACCTCTTCATCATCTATCTTGTTAAGATCTAAGCCGCCTTTAATAATCTTAGGAGAAAAATTGTTATATAGATCTTGAGCTCCAGCATTTTCAGGAAGTTTTATAACTTCAAGAGCTCTAGCTTTATGAGGTAATCTTTTAATAAATCCTCTTTCCTCAAGAGCCGAAATAAGTCTATGAATTCCTGATTTAGATTTAAGATTTAATGAAATGCGCATTTCGTCATAAGATGGCGATATGCCAGTACGTTTTAATTTTTCATTAATAAAAATTAATAAATTTTTTTGTTTTTTAGTTAGCATAAGAACAAAACCTAAACAGGTATCGTTCTATTTAAGTTCTTCTTAATACACAACACTGATAAAGTATTGAAATATATGTATATTTTATAAAAAAGAGCTTATTTTATCTTTAATATTATTAGATTTTATTAATGATTCGCCGATCAAGAAAGTTCTAATGTTTGTCTTTTTACAGATGTGGAGAATATCCTTTTTAGAATTAATACCGCTTTCAGATATAATTACACGGTTTTTTAAATTAAATTTTTTGCATAAATTAATCGTATTATTTATGTCAGTCGCAAAAGTTTTTAAATTACGATTGTTAATTCCAATAATGCTTTTTTTTAAACTTAAAGCAAAAGTCATCTCATTATCATTATGAACCTCTACTATTGTATCCATTCCACAGTTTATAGCGGTGTCATATAATTCTCTTGCAAGCTTTTGTTTCACAGCAGATAATAAAATTAGAATGCAATCTGCTCCGTAAAATTTTGCTTCATAAATTTGAAAAGGATCAATAAAAAAATCTTTTGCTAGAATTGGAATTTTATATTTATTTTTAATTTGTTTTATATAATTTTTGTTACCTAAAAAGAATCTATCCTCAGTTAATACTGACAAACAAGTAGCGCCTCCCTCTACGTATTGTTTAGCTATGTTAATAGGATTAAAGTTTTTTATTAAAATTCCTTTTGAGGGGCTAGCTTTCTTTATTTCCGCTATAATGGAAATTTTATTATTTTTAAGATTATTTACTATTTTAGATTTAAAAAGTGATTTTTTATTTTGATTTGAAAATAATAAAATATTTTTTTTATCAGTAATAATTTTACTTTTTTTATAATTAATAATTTTTTTTAAAATATTCATTATTTAGCTAATTGGTTAATCTTCTTAATAGCATTTCCTGAAAGTAAGTAACTTTTTGTCTTATAATAAGCTTTTTTTAAATTATTTTCTTTTTCAGAAATTACTAATCCAGCCGCAGCATTTAGAGCTACAATTTCTAAAAAAGCATTATGTTTTCCATTAAAAATTTCTATTATTTTTTTACTATTATAATTAGCATCTTTGCCAAGAATTGATTTAAAATTATATCTTCTTTTAATTAACGATTTTGGATTAATAACAAAACTTCTAATTTTTTTTCTATTTAATTCATAAACTTTAGTTTTATTAAAAATAGATATTTCGTCTAAACCTTCATTGCTGTGAAATACCCATGCTTTTTTATGACCTAAGCTTTTTAAAACTTTTATATAAGGAACTAACAAATTTTTATCAAAGATTCCAATAATCTGTCTTTTAACCAAACCCGGATTTATTAGAGGACCTAAAAGATTAAAGATTGTTTTAAAAGGAAGACTTTTCCTAACAGAAGCAACATTTTTCATTGCTAGATGATAATTTGGAGCAAATAAAAAAATGAAATTTTCTTTCTTTATTTTTTTTTCTAAATTTTTAGTATTATCTAGTATATTAACGCCAAGTTTTTCTAAAACATCTGCTGACCCGCATTTTGACGTTATTGATCTATTTCCATGCTTTACCACATTAATTCCTAAGCCAGCCAATACAATTGCGGCTGCCGTTGAAATATTAAGTGTATGCTTTCCATCACCACCTGTACCACAAGTATCTATTGAGTTTTTTGGAACTTTGACCTTAATTAATTTTTTTCTTAGAATTTTGGCCGCAGATAATATGTTTTTATAGTTAAATCCATTTCTAGTTATTAAAGTTAAAATTACAGAGATTAAATTTTCATTTATTTCACCATTAATAATTTTATTAAATAAAAGATTTAATTCTGAATCAGATAAATCTTTATTAAGTATTAATTTTGTTATTAAATTTTCTACGTTCATTTTATTTTTAAAAAGTTTTTAAAAATTACATTCCCAAAGCTTGTTTTAATACTTTCAGGATGAAATTGAATACCATAAAGATGATATTCTTTATGATTTATACCCATAATAATATTATCTTGCGTTTTTGCTGAGATCTCAAAATCTTCATTTAATGTTTTATTATCAATTATAAGGCTATGATATCTAGTTGCGTAAAAATTTTTAGGAATTTTATTAAAGAGTTTTGAACCATTGTGAATAATTTTACTTAATTTTCCGTGCATTATAATCTTTGCTCTTTTAATTACACCACCAAAAGCTGCACCTATAATTTGATGACCAAGACAAATACCTAAAATAGGAATTTTTTTATAAAAATTTTTCACTACATTTATGCAGATGCCCGAAGTATTAGGATGACCTGGGCCAGGGGATATAACAATTTTATCAAACTTCTTTTTTGAAATTTCCTCTAACGATATCTTATCATTTCTATAAACCTCAACACCTGACCCTAATTGTGATAAAGAATGAAAAATATTGTATGTAAAACTATCATAATTATCTATTAACAGTATTTTTTTCATTTATTTAGCAGCCTCAAATAATGCTTTAGCTTTATTAACTGTTTCTTTGTACTCATTTAAAGGAATGCTATCAGCAACAATTCCAGCTCCTGATTGTACATAAATTTTATTATCAATAATTAAAGCAGTTCTTAAAGCAATACATGTATCCATTTCATTATTAGGAGTGAAATATCCAATCCCACCAGCATATAATTTTCTTTTTGACATTTCTAAATCATCAATAATCTCCATCGCCCTTATTTTTGGCGCACCCGAAACAGTGCCTGCTGGAAAACCAGAAAATAAAGTATCTAATAATGAATTTCTATTATCAAAATCGCCAACAACATTAGAAACGATATGCATAACATGAGAGTATTTTTCAATTTTAAATTTCTGATCAACTTTTACACTCCCAATTTTTGCAACTTTGCCTACATCGTTTCGGCCCAGATCAAGCAACATAAGATGTTCAGAAATTTCTTTTTTATCATTTAGAAGTTCTTTTTGGAATTTATTGTCTTCTTTAAAATTTCTTCCTCTAGGCCTAGTCCCGGCAATAGGTCTAATGGTAATTTTATTATCTCTAACTCTAACTAATATCTCGGGGCTACTACCTGCTATTTTAAAATTATCAAAATTAAAAAAGAACATAAAGGGGGATGGATTTAATATTCTTAATTTTTTATAAAAATTGATAGGCGTTTTATTTAATATGGTTTCAAATCTTTGACTCAAAACAACCTGAAATATCTCCCCATTATTTATTAATTCTTTTGCTTTAGATATAGAATTTAAAAAAGATTTTTTGGTGACATTACTTATTATTTTATTTTTTTTCTTTTTTTTATTTAAATATTCAGTTGAGTTATAAGTATTATTAATCTTGGCAATAAATTTATTTATTTCATCGCATTTTGACAGATATAAGTTTTTTAAATTTTTAATATTTTTTAAATTATAAATATTTTGTACGAAAAATATTTTATTCTTTTCGTTGTCATGAATGATTATTAGTTGTGGACGTATTAATTTTACATCAGGAATTTTTAAGTCTTCTTTACAGTTATTTGGAATCTTTTCTTTGAATCTAATGATGTCATAACCGAAATAACCAGCCAACATAGATGACATCATGGGTAATTTTTTTGAAGTTTTAAAATTAAAATTATTAATTAATTTGTTTAAATAGTCGTAAGGGTTTTTTTTTACTACTTTTTTTTTATTATTTATATTTTGAATAATACAATTGGTTTTAGTTTCGACTACAAGATCTGGATTGAAACCAAATATAGTATATCGACCTCTAATTTTAACTTTTTCAACAGATTCAAATATAAAACTATCTTTATTTAAAGAGACCAATTCAACTAATTTATCAATTGTTTCTAATTTAGGCTTATTTTTAATTGCATAAACTTGAGAAAAATTTTTTTTTTTATAATTTTTTTTAAATTCTTTAAAAGTAGAGAAAATCATTTTAAATATTTTTAAGATAATTATTTAGTTGTTTTTCATTAATTATAATTTTATAATTTTTTCTAAGAAAATCTTCGTACAAAATATTTATTTTATTTTGCATTACTATTTCAGGATTTTTTTTATTATTAGGAATAAATCCAGTAATTGATTCTGTAATTATTTTTTTTTTAAGATTCTTATTAATTTGCTCTTCAAGAATTTTTGAATTTATATTTCTCTCTAATAAAAACTTTTCATACTTTGTTCTTGAAAAAATTTCCTTATCTTTGAATTCTTGACTATTTTTTATTTCTATAGCGATCGTGGTATCATCAATAAAAATTCCTAATTTTTTTGCATGAATTTTTAAAAGTTTTTCAGACACAATATTAGATACAGCAATTATGTGAATATTTTTGTTAATTGCTATTTTTTCAGATTCAATATTATTATTTCTGACTATTTTATTAAATTCATTTAAAAATTGATTAAATGATATTTCTTCACCGTTAATTTCTGCAACGGCATTGTTATAACTGGACCTAAAAAAATCATTTATACCCCAAAATATAAAGCTTAAAGCAATTAATAATATAAAAATTTTAGCTATTACTGTTTCTGAGAATTTCCTTAAGGATGATAACATTTACTATTTTAAAAAATGAATATTTTAGTTTAGATATAACTGATTTATGAACAAAACTATATATTTCATTGCCAATTGGAAAATGAATGGAAATCATAATTCTATTAATGAAATAGAAAGAGTTTCTAATTTTTTTAGAAAAAATACGATTTATAAATTTAAAAAAATTATATTTTGCCCACCTTCAAATTTATTAAGTTCTTTCAGTAAAAAAATGAAAAGTAAATTAATAGATTTTGGCGCCCAGGATATTAGCAAAATAAATCTACACAATGGCCCGTATACAGGTCAGCTAAGTGCCAAGATGTTAAAAGATTCAGGGGCCAACTATGTTATTATTGGTCATTCAGAAAAAAGGTTAATAGATGAAGATTTGAAGACTATTAAAGAAAAAATTAATATTGCTTTAAAAAATAAGCTTAAAATTATTTTTTGTATTGGTGAGAATCTGTCACAAAAAAATAAAGGATCATCTTTGAATGTTTTAAAAAGACAAATTTTAAGTTCTTTAGATAAAAAAAAAATTAATTTTAATAATTTAATTATTGCATATGAACCAATTTGGTCAATTGGAACTGGAATTGTTCCTTCCAATAACTATTTAGATAAAATTTACAGAAATCTTAAAAAATTTATAAAAGAAAAATACAAGGTTAATTCACCTACAATGCTATACGGAGGATCTGTTACTACAGATAATGTTGTAACTTTTGGTAAGATTGGTTTAATATCTGGTTTTTTAATTGGTGGAGCATCATTAAAAAGTACAAGCTTTATTAAAATTATAAAAAATTACTTTAAATAGATTATGCAAACTTTATTATTAATAATTCACATTGCTATAGCTGTACTTTTGATTGGATCGGTATTGCTTCAAAAATCAGATGGTGGAGCTTTGGGCATAGGAGGTAATAGCGATAATCTAATGTCATCTAGATCAGCTGGAAATTTTTTGACAAAATTTACTGCAATACTTGCATTTTTATTTATTTTAACAAGCATTTCTCTAACGCTTATTAATAAAAAAGATATTTCTCAAAAATCTATCATTGATAAGATAGAGCAATTAGATAAAAATAGTAATTCTCAGCCAAAAATTCCAAATTCAAAATAAATTGGCTTACTATTTTCTTTGTGATTATTATTAAATAATCTATAATAATCTTCCATGGTCCGTTTTATTTTTGTTACTGGCGGCGTGGTCTCATCTCTTGGAAAAGGTATTGCTTCCGCTTCAATAGCTACATTATTACAATCAAGAGGATATAAAGTAAGAATTAGAAAATTAGATCCTTACTTAAATATAGATCCTGGCACAATGAATCCGTATGAACACGGAGAAGTTTATGTAACAGAAGATGGAGCTGAAACTGATTTGGATCTTGGACATTATGAAAGGTTTACAGATATAAATTCAAAAAAATCAGACAATATTACTACAGGTAAAATTTATCAAAATATAATAACCAAAGAAAGAAATGGTGATTACAAAGGGTCAACAGTTCAAATTATTCCACATGTTACAGATGAAATAAAAAAGTTTATTACTAGTGATTTAACTAATGAAGATTTTGTTATTTGTGAAATAGGTGGAACAGTAGGAGACATTGAAAGTCTGCCATTTTTAGAAGCTATTAGGCAATATTCAAATGAAGTGGGAAGTAAAAATTGTCTATTTATTCACTTAACGTTAGTTCCTTATATTAAAAGCGCAGCTGAATTAAAAACTAAGCCAACACAACATTCTGTCAAAGAATTAAGAAGCATAGGTATTCAGCCTGATATGATTTTGTGTCGTTCTGAAAGTTTAATTCCTAATGAAGAAAAAGCCAAAATTGCACTATTTTGTAATGTAGAAAAATCAAATGTATTTCAGTCTATTGACGTGAAATCAATTTATGAAGTTCCAATTAAGTATCAAGAAGAAGGATTGGATAAAAAAATATTAGATCATTTTAGAATTGTTAATAAAAAAAATCCAAAATTGGATAATTGGAAAGCTTTTAATAAAAAACTTAATAATAAGAAAAATAGTGTTAAAATTTCTATTGTAGGTAAATACACACATTTGAAAGATGCTTACAAATCTTTGAATGAAGCTTTAATTCATGCATCAGTATATAATAATATTAATTTAGATCTTAATTGGATTGAGTCTTCCGATATTAAAAATTTAAAAGATTTAGAAAATAAATTAGCAAAAACAAATGGAATTTTGATACCAGGCGGCTTTGGGAAACGAGGTGTTGAAGGAAAAATTTTATCTGTACAATTAGCAAGAGCAAAAAAAATTCCTTTTTTCGGAATTTGTTTTGGGATGCAAATATCAGTTATTGAACTCGCAAGAAGTTTATTGGGTTTAAAAGACTCAAATTCTACAGAATTATCTAATACTAAAAATCCTATTGTTTGTCTTATGGAAGAATGGATAAAAGGAAAAAAAATTTTAAAAGGAGAAAAATTTAAAATTGGGGGTACAATGAGATTAGGTTCTTACCCTGCAAAAGTTAAAAAGGATTCATTGCTTTATAAAATTTATGGTAACAAGACCTTAATTCACGAAAGACATAGGCACAGATATGAAGTAAATATTTCATATAAATCTATGTTAGAGAAAAAAGGCGTTGTATTTTCAGCTAATTCACCTGATGGAAAATTACCCGAAGCCATAGAGCTTAAAGATCATCCTTGGTTCATTGGAGTTCAATTTCATCCAGAACTCAAGTCAAGACCATTTTCTCCTCATAAAATATTTATTTCCTTTATTGATGCTGCTATTAAAAATAAAAATTTAAATTCATGAAAAATAGAATTATTAAAATTAAAAAATTAAGTTTAGGAAATGATCTTCCTTTAACTCTAATCGCAGGTCCTTGCCAAATTGAAAGCAAAGATCATTGTCATATGATTGCTTCAAAAATTAAGGAAATAACTAGTAGGTTAAAGATTGGATTTATTTTTAAAAGTTCTTTCGATAAAGCTAATAGAACAAGTTTAAAATCTAAAAGAGGGATAGGACTTGATAAATCTTTATCTATATTTGATTACATTTCAAAAGATTTAGATATTCCTGTTTTGACTGATGTTCACAATGAAGAACAATGTAAAATAGTTTCCGAAGTTGTTGATGTTATTCAAATACCAGCTTTTTTATCTAGGCAAACAGACTTATTGGTCACCGCCGCCAAAACAAATAAAGTAGTTAATGTAAAAAAAGGTCAATTCCTAGCTCCTTGGGACATGAAGAATGTTATTAAAAAAATAGAAGAGAGTGGAAATGATAAAATATTAATTACAGAAAGAGGAGTTAGTTTTGGATACAACACTTTAGTATCTGATATGCGTTCATTATCAATTTTAGCTGATTTTGGTTATCCAGTAGTTTATGACGCCACTCATTCTGTACAACAGCCTGGTGGCAAAGGAGATAGCAGTGGTGGTGAAAGACAATTTGTTAATTCATTATCAAGAGCTGCTGTTGCTGTTGGAGTCTCAACAATTTTTTTAGAAACACATGACAATCCTGACAAAGCCCCATCTGATGGAGCAAATATGATAGCTCTTGGAAGTTTAGAGAATTTACTTAAAGATTTAATAGGAATAGATAAATTAATTAAGTAAAAATAATAATGTCTGTAATTAAAAATGTTAAAGCAAGACAGGTATTTGACAGCAGAGGTTTTCCAACAGTAGAAGCAGAAGTGATATTAGCTGATGGCTCTATAGGCCAATCAATAGTTCCTTCTGGAGCTTCCACTGGATCTTACGAAGCTCATGAACTTAGAGACAAAAGCAAAGAGTATTTAAAAAAAGGTGTCTTAGATGCCGTAAATAATATTAATTTAGAAATTAATAAAACAATTACAGGCTTATCCGTTTTGGATCAAAAAAAAATAGATAATCTTTTAATTAAACTTGATGGCACTGAAAGTAAAAAAAGATTAGGAGCTAATGCTATTTTGGCAGTCTCGATCGCCAGCGCTAAAGCAGCCGCAGCATATAATAATATCCCATTATATAAGTATTTAGGGGGTAACAATAAAAACAAATTACCATTTCCAATGTTAAATATTATTAACGGAGGAGCTCATGCAAATAATTCTCTTCAAATACAAGAATTTATGATTAGACCTGATGGCGCAAAATCTTTTAAAGACTGTTTAAGAATGTCTTTTTTAGTTATTCAAAATTTAAAAGAGGAATTAAAACTAAAAAAATTTAATACTAATCTTGGTGATGAAGGTGGCTTTGCTCCATCATTTGATAGCGATGAAAAAGCAATAGAATACATAATTAAAGCAGTCAAAAAATCCAGTTTAAAAATAGGCAGAGATATTAATATCTGCTTAGATGTTGCTGCAAACGAACTTTATAATTTAGGAAAATATAAAATCAAAGAAGATAAAAAAGCTGTAAATTCAGAGGAGTTGATTAATTATTATAAAAAATTATGTAATAAATTTCCAATTGTTTCTATAGAAGATCCAGTTTTTGAAGATGATTGGAATATTTGGAAAAAATTGACTAAAGAGTTAGGAAAAAAAATTCAAATTGTTGGTGATGATTTGTTTGTAACTAATTTAATTCGTTTAAAAAAAGGAGTTAAGGAATTAACTGCTAATGCAATTTTAATTAAACCGAACCAAATTGGTACAGTTACAGAAACTTTAGAAGTTATAACTTTTGCTAAAAAAAATAATTTTAATACAATTATTTCTCACAGATCTGGTGATAGTGAGGATACTTTTATCGCTGATTTAGCGGTAGCAACTGAATCCTCGCAAATTAAAACGGGATCATTAGCAAGATCAGAAAGAGTTGCAAAATATAATAGACTATTAAGAATAGAAGAGGAGATAGGAAAAAAATCTGAAATGTCAAAATTAAAATGAGTAATTTAGTCAACTCGATTTCTGAAAGAAAATTTTTTTTTATAATGATTTTAATAATTTTATATATTTTTTTTAATTTCTTTGGCGGCGATAGGGGTCTTATTGAATACTTTAAAAAGAAAATATTATTAAAAGAGTTCCAAGAAAAAAATTTAGAAATTAAAAAAGAAATAAATTTTTTAACTAAAAAAAATGATTTTTTATCTGTGAATATAAATAAAGATTACTTAGATGAAATATATAGAGATTACTTTGTGTTAGGAAAAAAAGGTGAAAAGATTTATATTATTAATCAAAAATGACAGCTAGACATCCTGAAAAAGTTAATAATATTGACAGCCCAATTCAAAAAAAACCTGCGTGGATTAGAGTAAAAGCTAGTTACTCCCAAGAATATGCAGAGACTAAAAATATTCTTAAAAAAAATAATCTTTTTACCGTTTGTGAAGAAGCTTCCTGTCCTAATATTAATGAATGTTGGAGTAAAAAACATGCAACATTTATGATTATGGGGGATACCTGCACTAGAGCCTGTGCTTTTTGCAATGTTAAAACTGGCATTCCTCTAGTGCTAGATCTTCTAGAGCCTAAAAAAATTGCACAAAGTGTTAAGGATTTAAATTTATTACATGTAGTTATAACGTCTGTTGATAGAGATGATTTAGAAGATGGTGGTGCAAAACATTTCGCAAATGTTATTTCCGAAATTAAGCAATATAATAATAAAACAACAATTGAAGTTTTAACACCAGATTTTTTAAGAAAAGGCGATGTTTATAAAATTGTTGCTGATGCAAAGCCTGATGTTTTTAATCATAATTTGGAAACTATCCCTCGACTTTATTTAAAAGTAAGACCTGGTTCTCGTTATTTTCAATCTTTAGATTTATTGAAGAAAGTTAAAGATTATGATTCTACAATTTTTACTAAATCAGGTCTAATGGTAGGGTTAGGTGAAACCAAAGAAGAGATCATGCAGGTTATGGATGACTTAAGAATAGCAGGAGTAGATTTTTTGACTATTGGTCAGTATTTGCAACCGAGCACAAAACATTATCCAATAAAAAATTTTATCACACCAGAGGAGTTTGAAAGTTATAAATTAATCGCAGAAGGAAAAGGATTTCTATTAGTTTCCTCAAGTCCATTAACAAGATCCTCTTATCATGCGTCGGAAGATTTCGATATTTTGAAAAAAAAAAGAATTAACAAGCTAATTTAAATTGCCAGTTAAAAAAATTATAAAAAAATTTAATTATTCTAAAAAAGATCTTATAGAATTAGTTTTAAAAATTGATGATTATAAATTTTTTTTACCTTGGTGCATTAATTCAAAAATTTTAACAATTAATAAAAAAAAAAAAGACTTAAAAATTACAGCGGATTTGGAGATAGGCTTTAAGTCTTTTAGAGAAATTTACACAAGCGAAGTTATTTATATTAATCAAAATTCAAAAATTGAAGTAACATCTATAAATGGAAATATTAAAAATTTATTAAATATTTGGGAATTTGAAGAAATTGACAAAAAGTCTTGCAATGTAATTTTTTTTATAGATATCGAATTAAAAAATCCTATTGTTAATATTTTATTTAATAAGTTTTTTAATTATGGTTTTGAAAAAATTTTAAATTCTTTTGAGCGGAGAGCAAAAGAAACTATAAAATTTTAATATGGTTTTTCACTAATTTAACAGTTTCTATCAAAATTTTATTTTGGATAATTGCTCTTGTTAATTTTTTATTAAAATTAAACCTTATTATTTCCATTTTTTTTTTACTGCAGATGCCAATATAAACAAGTCCTACAGGTTTTTTTTTAGTACCACCATCTGGTCCAGCTATACCTGTTACAGATATTGCAATATTTGTTTTGGAGCTTTTAAGTAAATTTTTACACATCTCCTTGCAAGTTTCTGCGCTTACCGCCCCATGCTTTATTAAGGTTTTTTGTTTTACTTTTAGAAAGTCGATCTTTGATTTATTTGAATAAGAAACGGTTCCCATCTCAAAATATTTTGATGCCCCAGGACTTTTAGTTAAGTTATAACTAATTAACCCGCCTGTGCAGGATTCTGCTACTGAGATTTTAATTTTCTTTTTTTTTAGAATTGTTGTTAAGTTTTTTATTTTCTTATTTATATGCATAAATAAATGATTAAAAATGTATATATACCAGCGATGATATCATCCATTATTACTCCAGTTGCATTTTTTATTTTAAAGTCAAAATAACTTGCTGGCCATGGTTTGGTGATATCAAAAAGTCTAAATAATAAAAGAGATAGTATTATAAAAAAAAAATTATTTTCACATATAAGCAGGGGTATTGATTGTCCGATAAATTCATCAATTACAATTTCTTTTGGATCAGATGATGGAAAAGATTTCTTTATTGTTTTATTTAAAAAGTAGAATGAATAAAATAAAATAAGAATAAGAAAAAATATAAAAAAAAAAATATTAAGATAATTATAAAATAAATAATAAATAATTACAGTAATAAGCGACGCCATTGTTCCTGGAATAGGTAAATAACCAATTCCAAACAAAGTAAAAATTTTTTTGTTAAAATTAATTATTTGATACAGATGTTATTACCTCGCATGCGATTGCTTTATTTTTTCCAATATTTCCAAGTCTATCAGTTGTCTTGCCTTTTACGCTTATTTGTTTTTCACTAATGTTACAAATTTTAGCAAGATTATTAGATATAATTTTTTTATATTTTTTAAGATTTGGTTGTTGAGCAATAATGTTAATATCAATATTATTAATTTTAATATTCTTAGTTTCAAGAAGATTAATAATTTTTTTCAAAAAAAATGTTGATCTTTTATTTTTAAATTTTTTATTATTTGGAAAGAAAGTTCCTATATCACCTAATTTTTTAGACCCTAAGAGAGAATCTACTAAGGCATGAATTACAGGATCCCCATCAGAATGACCTACTGTACCCATTGAATTGGGTATATGTATTCCCCCTAAGTATAATTTATAATTTTTTTCCAATTTATGGATATCATAGCCAATTCCGTATGAATTTTTTTTATTATTATTTAAATCATTCTTAAGAGTAATTTTAACATTATTAATGTCGCCTAGTATTTTTTTAACAGTTAAGTTTTTATAAAAAAATAAAGAAGATTCATCAGTAAATTTTTTTCCTTTATATTCTTTATGTAAAGAAAATATTTTTTTAAAAGAAAAACATTGTGGGGTTTGAATCGAAAAAACTTTTTTTCTGTCTAGAATTTTATCTTTAAAAACTATTGTATCAGTATTTGTTATATAAGGAATTACAGCTTCATTTTTTTTAGAAAGCTTAATAATTTTGTTTACTAATTTCTTTTTTAAAAATGGTCTTGCAGCATCATGTATTAAAACTTTATTACAATTAGTTCTTTTTAATTTTGAAAGAGCAAGAAATACTGAATCCTTCCTTTCCTTGCCACCCTGAATTATTTTAACTTTTTTATTTTTATAAACCTGATCTTTAAATTTTATAAATTGAGGCTTGTTAATTACTAAAATTATCTTTTTTATTGAGTTTATTTCAGAAAGTATTTTAATAGAGTAATTTATTATTAATTCATTATCAAATACTGTATATTGCTTTGGTATAGTTTTTGAATATCTATGACCTTTGCCAGCAGCTAGAATTATAGCGCAGTAACTCATAAAAAAATGATTAAAAAAATATTAAGTTCCAATTTACTTTTATACATTAGTACTTTTCTTTCAATCATTTTTGGAATTTTTACCCTTTATACATTTTCTGGCACAAGTTTTATTCAGTTAAATGAAAATAACATTCAGGTCCTATTAATAATAAACATATCCATCATATGTGTTTTGCTGTTCTTAATTATTAGAAAACTTATAGTTTTTTTTTATAAGTCTAAAGTAATCTCAGGATTGAGTACAAATTTAAATTTTATTAAATATTTTATTTTTGTAACAGCTGTACCATCAATTTTTGTAGCTGTATTTTCTTTAATGCTTTTTAACCTTGGTATTGAAAAGTGGTTTGATAAAAAAGTTAATGATGTTGTAAATAATTCAGTTGAAGTTGCTAGAAATTATCTTGAAGAGAATCAGAGCTCTATAAAAGGAGAAATTTTAGCAATGGCAAATGATCTAAATCGTAATTTTAATCTATATTCTGAAAACAAACAAATATTTCAAAATTATTTTGATCAACAATCTAGATTTAGAAAAATTGAAGAATCTTATTTAATAAATAAAGATGGTCTTCTTTTATTTTCAACATCCTTCAGTAATAAGAATAATTTTATTGCTCCGTTAAAAACTTTTATTGATATGGCTCAAAATGGACAAACTATATTAATCTCTGATGCAAATAAGAATCAAACAAATGCTTTAGTAAAATTAAGCAGTAGTGAGAATATTTTTTTATATACAATTAGATATGTTGATCCTGAGACTGTTAATTTTTTAAAAAATACTGGAGAAGCCTCTACATTCTACTATAAATTAAAATCAAACAGTCTTGGTCTCCAAATTACTTTTGCTGCTGTTTATATTGTAATAGTTAGCTCGCTAATTTTGTTATCAAGTATGTATGCAATTAATATAGCTAATAAAATTTCAAGACCAATTATTAAATTAATTTTTGCCGCAAAAGAAGTTTCCGTTGGAAATTTAGAAGTTAAATTAAAATATGAAGAAGAAGACGATGATTTTAAAAAATTATATCAAACATTTAATATAATGACTCAAGAAATACAGGCGCAAAAAAATAAAATTGTTTTATCAGAAAGATATCAGGCGTGGGAAATGGTAGCAAAAAAACTTGCCCATGAAATTAAGAATCCTTTAACACCAATTACACTCTCATTGGACAGAATTAAAGATAGGTATTCAAAGCAAATTAATGTTGATAAGGCTGACTTTGAAAATTATTTAAATATAATATCTAGGCAAGTTGAGGACATAGGAAAGTTAGCAAATGAGTTTTCAGATTTTGCAAGAATGCCAAATCCCATTAAAAAATCTAATAATTTAAAAAAACTTATAGAAGATAGTATAAGTTTATATAAATTATCTGAAAAAAAAGTAATTTTTAATTTAGTTTATAGTAGCACCCAAGATGTATTTAAATTCGATCTAAATCAGATTTCTAGGGTTTTGATTAATATTATCAAAAATTCATTGGAATCTATTTATGAAAAACAAGAATTAGATAAAAATTTACAAGGAAAAATAAATATATTGATCGAAAATAATAATGATTTTATTTATATTATAATTGAAGATAATGGCGTTGGCTTTAAAACAACACCAAAAGATTTAATAGTCCCTTTAAGCACTACAAAGCAACGTGGATCAGGACTGGGATTATCAATAGTATCTAAAATATTACATGAGCATGGTGGTGATTTAAATTTTATAGAAAAAAGTAATGGAGCTAAAATTAAATTAAGCATTAAGATTAATTAATGAGAAATGAAATTTTATTAATAGACGATGAAAAAGATATAAGATTTGCAGTTCATGAAATCTTAAAAGAAAATAATTTTTTCGTTCGAGAAGCTGACACTGTTGAAAAAGCATTATCGGAGATAAAAAAAAAATTACCAGATTTAGTAATATTGGATGTTTTGTTAGATGAAAAAAATAGAGACGGAATAGACATATTAAAATTTATAAAATCAATTGATGCTGATGTTCCTGTTATTATGATTTCAGGTCATGCAAATATTAAAATTGCAGTTGATTCAATAAAACTTGGGGCTTTTGAATTTTTAGAAAAGCCTTTCAATAAAGATAGATTATTAAACTTTGTTAATAGAGCTATTGAAACTTCTTCTTTAAAAAAAGAAAACAAGTCTTTAAAAAAAAATCTATATTCATCTAATGAACTAATTGGAAAATCTTCTACAATAGTAAAATTAAGAAATGCTATAGATAAATTTTCAAAAACAGACAGTCGTATTTTAATCTCTGGACCTGCTGGGTCTGGAAAAGAATTGGTTTGCAGACTTATTCATGAAGGCTCATTAAGATCCAATAATTCATTTAAAGTAATTAATGGAGCTATTTTAGACCCAAATCATTTTGATTTTGAATTATTTGGTTCAGAAAATAATGACAAAACTGTCACAGGAGTTTTTGAAAAATCTAACAATGGAACATTGCTAATTGATAATATTTCTGATGTTCCATTAGAAACTCAAGGTAAAATTTTAAGAGTTTTATCTGATCAAAAATTTCATAGAGTAAATGGAGCTAATGAAATTAGCGTGAACATCAGGGTCATTTGTTCAACTAGCAAAAATTTAAAAGAAGAGATTGCGCATGGCAATTTTAGAGAAGATCTTTTTCATAGAATAAATGTCATTCCAATAGAAACCCCTTATTTGAAAGATGTAAAAGAAGATATCCCTTTTTTAATTGAATATTTTGTTAAAAGAATTTCAGACAGCAACGGTTTAAAACCAATTTTTATAAATTCAAAAAATACAGTTTTTTATGATTATGATTGGCCAGGAAATGTAAGAGAATTAAGAAATTTAATTGAAAGAGTTGTTATATTAGCTTCAGGTAAAGATGAAGATGTAGATAAAATCTTGTCAGAATCTTTAAAAATTTCCTCGGTTAAAGAAAATAATAATGAAGATGCATTTCAATTTCCATTAAAAGAGGCCAGAGAAAAATTTGAAAAAAATTATCTTGAAATTCAACTCAATAGACACAATGGAAATGTTTCGAAAACTGCAGATTATATTGGCATGGAAAGAAGTGCTTTACATAGAAAACTAAAATCTTTAGGTATTAATTAATCATGACATTTAAAGTTGCAATTAATGGCTTTGGTAGAATTGGAAGGACAATTTTAAGAGCTCATTATGAAAATAAAAAAAAACATGACTTAGAAATTGTCGCAATAAATGGGTCGGGTAATGCAGAGGATAATGCTCATTTATTAAAATATGATTCTACACATGGAAAGTTTGATGAAGATGTTTCTTCAAAAGCAAATTATATTTTTATTAATAAAGATAAAATTGAAATTTTAAATAAGAAAGATCCAAAAAATTTACCCTCTTGGAAAGGCTTAGGTGTTGATTTAGTTTTAGAATGTACAGGTCGCTTTACTTCAAGAGATGATGCTCAATTACATATTAAAGCAGGTGCAAAAAAGGTTCTAATTTCTGGACCTGGATATTCACCGGGAACAGGAAAAGAAGTCGACGCAACAATTGTATATGGCGTTAATCATAAAATATTAAAAAAAAATCATACAATTATCTCTAATGCTTCTTGCACTACTAATTGTTTGGCTCCAATTGCAAAAGTATTAAATGATAGTTTAGGAATTGAATCTGGAATCATGAACACCATTCATGCTTATACTAATGATCAAGTATTAAATGACGCTTATCACAATGATTTACGAAGAGCACGAGCTGCAGCTTTATCTATGATACCTACAAAGACTGGTGCCGCAACTTCTATTGGATTGGTTATACCTGAATTAGAAGGTAAATTAGACGGATTATCAGTAAGAGTTCCAACTAATAATGTTTCTTTAGTAGATCTTACTTTTGTAGCAAAGAAAAAAACATCAGCTAAAGATATTAATGAAATTATTAAAACCGCAGCAAAGAGTAGTTATGCAAATATTATTCAATACAATACTGAACAATTAGTATCCATAGATTTTAATCACAACCCATATTCTTGTATTTTTGACTCAACTCAAACAAGAGTATCAAGTGACGGTAAACTAGCTAAAGTACTAGCATGGTATGATAATGAATGGGGTTTTTCAAATCGAATGCTAGATACTTCTATTGCTTTAATGAATGCGTAAATCATTAACAAATTGATTAAAAAAAAATAATTGTTAAAACTACTTTAAATTTAGTTGCGCCCTTAGCTCAGCTGGATAGAGCATCGGTTTTCTAAACCGAGGGTCAGAGGTTCGAATCCTTTAGGGCGCGCCAATATTATAAATTATGGCTAAAATTTTAATTTTAGGTGCAGGCTCAATGAGCACCGCATTTGCTTTTCCTTGCAGCGATAATAATCATCAAGTTTCAATTGTAGGCACTCATTTAGAAGATAATTTTATCGATATTATTAAAGCTAATAAAAATACTCATCCAATATTAAAATCTAAAATTCCAAATAACGTTAATATTTATAAATTTAGTAATTTCCATAATTTATTAAAAGATGCGGATTTAATAGTTTTAGGCGTTAGCTCAAAAGGAATTAATTGGGCTTCTGAGCAATTAACAGGCATTAGAAATAATCAGCAAATTTTAATTTTAACAAAAGGATTGCATGTAAATAAAAAAAAACGATACGAAGTTTATCCAGATACTATTAAAAATTTTTTATTAAAAAAAGAAATAAAAAATTTAAAAATTTCAGTTGCTGCAGGACCGTGTTTAGCATCAGATTTATCTAACAGAGTTCTTACAAATGTAATTTTTGCAAATAAAGACATTTCTGTAGTTCGACATTTATCTAATATTCTATCTACTACTTATTATAAAATTAAATATTCAAATGATGTAAAGGGTGTTGCTGCATGCGGAGGTATTAAAAATATTTATGCAATGATAATTGGAACGTCTATGGGGATTAATGCGAAAAATGAAAAAGATAATAAAAATCTTAACACCGCAGCTGCTTTATTTAATCAGTCAGTAAAAGAAATGTGTTATTTTATTAAAAAAATAGGTGGTCAAGAATCTACTGTAATGAATTTAGCGGGCGTTGGTGACTTATATGTCAGTTGCACAGGAGGCAGAAACTCAAAAATGGGTAAATTTATTGGAATGGGAATGACATATAAAAATGCAAAAAAAAATAAAATGCCAAAAGAAACAGTTGAGGGTGCTGATTTAATTTTTGATATTGGAAATAAAATTATTAAAGATTTTAAAGTTAAAGAACTTCCTTTAATGATTACTTTTATAAAAGCTCTACTAAATAACACTAAATTTAAAATCGATAAAAAACTTTTTGCATAAGTGTTAGAAAAGTTTTTTGTTTATATGATTGCAAATTTTAGTAACAAAAAAATTATTACTTACGTTGGCTGGACAAATAATTTAAAAAAAAGACTTCAACTACATAATAGCGGTAAGGGAGCTAAATTTACTAGAGGTAGACAATGGATCTTAATTTTTAAAAAAAAAATGCTTTCAAAAAAAAATGCTATGCAATTTGAATATAAATTAAAAAAGGATCGTAAAGTTCGAAAAGATATAATAAATAAGTTTATTAATACAACCCCAAATTGTTTAAGTTAAAATATTCTTTAAAGTGATTTTTTAATTAAGTATAAATCTGCAATTAAACTTAACTAAAAAAAAAAATGAAAAAAATTAAAATAAATTCATTTGCAGTTTTAGCTTTTGTTGTAACTTTTATATTTACAACTTTTAATGCTAATGCAAATCAAACTAGAGAAAATGTAATTAAACGCGGATCGCTTAATTGCGGAGTTTCTCAAGGTGTGCCGGGGTTTTCTAATGCTGATGCATCAGGAAAATGGGCAGGTATTGATGTTGACTTATGTCGAGCAGTTGCTGCAGCAGTTTTAGGTGATGCAAATAAAGTAAAGTACTCACCATTAAGCGCTAAAGACAGATTTGAAGTTCTTAAGGCTGGTGACATAGATGTTTTAGCAAGAAATACAACTTGGACATTATCTAGAGATGGTGGACTTGCAGTAGATTTTGTTGGAACAAATTTCTATGATGGACAAGGTTTCATGATTAGAAAAGCTGCAAATATCAATTCAGCAAAAAAACTTAATAACGTAAAAGTTTGTGTAGAAACAGGGACTACTACTGAGCTAAATTTAAGAGACTACTTTAAACAACAAAAACTTAAATATGAACCAGTAGCTTTCACAAAAGCAGATGAAGCTGTAGCTGCGTATGATGCAGGAAGATGTGATGTCTACACTACAGACAAATCAGGATTAGCTGCAAATAGAACTAAATTAAAAAATCCAGCTGATCATTTAATTTTACCAGAAACAATATCTAAAGAACCGTTAGGACCTGTTGTAAGAGGTAATGACGAAAACTGGGCTAATATTGTAAGATGGACTTTAAATGTAATGATAGAGGCTGAAGAGTATGGAATTACTCAAGCAAATATTGACAGTCTTAAATCTACAGAAGATCCTGCTATCAAAAGATTACTTGGTCTAGAGGGCGAAACTGGAAAAAATCTGAGTTTAGCAAATACTTGGAGCTATAATATTATCAAGCAAGTTGGTAATTATGCTGAAAGTTATAATGCTAACGTTGGACCAAAAACTCCAGTAGGACTAGCTAGAGGTCAAAACGCTTCTTGGAGAAATGGCGGACTTTTATACGCTCCACCAGTAAGATAATTTAATATCTCAATTATTAAGGGCCGATTTTATCGGCCCTTTTTCATAAATTTATGTTTTTAACTTCTCAGTTTAAAACAAGTTTAAGAAAAAATTTACAACTTTCAAAACTATTACCACAACTTCTTCTTATAATTTTATTTTGTTATATTATTTATTTCTTTACAAAAAATACTCAAATAAACTTAGCTGCAAGAAATTTAAATTTTGGATTTGATTTTTTAAATACAAATTCAGGTTTTGATGTTCAATTTAGTCTAATTCAATACGATGGATCTTCTAGTTATTTTAGATCTTACCTTGTAGGACTTCTAAATACTTTATTAGTTTCTTTTTTTGGAATAATTTTTGCAACAATTTTAGGTTTTATCGTTGGTATATCTAGACTGTCTCCAAATTGGATAGTTAACAAATTATCATTAATTTATGTAGAATTATTTAGAAATCTACCATTACTGCTACAAATTTTTTTTTGGTACTTTGTTGTTATTAGATCATTGCCAAGTACTGAAAAAAGTATGGTTATACTAGATATTTTAATAATAAACCTTCAAGGTTTTTACATCCCAAAATTTATTTTTAGTAATTTTATATATATTTTTTATGGTTTGTTTTTAGCA
This sequence comes from alpha proteobacterium SCGC AAA028-D10, assembly GCA_000510845.1. Classification (GTDB taxonomy): domain Bacteria; phylum Pseudomonadota; class Alphaproteobacteria; order Pelagibacterales; family Pelagibacteraceae; genus Fontibacterium; species Fontibacterium temperatum. Next base: position 11,467 of record AZOF01000007.1, on the reverse strand, counting down.
TTATTAGCAACTATTGCAGTAAAATATTATGCTACTAAAGTTTTTTATGAAAGCGGAAAGATTATACCTGTATTTAAGATATTTTTATTATTAATTATTGTTTTGCCGATTATATTTTCTTTTATTGGAGACGTAAGTCTTTTAGTTGAATACCCAAAACTCGTTAAAAATTTTGGAATTTTTAATTATGTTGGCGGCGTAAAATTAGTTCCGGAATTTTTAGCACTGTTATTTTCATTATCTTTATATACTTCTGCTTTTATAGCTGAAAACGTTAGAGCTGGAATTTTAGCAATAAGCAAAGGTCAAAAGGAAGCTTCAAAATCTCTAGGTTTTAATAATCCTCAAACTTTAAAACTAATAGTTATACCGCAAGCACTTCGTGTAATAATTCCTCCAACAACTAATCAATATTTAAATTTAACCAAAAATTCTTCCTTGGCAGCTGCCATAGGATATCCTGATCTTGCAGGAGTTTTTGCTGGAACAGCTCTTTCGCAAACTGGGAAAGCTATAGAAATAATTTTTATGGTAATGATGACTTATTTAACTATGAGTTTAATAATTTCTAGTATTTTAAATTGGTATAATAAAAAAATTGCAATAGTTGAAAGATAATAAATGAATATTAGTGATATAAAACATTGGTTAAAAAAAAATCTTTTTTCTAATTGGTATTATTCTTTAATTTCATTATTCATTTTTTATTTACTATTAATTACTTTGCCTCCATTCTTAGATTGGGCTTTAATAAAAGCTACTTTTATTGGAAATTCAAAAACTGATTGTCAACCGGGAGGAGCTTGTTGGGTCTTCATCAAAGTATGGTTTGAAAAATTAATTTATGGATTTTACCCTGAAAAAGAAATTTGGAGAGTAAATTTAGCTTTTTTAATTTTAATTTCCACTGTGACTTTAGCTTTTTTTGTTAAATCTAAATTTAAAATTTACATTTTATTTTTTTTGATCTTTATTTTTCCATTAATAGGTTTTACTTTAATAAATGGTGGATTTGGTTTAGAGCGTGTTGAAACCAGAGTATGGGGAGGTCTAACTTTAACTTTTATACTTACCTTTTTCGGCATTATTGTCGCTTTTCCTCTTGGAGTTTTGTTAGCATTAGGAAGACGATCTGAGCTGCCGATTTTTAGGTTTTTTTCTATTTTATTTATTGAATTTTGGAGGGGAATTCCTTTGCTTACAGTTATCTTCGCTGCCGCGATAATGTTTCCGATATTTTTACCGGCAAATTCTAATGTAGATAAGCTGTTAAGAGTTGCAATAGGTATAAGTATTTTCGAAGCGACTTATGTCGCAGAAGTAGTCAGAGGAGGTTTGCAATCTTTACCTAAGGGGCAATATGAAGCTGCTAAGTCTCTTGGAATGGGTTATTGGAAAATGAATTTTTTAATTATTTTACCACAAGCTATTAAGACAGTAATACCTGGAATTACAAATACTTTTATCGCTTTATTCAAAGATACCCCATTGATTATTTTGGTTGGATTGCTTGAAATATTAGGCATGATTAATTTAGCAAAATCTAACTCTTATTGGCTTGGCTTGGCCACCGAAGGTTATGTCTTTGTTGCGATTATATTCTTTGTTTTTTCGTTTTCATTAAGTAAATACACTCAAAGCTTAGAAAAAAAATATAATACAGAAAAACAATAATGACTGAAAAAGTAATAGAATTTAAAAATGTTAATAAGTGGTATGGGAAATTTCAAGTTCTTAAGGAGATAAATTTTCATGTTAATAAAAGTGAAAAAATAATAATTTGCGGCCCCTCAGGCTCGGGAAAATCAACTTTAATCAGATGTATTAACGGTTTAGAACAACATCAGGAAGGCAATGTTTTCGTACAGGGCACTGAATTAGACAAAACATTAAAAAATATCGAAAAGGTTCGTGGCGAAGTTGGAATGGTTTTTCAACAGTTTAATTTATTTCCACATTTATCAATTTTAGATAACTGCGCACTAGCTCCTGCCTGGGTTAAAAAAATACCAAAAAAAAAAGCAGACGAAATTGCAATGGAATATTTAACAAAAGTTAAAATTTCGGAACAAGCTAAAAAATATCCAGGACAATTATCTGGTGGTCAACAACAAAGAGCAGCAATAGCAAGAGCATTGTGCATGCAACCAAAAATTATGTTATTCGATGAGCCAACTTCTGCGCTAGATGCGGAAATGATAAAAGAAGTACTAGAAATTATGATTGATCTTGCAAGAGGAGGGATGACTATGGTTGTAGTTTCGCATGAGATGGGTTTTGCAAAAACTGTTGCAGATAAAGTAATATTTATGGACGAAGGAAAGATTATTGAGATGCAAAAAACCAAAGATTTTTTTGAGAGACCACAAAGTGATAGAACAAAACTTTTTTTAAGTCAGATTCTTCGGTAAATAAAATGTTACGTCTTCTTATCTATTTAGTAAGTTATATTTTATTTCCAACAATTGCTAACACGCATGTTCAGCATTATAAAAATTTACAGCGGATTGAATTTGATATTTATAGAAATAATGATCTTGTTGGATATCACAAAGTAAATGTTAAAAAAAAGGGCGATAATACAAAAGAGATAATTACAGATATATTAATTGAGGTTAAAATCCTTGGAATAAAGTTCCATACGTATAAATCTTACGGGGTTGAGACTTATAAAAATGAAGAATTGATAGAATTTAAATCAAAAACACAAGATGGCAGCGACAATGATTATTGTAATATTAAAAAAATTTCAAATGGAAAGTATTCATTTGATGGAATGACTGAAAATAAAAAATATATTTATGAGCTAACTGAAAAATTTTATCCAGCGCTTTGGTGGAATCATGACTCTTTACTAAACAATAATTACGTTTTGGGTCAGGGTTGCAGAAATTTAAAAACTAAAATAACTTTTTTGAATAAGGAAACAAAAAAAATTAATGATAAAAATGAGGTAGTAAATTTTTATAACATAAAAGGTGATAATCTTGACATAAATATTGGTTATACTGAAAAAGACCTTAAATGGGTTGATATGAAATTTACCCTTAAAGGAGATTGGGAGTATAAATTGAAAAATTTAAATTGATTTATGCAATTTTTTTTACGAAAAACTGGCTGACATTAGTATGCCCAGTTGCAAATCCAGTTTCACAATAACTTAAATAGTAGTTCCATAAATTTTTAAATTTATTATCAAAACTAAGTTTCGAAATTTTATCCCAAGAGTTATTAAAGTTTTCTTTCCAAAGTTTTAATGTCTTTTCATAACCATTACCAAAAGATTTTTCTTCATATAATTCAAAATTATTATCTTTAAAAAGTTTATATAAAATTCTTTTAGATGGAAGTACGCCGCCTGGAAAAATATATTTTTGGATAAAATCAACTTGATTTATATAATTATTATATTCTTTATCATCAATTGTTATGATTTGAAAACATGCTTTGCCATTTTTTTTAAGCGCATTATTTAATATTTTAAAATATAAGTCCCAATACTTTTTCCCAACCGCTTCAAACATTTCAATGGAAACAATTTTATCATAAGCGCTACTCAAATTAAGTTTTCGATAGTCTTTAAAAAAAATTTTAGAATTATTATTTAACTCTTTTTGATTAATTAAATTTTTAATATAATTATACTGCTGTTGGCTTATCGTTAGTCCTTCGATGTTAGATTTAACTGTTTGAGAATTTCTTTCTATAAAACCGCCCCAGCCTGAACCAACTTCTAAAACGGTATCTGAATTTTCGATATTTAAATTTTTTATTATATTGTCATACTTATTGATTTGGGATGTGAACAGGTCATCATTTTCTGTGTTAAAGATTCCCGAGGAATAAGTCATAGATTTATCTAACCAAAATGAATAAAATTTGTTACCTAGATCATAATGATAATAAATATTTTTTTTTGCTTGATTTATAGAGTTTGCTTTTAAAAAAAATTTAAATTTCTCAATGAGTAATGATAAATAATTATCTGCCCAGTTTTTTTTTTTTATTTGTTGATTTTTAAGTAATATTTTTAATAAGTTAGTTAGGTTAGAAGTCTCCCATTTATTATTTATATAAGACTCAGCAAAACCTAATTCCCCTCTAAGAAGCAGATCTTTAAAAAAAGAATTATTTTTAATAACAATATTAGAACTTAAATTTCCTTCCTTAGCTTTGAAGATTTTTTCATACGAATTTTTGAAATTTACCTTTATTTCACCCCATTTAATATTTTGAAGTTTAAAATCTAAATATTTCTTTAATAATCTATCCATGAAAAGATACTGTATCATTATTTCTTTGTGGCTTAGTAAAAAAAGATTTTTGTTTTTTAAAAATTTTAATTGCCTGGTAATGTATAAATATCATAATTTTTTGAGCAAAAAAAATATTCTTAACAAGACTGCAAAGTAAAGAAATACTACTTAGAGTCAAAGTTTTTGAATATATACCAGTTTTAAGAATTATTTGATTCTTTTTGTATACATCTATATTTAATAAAAAATTATTTTTATTATTTAATAAATAAAATTTATATCCCAAATTCATTTGCAAAAAAGGAGAAACATAAAATTTTTTTTTTAACTTTGAATAAATTTTTTTTTGTTTTTTTTTAATTTTAATAAAATAACAATGTTGCTCATGATGCGTGTTTTTTACTTCATAACAAATATATTTAATTTCATTTTTACTGTTTTTGCATAAATAAATAGAAATTGGATTAAATACATAACCAAGAAATGAAGGTGTGCAGTACAAATAAACCGTGTAATTCTTTTTATCTTTAAACTTTGTAGCAATGTTACTTAGTATAAAGTTTTTTGGATTAATATTTTCATTTCTTTCACCATGGTCTTTAAAAAAAAAACTAAAAAGATTGAATGAGTTAATAGAAAATAAAAATAACTTATTTATATTATTTAATTCTTCTAAATTAATAAGAATTGATAATGTTTTATAATTAAATTGATGATTATATGGAAAAACCCTATTATGAAAAACGCTTCCAAGTTGAAGGGAACTTTGCATTACAATAAATAATTTGTAACATTTCTTGCTGACACAACGCCGTCTTCATGAAAACCATAGCCACACCATGCGCCACAGTAATAAATATTTTTATTACCTTGGATTTTTTGCAATCTTTGAAATGTATATTCTTTATTATGCTTAAATATAGGATGACTATATTTTATTTTTTTTATTATTTTACTCTTATTTATTAAATCGTTTGAATTTATAGAGACAAAATAATCTTTTTTACATTTTAGATTTTGCAAATGATTCATCCAATAAGTTAATCTTGAAGCATCATCTTTAGTTTTAATAAAGTTCCAACTTGACCAATTATATTTATTTTTTGGCATTAATGATGAATCCGTGTGTAAGCACGCATCATTAATTTGATAATCCACTGAAGATAATATTTTTTTGTGTTTTTTAAAATTATAAGGAAGTATTTTGCATATTTCGTTGGTGTGGTTAGCAAAGATTAAATAATCATAATTTATTAATTTATTTTTATTTTTAATTTCAATTTTGTTTTTAATAATTTTAATTGATTTTACCTTGTTATTTAAGAAAAATTTAATATCAGATAATTCTATAATTTTTTTTATATATTTATTACTGCCAAGCTTAACTACTTTCCATTGTGGTCTAAAAAATAAATTGACTAAACCATGATTTACGAAAAATTTTATAAGAAAATGCGTTTTATAATCTTTAATTTTATTTATAGGGTTGGACCAAATTGATGCACAAATTGGGTATAAATAATATTTTTTAAATTCCTCACTGAAATTAAATTTTTTCAGAAAAGCGTCAATTTTTATTTTTAAAAATGATTTTTCATTAATTTTAGCTAAAAAATTAAATTTTATTATTCCGATTATAATTTTAAAAAATTTTATGGAAAAAAAATTTCTATTTCTAAAAATAACACTATTAAGATTTTTTCCTGACCATTCGAAATTTTCATATGGATAATTTACAGAAAAACTCATGTTTGTATTTTCTGAACCTACGTTTAGTTCTTTTAACAAATTTATAAAATTCGGATAAGTTTTGTCATTAAAAACTATAAATCCACTATCAATAAAATATTTTTTATTATTTTCGATTATTTCATGAGTATGGGTGTGGCCACCAAGATATGAGTTTTTTTCGTAAATATGAATTTCATATTTTTTGCTTAGTTCAAAACCAGCAGTCATTCCTGATATGCCGCTTCCTATAATAGCAACTTTTTTTTTCATTTCTTAAGATCTTTAAAAGCTTGTAACGCTGAATTTCTTGCATCTTCATGTTTAACAATTGGAAATGGATATGTTTTCCCTATTATAATATCTTTTTCTTTTTGTAATTCTTCAGGCATTTCCCATGGCTTGTGTAAAAATTCATTTGGTAAATTATTTAATTCAGGACACCATTTTTTTATATAATAACCATTCGCATCAAATTTTTCACCCTGTAAGATTGGATTAAAAATTCTAAAGTATGGTGCGGCATCAGCTCCTGTTCCAGCAACCCACTGCCAACCAGCGACATTATTTGCAACATTGAAATCTAGAAGTGTATTTCTAAAATGTTTTTCTCCTTCCATCCAATGGATCCTTAAATGTTTTACTAAAAAAGAGGCTACAATCATTCTAACTCTATTATGCATCCATCCAGTTTCGTAAAGTTCTCTCATTCCAGCATCAACAATTGGATATCCCGTTAATCCTTTTTTCCATTTTAATAGTAGTTTTTCATTTTTACTCCATTTGAAATTATTAAAATCTTTTCTAAGATTGTTTTTTTCCATTTCAGGAAAATTATGAAGTAATGAATGACAAAATTCTCTCCAGCCAATTTCATTAACATATTTTCTATAACCGATTTTTTTATTTTTAATTTCTAAACATTTTTGCATTATTTTATGAACTGAAATTTGTCCAAACTTTAAGTATGGTGATAATTTTGAAGTACCCTCTATTGACGGAATATCTCTATCAATTGCGTAGTTTTCAATGCTTTTATTTATAAAATTATTTAATATTTTCTCTCCATTTTCCTCGCTTGGTTCCCAATATTTTTCAAATTTTTTATACCAATGTTTTTTTGGATATATAGCTTGTATATTTTTATTTTTTTTTAAATCCTGATTGTAATTTTTATATTTTTTATCATCAAATTTATGATTATTTCTTAGATAGTTTTGTTCAGCTTTTTTCCAATAATGAGTAAAGACTTTAAATGGAGTTCCATCGTCTTTTTTAATTTTATCAACTGGATTAAGTAAATTAGCCTCAAACTCTTTATAAAAAACATTATTTTCTTTTAAGATTTTTTTAATACCTTCTTCAGTAATGTTATCATTCACATGGCAAGACTTATTCCAGTAAATGCGATTAAAAGAGTTGTTGGATATTAACTTTTTAAAGGTTTTTGTTGTGTTTTCATGAATTACGTCAAGTGAAATTTTTAAATTTTCTAACTTTTTTTGAAAAATTTCTAGAGATTTTGCAAGCCACCATTTTTGAGATTCACATGAATGATATGTTTCTTCTTCATATATATATATCGCAAGTTTTTCCTTATTATCGTCTTCAATTAAGGCCTTTAAAGCTTGATTATTAGATATTCTAAAATCATCTTTAAGCCAAACAAAAGAACATGACATTATTTTTATTTTTATGACTTGATTTTTTATTTAAAAATAAGTTTAATCAGATTTTATTATTTAAATAAAGGGATCAATGTCATTAGAATTAAATCAACATTTAGGAAAGCAGCTAAGAGCTAGAAGATCTTCTCTTGGCCTTACACAAACTCAAGTCGCAAGAGCAATCAACGTTACATTTCAACAAATCCAAAAATATGAAAAAGGAACTAATGGTGTTAGCTCTAGTAGATTATTGCAATTAGCAAATTTTTTAAAAGTTCCTATAAAATATTTTTTTGAAGAATTCAAAGATTTTCAAAATTTAGACACGCAAACAAAAAGCGAAAATTCTTTAGAAGCTTTTGTAAGCAAATTGTCAGAAGTTGAAAAAGAAAAACTTTTAAACATTTTACATTCAAATAAGAAGTTATCAAAATCTGCTTAATTATTTTTGGCTCCCCGAGCAGGACTCGAACCTGCGACCAATTGATTAACAGTCAACTGCTCTACCAACTGAGCTATCGAGGAATAAAAAAACCACAATACGATTTTTTTTTTTAAAAACAATATTAATTTGGAGGCCACGCCCAGAATCGAACTGGGATACAAGGATTTGCAGTCCTCTGCGTAACCATTCCGCCACGTGGCCATATTTTTTCTGTATTATTTTCTAATAGCTATCGTGTATATATATTTAGTTTTCTAAACTCGCAAATAATATGCAACACAGTACTCGAAAATTAAATATGATTGAGAGCCAATTAAGGCCCAATAATATTATAGATGAAAATTTAATTGCTGCATTTGAGAAAGTAGAACAAGAAGATTTTCTTCCAGTGTCCCTTCAAAACTTATCTTATATAGATGATCATATAAAATTCTCTAAAAGTAGTTTTATTTTAAAACCGCTTATCTTTGCAAAATTTTTGAATATTATAAAACCAGAATTATCAGATGTTATTTTAGAAGTAGGTTCTGGTGGTGGGTATACAACTTCCGTATTGGCTAATTTAGTTAATTCTGTTTATTCAATTGAGCAAGATAAAGACATATACGACTTAACAATAAAAAATATAAAAAAAAATAAAAAAACAAACGTTAATGTTTTATTTTCTAATTATAGACAACTTAATATTCTAGAGCTTAAATTTAATAAAATTATTATAAACGGAACAGTAAATGCCGATCCTTTGAACTTATTGGACAAATTAAATGTTAATGGAAAACTAATATGTATTTTAAAAGAAGAATCTTCTTCAAATATTTATCTTTTTAACAAAAAAAAAAATGGTTATGAGAAATTAAAAATTATGAATGCTAGTTCACCTATTTTAATTAATTACATCGATAAAGAAGAATTTAATTTTTAATGTTAGAAGAAAATTATAATCATTTAGATATTGAAGATAAAATTTATGCTTTTTGGGAAAGCAATAAACTATTTGAACCTAAAAAAAATAATAAAAAAAAATATTTTTCAATAGTAATACCGCCACCTAATGTAACGGGTAATTTACACATGGGCCATGCGCTTAATAATTCTATTCAAGATTTATTAGTTAGATTTTATAGATTAAAAGGTTATGAAACTTTATGGCAACCAGGAACTGATCATGCTGGTATTGCAACAGAACTTGTTGTTGAAAAAAGGCTTTACGAAAAAAATCAATCAAAAAATATATTAGGAAGAGAGAAGTTTCTTAAAGAAGTTTGGAATTGGAAAGAACATTCTGGAAATCTAATAATAAACCAACTTAAAAAATTAGGATCTTCATGCGATTGGTCGCAAACTAGATTTACTATGGACAAAAATATGTCCGAAGCAGTAGTAAAAGTTTTTTTAGAATTACATAAAAAAAAACTTATTTATAAGGATTTTAAACTATCTAATTGGGATCCAGTATTACAAACTGCAATTTCTGATTTAGAAGTGGTGCAAAAAGAAGTGGAGGGAAAACTTTACTATATTAAATATTTAATTAATAAAGATGACTTTATAACTATAGCAACTACCAGACCAGAAACAATTTTTGCCGACGTTGCAATTGCTGTTAATCCTAAAGATAAAAAGTATAAAAAATTAATTAATAAATATGCAAAAATTCCAATTATAGATAAGCAAATTAAAATAATTGCAGATGATTATGCCGATCCAAATCAAGGTTCTGGGGCTGTAAAAATTACTCCCGCTCACGATTTTAATGATTATGACGTTGGACTAAGACACGATTTAGAAAAAATTAATATTTTAGAATCTAACGGAAGACTTAATAAAAATTGTCCTCAAAAATATCATGGTCTTGATCGATTTGAAGCAAGAAAATTAATAATAGAAGATTTAAAATCAATTAATGCGTTAGAAAAAGAAGAAAAAATAAAACATAACGTTCCTTATGGTGATAGATCAAATTCTATAATCGAACCTTATCTTACAGAGCAATGGTTTTTAAATGTTAAAAAAATGTCTGTTGAAGCTTTAAAAGCTGTAAAAAATAAAAAAACATTTTTTTTTCCAGAATCATGGACAAAAACTTATAATTTATGGCTTAAAGATATTCGTCCATGGTGCATCTCTAGACAGATTTGGTGGGGTCATCAAATTCCTATTTGGTATGGAAGTGATGGAAAGATTTTTTCAGCAAAAGATCAAAATGATGCTCAAAAGCAAGCTGATAAATTTTATAAAAAGAAAAATTCTTCAATTAATCAAGATAGCAATGTTTTAGACACTTGGTTCTCATCAGCTCTATGGCCATTTGCAAGTTTAGGTTGGCCGAAAAAAACTTACAATTTTAAAAGATTCTATAAAACTTCTGTCTTAGTAACGGGTTTTGATATTTTATTTTTTTGGGTCGCTAGAATGATGATGATGGGATTGTTTGTAACAAAAAAAGTCCCTTTTGATAAAGTTTATATACATGCTTTAGTTAGAGATGAGCATGGTCAAAAAATGTCCAAATCAAAAGGTAATGTTATTGATCCTTTAGATTTAATAAAAAAATATGGAGCGGACGCTTTAAGATTTACTTTAATGTCGATGGCATCACCAGGGAGGGATGTAAAGCTTTCAGAAGAAAGAATTAAAGGTTATAGGAATTTTTTAACTAAAATTTGGAACGTTTCTAAATTTTGCGATTTTAATAAATGTAATCTTGACATTAAAATTGATAGTAAAGAAGTAAAATTAGAAATTAATCAATGGATTATCAATGAATATATTCATGCAAAAAAAAATATCGATAGTCATATAGCAAATTTTAGATTTGATGAGGCATCTAAGGAAATTTATAATTTTGTTTGGAATATATTTTGTGATTGGTATTTAGAATTTTCAAAGTCAATCTTTTATTCAGACAATCAAAATCAAATTAAAGAAACAAAAAAAGTTTTTGGGCTTATATTTTCGAATATTCTTTTAACTCTTCATCCATTTATTCCTTTTGTTACTGAAGAACTCTGGAATAGATTGAAATTTTTAGACTTATATAAAAGTCCCTTAATTAACTGTTATTCAGATAAAAAATTTGCGGTAATTAAAAACAGTAATATTGAACTCATTAATTGGTTAATTAAACTTGTTAGCTTGATAAGATCCACGAAAGTTATTTTGCAAGTTTCCCCGGGGAATTTTGTAGATGTTTGTATTGATTATTTGCCTAAAGATAAAAAAAGTTTTTTAGAAAGAAATTTTTTAATTTTTAAGAAGGCTTCTAGAGTTGAAAATTATTTTAAAAAAGATGAAAAAAATGACAATATATTGCCAATTTATTTAGATGGAGATGCAATTCTTATTAAATTTGCAACGGAAATCTCCTTAAA
>AZOF01000006.1 GCA_000510845.1 alpha proteobacterium SCGC AAA028-D10 | reverse complement strand
CAAAAGGAACCTCTAACTTTAAAGGAATAGAAGAGCTTCGTGTAAAAGAATCCGATCGAATTAAATCTATGGAAGATGGATTAAAACCGCTAGGCGTTAAAATTAGCTCAACTAAGAATTCGGCAAAAATTAAAGGTACAAATTCTTTTAAATTAAATAAACAAATTAAAATTGATGCTAAGGGTGATCACCGAATTGCAATGTCATTCTATGTGCTTTCTCAAGTTTTAAATAAATCATTCAAGATTAAAGACTTTAATTATGTAAAAACTAGTTTTCCAAGTTTTACTAAAACAATTAACCAACTCAAAAAAAATTGAAAAAAAAAGTAAATAAATTACGAGTTGCAATTGATGGGCCAGCGGCTTCTGGTAAAAATACCTTAGCTAAGCAAATTGCAAAAAAATACAAACTTCTGCATTTAGATTCTGGAAAACTTTACAGATACTTTGCTTTGCAAGTTCATCAAAGCAAAGATCAAAAGATTAATTATACAAAACTAAAGCAAGCTTTGAAAAAATTAACTTTAAAAAAACTAACAGATAAAAAACTTACAACTGAACCTGTTACAAAAATTGCATCCATTATCTCAAAGAAGAAAAGAATAAGACAAATGTTAAAAAGAGTGCAGCATGATCTTGCTTATAATCCACCAAAGAAATTTAAAGGATCCATTCTTGATGGACGTGACATCGGGACTGTTATTATGCCTGATGCGCATGTAAAAGTTTATCTAACGGCCAGCTTAAATGTCAGAGCGGTGCGCAGATATAAAGAGTACAAAAAAATGGGGATTAAGACGACCTTAAGCAAAGTTAAGAGCGATATAAAAAAGAGAGACTATGAAGACACGCATCGTAAGATTTCCAGCTTAAAACCAGCAAAAGATGCTGTATTGCTAGATAGTTCTTTTTATAATACAAAAGCCGCCTTCGCCAAAATAGACGAAGTGATAAGGAATGAAATTAAACTACTGAATGCGACAAAACATAAAAGCCTATAACAACGACTCATCGAGTAACGAATTCGCAGCTTTACTTCAACAAGATCTAGATAAAAGAGTTACAAAAGAAAGTTCATTAGTTGATGCAATTGTAACGAAAATTGAAGATAAAATTGTTTTATGTGACATAGGACTTAAGAGCGAAGCGACAATTAATAAGAGTGAGTTAACAAGTGAAGAAATTGAAACTTTAAAAGTTGGCGATAAGTTAGAACTATTTATAGAACGTCTTGAAAGCAAACACGGAGAAGTAATTGCCTCTCGTGAAAAAGCAAAACGAGTTAAATCTTGGAACAGAATTCAAAAAGCATTTGATGATCAAACAAAAGTAACAGGAACTATTAAGAGCAGCGTTAAAGGTGGATTTGCTTGCGAGATATTTGGAATTCAAGCATTTGTTCCATCCTCACAACTTGCAGATGCGCCAATTAGAAATCCAAACGACTTTATTAACAAACCATTAGAATTTTTAATTATCAAAATTGACAACATTAGAATGAACGTGATTGCATCACGAAGAGTCCTATTAGAAGAAACTAAAAACGTTAGCAAAGATGAAATTCTTGCAAAATTTAAAGTTGGCGATATCATAAAAGGAAAAATTAAAGCAATCCAATCATATGGTGCATTCGTATCCGTTGAATCTTTAGATTGTTTGCTACATACATCTGAAATCTCTCACCTTAGAGTTTCAGCGCCTGAAGAAATTTTTACAATCGGTGAAGAAGTAACAGCGCAAATTCTTGAAATTGATAATACGCAAAAAAGAATGTCGCTTTCAATTAAAGCAATGTCGCCCGATCCATATATTGGAATTGAAAATAAATATAAAGTGGGCGAAGTTTATGAAGTTAAAATTTCTAAATTAACTGACTTTGGTGCATTCGCAGAATTAGATGCAGGCATTGCAGGATTAATTCACACATCTGAAATTAAACACTTAAACAAAAACGTAAATCCTAGAACAGTATTTAAAGTGGGTGATATTGTAAAAGTGAAATTAAAAGAATTAGATTTAGACAAAAAGAAACTTGTTCTTTCTTATAAAGATACACAAGAAAACCCAATTGAAGATTTCAAAAAACGTTATCCAATTAACAGCGTATTAGATGCAAAAATCGTAAACAAAAAAGAATTTGGACTATTTTTAAACACTGGAGATTCTGAGATTGATATCTTCATTCACTACAAACAATTAGATTATTCTGAAAGTTCAGATGCTTTGAATAATTATAAAAAAGGTGACACTGTTAAATTTAAAATCATCGACATTAAAGATGATAAAGTAAACGGATCGGTAAGAGCCCTTCTGGAGGATCCGTTTGATGTATTTAAAGGTAAGAGACAAGGTGATGTTGTAACTGCAAAAGTTGCAGAAATTTTAGATAATTATATTAGAGTAAATGTAGGCGAGAAACGTTTCTCAGTTATTATTAGAAAAGCAGAAATTGCAGTTGAAAAAGCAGATCAAAGAACAAATAGATTTGCAGTGGGTGATGCATTAGATGCAATGATTGTTCTTTTAGATGAGAAAGAAAGAAAAGTAGAGTTGTCAGTTAAAAAATTAGAAGAGAAACAAACTAAAGAAACGATTAAGAAATATAAAAACGTCGACAGCGGTGCAAGTTTAGCTGATATCTTAGGCCCTGCTATGCTATCTGAGAAAAAGCCTAAAAAGTCTAAAAAAGATAAAAAAGAAGAGTAATCCCTACAACTACAAAAAGATTGTAAGTTCAATCACTTATCCCTAAAATTAGGATAATGAAAAGATCAACTTTAATTCATGATCTGGCAATCCGATATAAATATTTAAATCACGAACAAGTCGAGCGGATGGTCGAATTGGCGTTCAAACATTTAGCAAATGCATTAGCAGAAGATAAAAGAATTGAAATTAGAGGCATTGGAACATGGCATGTTAAAACAAGAGAACCAAGATTAGCTAGAAATCCAAGAACAGGTGAGAAAGTTCAGGTGGGTATAAAGAAAAATATCGCATTTAGAATGGCAAAAGATTTAAAATTTAGAATTAACTCAAATACATCTCCAGCAGAAATAGATAAAAAAATTGAGATGATGCACGACAACAAGAAAAAATGAAGAAACAACCTATCTTTGTTGCAGTCGACACCAACAACATTAAACGTGCAACACAAATTGTAAATGCTACGAACAAATATATTTATGGTGTTAAATTTGGGCTCGAGTTCTTCTGCTCAAAAGGAGGTCGGGAAGCTATTAAAAAATTTAAAAACAAAAACGTTAAAATATTTTTAGATTTAAAATTAAAAGATATTCCAAATACAGTTTATAAAGCAATTAAAAGTTTAAAAGACGTTAATCCTGATTATTTAACTATTCATGCAAGTGGTGGCCTAGAGATGATGAGGGCTGCAAAAAAAGCGCAAAGCGAGACAAATAAAAAATTAAAAATATTAGCCGTTACTATTTTAACATCCCTTGCAAACAAAGATTTAAAACAAATGGGATCAAACTCAAGTGTTGAATCTCAAGTGCAAAAACTTGCACAAACCGCAAAACTTGCAAAAATTCATGGAATTGTTTGCTCAGCACATGAGATAAAAAAAGTTAGAAAAGTTTCAAAGAGTTTTGAAATTGTTGTGCCTGGAATTAGACTAACCAATAAAGTACAAGACCAAAAAAGAGTGATGTCACCAAAACAAGCATTAAAACTTGGTGCAACGCACCTTGTCATTGGCAGAGACATCACTAAAGGAAATCCTAAAACTAATATCAAAAAAAGTTTTAAACGCTTTAATTTAAATGCACCCAAAAGTTAAGATTTGCGGCATGAAAAATGCTGAAACCATAAAGACTGCAATTGATCATAAAGTAGACTTTTTAGGTTTCGTATTTTATCCAGACTCTCCGAGAAACTTAACGCCAAAACAAGCAACTATACTTACAAAGGATATTCCAAGTCATATAGGTAAAGTTGCGGTGTTAGTAAATGAGACAGATCAATTTATAGAATATATTAAAAATGATTTTGATTACTTTCAATTGCACGGCAATGAAGATGTAAAAAGAATTAAAGAGATAAGACAAAAATTTAATAAAAAAATTATCAAAGTAATAAAAGTTACAAATGAGGATAGTGCGAAAACTTATGGCCAATACGGCGATGAGGTGGATATGTTTTTATTTGATAGTCCTGCTATGGAAAAGAGCGCAAAGTTTGATTGGCAAATTCTGCCAAAACTTAAAATAACGAAACCTTATTTAGTGGCTGGATCTATAAATATAAATAATGTGGATGAGATTTTAAATTATAATCCATATGGTATTGATATATCGGGAGGGGTAGAAAGTAGGCCTGGCCTTAAAACTAATGAAAAAATTATAGAATTTTTAGACAAAGTTAAATCATGATTAGAATACAAAAAGGAAGACCCATAATCGATCAGCACGACAAAAACTATTTATATGCTGGTAAATTTGGCGGTAACTTCGTTCCTGAAACCCTTAAAAAACCCATCGATGACCTTACAAAACTTTTTAATAAATTAAGAAGAGATAAGAAATTTATAAAAGAAAGAGACTATTATTTTAAAGACTATGTCGGCACCCCTACCTCATTCATAAAACTTTATAATTTATCTCACCAATTAGGTGGTGCACAGATTTACGCAAAAGTTGTCAGCGAAGCAAACGGCGGAGCGCATAAAATTTACAATGCAATCGTTCACGCTCTTATTTGTAAACATGCAGGTAAAAAATATATCATTGGCGACACAGGCGCAGGGTATGCTGGAAAAATGTTATCAATGGCTGCTAAAAAATTTGGACTTAAATGTAAAATATTTATGGGCACTAAAGATATGGCAAGACAAAAACCAAATTGTGATGCCATCCGTGCAAATGGTGCAGAAATTATACCTGTAGATTCTGGCAGCAAAACATTAGTGGATGCGGTTTCAGAATGTATGCGATACTGGGTTTCAAATTGCGATACGACACATATGTGTGTTGGCTCAACAGTAGGACCCAATATATTCGTTAAAATTTGCGCGTGGAGTACAGCGCAAATTTCAAGGGAACTTATTGTTCAAATAAAAAAAGAATTTGGAAAAATTCCAAAGAAATTAAAATTAATTAATTGTGTAGGTGGTGGATCATCTGCAATTGGATTTTGGAATTCGTTTATGGATTACAATAAATCTCAAGTTGAGTTTATCGGTGTAGAAGCTGGCGGACCTAAAAATAGTAAACTGCATGCTGCACCACTTACAAATAAATCTAAAATTGGAATTCTGCATGGTGCTGCACAATATGTGGTACAAGATAGAGAGGGTCAAATTAGTGAAACTGAATCCATAAGTGCAGGTTTAGATTATCCAGGTGTATCCCCTCTTCATTGCTTTTTAAAAGATGCAAAAAGAGCAAGATACATTTCTGCCTCAGATGAAGACGCATTGGCTGCTTATAAATTAGTTGCAAGTATGGAAAAAATTAGACCATCCCTTGAGCCATCCCATGCATTTGCAACAGCTATAAAACTTGCACCGAAATTAAGTAAAGACACAATCATTGTTGTAAATTCATGCGGTGATGCAAAAAAAGATGAATCAATTTTAGTAAAACGACTGGGTAAAAATCATGATTAATGAAAACATCACACTCGCATTTGAAAACTGCAAATTAGAAAAAAGACCAGCTCTGCTTACTTACATTGTTGCAGGCGACAGTAACAAGAAAATGACTTTAGATATTCTAAAATCAATTTCTCCATTTGTTGATATTTGTGAAATTGGAATACCACACAACACACCTGTTGCAGATGGCAAACAAATTCAAAACAGTTCTTATCGCGCTTTAAAAAATGGTTTTAAATTAAACGATGTGTTCGAAATTGTTAAAAATTTTAAAAAAACTGAATATGCAAAGCCAACTATTCTCATGGGCTACTACAATCAAATCTTACAATACGGTGAAAATAAATTCTTAAATAAGTGCAAAAACATAGGTGTAGATGGGCTTATTGTCGTGGATCTGCCCTTTCCAGAAAACAAAGAATTTGCAGATAAATGCAAAAAAAATCACATCACTTTTGTCCAGCTGATAGCACCAACAACATCGGATGAGCGAATGAAACTGATTATAAAAAACTCACACGACATGATCTATTACATCTCTATGTTGTCAACAACAGGTGGAAAATTAAAAGTAAGCCCAAAAAAAATATTAAAAAATTACTTTAAAATAAAAAGAATTAACAAAAACAAAAACATTGTTATTGGCTTTGGTATAACTGAAAAGACTATTAAATCTTTAAGAGCTGCGGATGGTTTAGTGGTAGGTAGTCAATTATGTAAAGGAATTACTGACTCATTAAAAGCTAAGAAGAGCCCTGTAAAAACACTTAGCAAAATAGTAAAATCATTAAAATCTAAAATACAATGAACTGGATTACAGATAAATTTAATCGGATTAAACCAAAAATTAAAAATTTATTCCGTGTAAAAATTGGACCTGAAGGGAAGTTGTGGGAGAACTGTTCTTGTGGTGCCGTTTTGTATAAGCAGGATTTAAAAGAAAATTTATTTGTTTGTAACAAATGTAACAAACATCACCGCATCGATCCCAAAGAAAGATTTCAAATTTTATTTGATGAAGGACAATATCAGGAAATATCCCCGATGCTTCCAGCAATCGATGATCCACTTCTTTTTACAGATTCAAAAAGTTATGGAATGAGATTAAGAACAGCGCGTGAAGAAACAGGTCAACATGACTCAGTGGTGCTTGCAACGGGAAAAGTAAATAATGTTTATTTAGTTGCAGGTGCAATGAACTTTAATTTTATGGGAGGCTCTGTGGGGCGAGCTGCAGGTGAAGCTTTTGTTGCAGGTGCTGAATTTGCTTATTCAAACAAGCTCGCATACGTATTTTTTTCAACATCAGGCGGCATGCGAATGCAAGAATCTAATTTTTCATTAATGCAAATGCCAAGAATGATTGCAGCTATCAATTCATTAAAACAAGAAAAACTTCCATTCATTTCAGTTTGCCTAGATCCTACAACTGGTGGAACCACAGCATCCATTGCGCTGCTTGGTGACATTAATATTGCAGAACCAAAAGCACTGATTGCATTTGCAGGTGCTAGAGTTATTAAAGAAACGGTTAGAGAAGAACTTCCACCAGAATTCCAGACAGCTGAATATTTACAAGAGAAAGGTCAAATTGATTTAGTAATTCAAAGAAAAGATTTACCAAAAGTCATAAGTACTTTAATATCGCAGCTTACTAATAAAAATAAGACTTTCATCAGTGACTCAAATGCCATCAGCGATCAACAACAAAGTCCTCTTGGATCAATTACTCAGCCTACACCCTAAAAAAATAGATCTATCCTTAGATAGAATAAAAATTCTTCTTCAAAAACTTAATAACCCACAAGATAAATTAAAAAACGTTATCAATTGTGTTGGCACTAAAGGCAAAGGCTCAACTTGTGCATTCTTAAAATCTATTCTTGAGCATCATGGAAAGACCGTGAACATGTATGTCTCTCCACATCTGCAAAGATTTAACGAGCGGATCATCTTAAAAGATAAAGAAATTAGCGATGAATTACTCAATGAAGTCTTAAAACAAACAATGGAAACCATTCAAAAAAACAACTTATCTTTAACCTTTTTTGAGGCAACAACCTCTGCAACATACCTTGCTTTTCAAAAAAATCCTGCTGATTACACAATATTAGAGTGCGGTCTTGGTGGACGATTAGATACCACAGCAGTTGTTAATAACCCAATTGCACAAATTATAACCTCAATCAGTTATGATCATATGGAATTTTTAGGCGATACATTAGAGAAAATTACAGCAGAGAAATGTGGAATATTAAAAAAAGATACACAAATCATAGTTTCAAAACAATCATCACAAGTTCTAAAACAAATTGATAAAGAAACAGAAAAGAATAGTTCGCCAAGATTTATCTTTGGTGAAGATTTTCAGGTAAGTAAAGAAAATGGCAGATTTATCTATCAAGATGATCAATCTTTATTTGATTTAGATATACCAAGTTTACAAGGTGATCATCAGCTCATTAATGCTGGTACTGCAATTGCAGCGGCACAAAAAATCTTAAAAAAATTAGATGCAAAAAAATTAAATCAAGCACTAAAGAATATAAAACACCGCGCAAGATTAGAAAAAATTACTAAAGGGAAATTACTAGAATATATTAATCCAAACAATCAACTTTATCTTGATGGTGCGCATAATGAAGCTGCGGCAGAAGCGGTTCAAAAATTTCTTGAAACTTTAAAAAATAAAAAAATTTATATGATACTTGGAATGTTAAATACAAAAGATCCAAAAGTTTTTCTAAAACATTTTACATCAACAATTACAGCTCTCAAGACAATATCAATTCCAAATCAGGATAATTCTCAAGATCCAAAAGTTTTAGCAAAGGTTGCAAATGAATTTGGTATTAAAGCAAATACCTCAAAAGGAATAACAGAAGCACTACATGAAATTGCAAATGAAGATCCAAACGCGATCATCATTATTACAGGATCTCTGTACTTAATGGGTGAAGTTTTAAATCTTAATTAGATCTTAGATAAAATCCAATCTTTGATTTGTTGCTTAGAAGATGCGCCAACTTTAGTGTCCACCACCTTGCCACCTTTAAACAACAACATAGTCGGGATACCGCGTACTCCAAATTTTGTTGGAGTGTTTGGTTCATCATCAATGTTATGACTCCCAAATAAAACTTTATCTTTCAACTCATCTGATAACTCTTCAAGTAAGGGAGCTATCATTTTACATGGGCCGCACCATTCTGCTGTGAAACGTTGTACAAAAGGTTTGTCGCTTTTTAAAACGACTTGGTCAAAACTTTCATCTGTTGTTTTAATTGTTGCCATAGAATCTCTAAAGGTTGTTATAAATTAAGAATAGTAATCATTGATAAATTGTCAACTAAGCACTCTCGTATTTTGTTTGAATTTCCTCGATATATTCACTTAAATCATTAAGCATTCCTAAAGTTTTTTCATCCTTAAGCTCATCATATTTAACTCGCAAATCATCAATATCTTTGAAAGCCTTAGGAACTGTGTTCCACTTCTCATCGTTAGTACTTAAAATTTGTCCTGCAATAGCACGATGAATTTTTTTATACTCATCTTTGCCTAAAACCTCAGGGTTTTCCTCATAAATTAACCTTTTTGCAAAGTAAGAAAATCTCTCATCTTTAAACTTTTCACTCAATCCAATTTTACCTTTCCAATCAGATTTATGAAAATCCATCATCATTTTTTGATCTTCTGGTTTAGCAAATCCTCCAGCATAAATAGATTCCTCCGCCATAACACCAACTTGTGAATCTAAAGCCTCTTTATCATCAGCTTCTTCACTTAAAATTTTTGCAACTTTATCTTTAAATTCTTTATTAGATTGAATCATATTTGCTCGCTCTAATAATTTAGAGGCGCCTAATTGCTTATATCCTTCAAAGTTGGTTGCATAATTTGGACTCATAATTACAGGATGTTTGTTATTCTTAATGCTGCGAATAACTTTAGGGCTCTTTTTTAATTCTTCTTTCAGCTGTGCGTAAGGCATTTTTAAATAGGTGCTTGGATCAATTTTTAAATCAAAACATTGCGGCCAATTATATTTTGGATGGAAACAAACGAAAGTGACAGCAAAGGGTCGAGCCTTACCATAGAAATATTCATTCACACAAAATATTTTCTCTTTCTCAACAATAGCATTCACTTCAGTTTTTGAAGTTGTCATCAAACTTGCCTTCCAAACAGATGGGGCTTTATCTTTTATAATTTGTGCAATACCAATAGTTGCCATCACATCGGATAAAGCACTATGTGCATTGTCATGTTTGATTCCATTCATTTCAGTAAGCTCTGCTAATTTAAACACAGCATTCCCTTTGTCGCTCATTGGGGTTTTGATGCAATCAGGATAATACAAATGCGCGGTTCTAATTAAACCTAAAATATCTCCACGTTTATTTCCAGAATACTGAGTTAGATAAGGTTCATTTAAAGTTTTAAATAAACTTTTGCGAAGAAATTCTTCATCAAATGAAATAGAATTATATCCAACAAATACTGCAGGTGACCATTTATTAAATTGCTCAACCATTTGTGATAGCATCCCGTAATGAGATAAGTTTGTTTTTCTAAGAATTTGTGGCGTCGTATTATTTACAATTAGCGCATAAGGCTCTGGAACAAGACCTGGCTTTAATGAACAGCGAATATTAAGCGGATCTGCTAAAACTTTAAAATCATCATTTACTAAAACAGCGCCCACTTCAATGATCTGATCCCAAGAACTTGATCTGCCCGAAGTTTCAAAATCATAGAATACGTAGTTCATTTAGTAATCTCATCTTTCGATTCTAACTCTTGAATCTTTTCAGCTCTGCTTTGAATTTTATCTGCTGAAACTTTAATCCCTCTAAATTGCTCACTTACCTGATTAAATCTACTCTCAACATCAGCAACACGTTCTGCTAAACGGCCAATATCTTTGCCGATAATTCCAATTTCTTTAATAACAACTTGAGCTTTCTTGCTTATCTCTGAGTCTTTTAAAAACATACGAAGAGTATTTAATAATCCCCAAAGTAAACTTGGAGAAACAATAAGAACATTTTTCTCTAATCCCTTACTTATTAAGTTACTCTCACTAATCTCACGGTAAACAGCTTCTGATCTTATGAACATAATTGCATGAGGAGTGGTTTCTCCATTAATTATGTAATCATTTGAGATCTTCTTAATGTTATTAACAACATCATCTTCAAATAATTTCTTATATTTTTTAATCTCTTCTTCAGTTTTTGCAGAACGAAGATATTTATAATTATCTAAAACAAACTTTGAATCGATTCCAATTTTTTGAGAATTTTCACCTAAATCAATTAAGCAATCTACTCGCTTGTTATTACTTAAAGTATGTTGAAATTTTAAATACTGCGAAGGCAGTCTATCTTTTAATAACTTCTCTAATTCCATCTCGGAAAAAGCGCCACGTTCTTGACGATCATTCAACATTCCTTCAAAGCTTTTAAAGGTATTATCAATTGAAGCTTGTGTGCTTGAAATATTCTTTGTCGCCTCTTCAACTTTAGAAAACCTAACAATCAAATTCGCAAGCTGTGAACTTAAAACTCTATTATCACCAGAGTTATCATTCTTCTTAACAAAGAAATAAATAGCAATTGCTCCAACGAGAACACCAATAATTAAATATAAAATCTGACTATCCATATTTTTAAGTCAGTTTAACAAAGTGATGAAATTAATAGAGAAAGGACTTAATCTATTAGTTTTACATAGCTAGGTTAAACTAATTCTAACTCCCAATTAAGTGAGTCATTATTACATGTCAATTGAGTTATTAAATTTCTTTTTAGCTTCAAAATAAGAATGTAGAGACTTATGGTAGTTTGTTAAATGCCTTTTTGCCATTACATTAACTTTATAAAGAGAATCTATACTCCATAAATAATTTGGAAGTCCTTCAGTATACTTTTCTTCTTTAACTACATTGCTATTAATACTTTCTAATTTTTCTTCTAATTTAATATTGCTATTCTTTTCGTTTTTTTCTCGTATTTCAGCTACGCTTTTTTCATGATTGTAATCATTAAAGTATTTTTGTTTCTCTTGAAGATTTTTAGGTTCATTTTTTTTACATTCATCATAAGCCTCATATTTTGCTTCAAGTTCAGGAGAATCTAGCCAACTAATAACCATTGGTTGTGATTTATTATTTTCTTTAGATTCTTTTTTTTCTTCTACTGGTGTTGTGTTGATAATTTTACTTTCAACTATCATATATCTTCTTGCTGCCCAGCCACTAAAAATAATTTGTGATACGATATCAAATAAAACAGGGTTGCTAGGATTTAACCAATTTATAAGATCATTACTATATTCATCAAGATCCTCTTTTTTTTCACCTTTAATTAGAAATTGATCTGAATAAATTCCATATTTTATAGAATTCATTGCTGATTTAGCTTTTCCCTCTTTAGTTTTTGGTCCAGTGCTTTGTTGTGCATTTCTTCGATTTGCATCAATTTGTTTCTGACTAACTTTTTTACTCATTAATTATTAATTGTTATTTACATAATTAATTCTTTAATAATCTTGTCAAAAAACTAAAGATAAATTTTTCAACTTATAGATGTGGACAAGTTAATAACTTTTCAAAAAAAATAAATAAGCTCCTAGAATAAAGCTATTTTGACCTTAGGAAGTGATTAAAAATTTAAAAAATTTAGATTAACTTTGTGACATATATATCTCCATTATAGCCAATGAATTGATCAATTAAGCCTCCAAAATTAGGTACAAAATTTATATATAAAATCATTTATATCAACCCCCCCCCAAACTTATAGGGTCCCTGTAATTATTAATAATTAAAAAATATAACAATGAATTTAAAAAAAATACTAACAACGACATCACTAATAACTTTATTATCATCTTTAAGCGCAACGTCTAATTCTGCCGACAAAATTGGTGTCACTCAAGACTTAGGTATTTTAATAACTGGTTACTACAAATATGATGAACCAGATTTTATGTACAATAAAAGCGAAGTTCAAGATCATTTGTTAAATAACTTCGGCATAATGTACAACGTAAAAAATAATTTTTTATTCGAAGGTTATTTAAATCAATTAGAATTTGACGCAGACTTTAGAAGATTTGATATTAATTACTGGAGCAACGGAACTGGAACAGCAAAAAATATTGAAAATGATGTTTATAATTTAAGAGCGTTATATGGAATTCAGGCCTCCGATAAATTAATGTTTAAGACAGGTTATGGATACAGACACTTATTAGATAAGAAAAAAGGTCTTTATAGTTCAAATGGATCAGGACCTGGTTACGATAGGACTCAAGAATACGAATATATTCCATTTATCGTTGAAGCCAACATGCCTGTCGCTGGTGTCAATGGAAAATTAAAATTGGAATATGATTATTTTATTTGGGGCTTAAATGAAAATGAGTTTTTAAATTCTGCAAGCAACACAAATATGCGCAATGATGACGGGTATAGTATGAAAGTTTCTTACAAATTTCCATATAACGGAATCAATATCGAACCATATTACGAATATATGAATGTTGAGAAATCTACTACTCATGTTTCTGGATCTACCGAACCACACAATACAACAACCGAATTTGGTATAAAAATTAGTAAAACTTTTGGTGAGCAAGAATTGAAATCGGTTCCTAATGGAAAAAGACTATTTAATAATGAAAAGGTATATCTAGGAGCTGAAATTTTAAAAGTAGAACTTGATACAGGTATTTCTAACGGAAGTTCTGGAGTTAATATTGACGAGGATAGCTACGGATATAGCATTATAGCCGGATACGAAATTAATAAAAACTTAGATCTTGAATTATCTTATAATGACTTTGGTAAAGCTAGCGTGTTTATGCCTCTAGGTGCAAGCACAGCAAAAACAGATGGGAGATTTCAAAATAAAAGATTTGCACCTGGTCAGACATTCTCAGCGGGTACGGACAATTTATCACTTAACTACCGATCAAGCTCAACGGGAATCTCTTTAAAACCTAAAGCTGACTTAGGTAATGGAGTTAATATTAATGCTTTAGTTGGATATGCTAATTATCTTCAATCTGAAGAAACAGTTGCGCCAAACATCGGTAACTTGCAAGTTATGCATGAATATGAAGGCAAAGATTGGTTTTATGGAGTTGGAGTTGGTGCAAAAATATCTAACAATTTAGATTTATCTCTTAACTATAAAAAATATGAGATGTATTACGATGCTGAAGTATTAAGTGCTTCAGTTCGTTATATATTTTAAATAGTTGAAGTATTTTATGAAACTAAAAAATTTAGTTATAGTTATTTTTTTTACTCTTATATCTCTTGCTTCTGTTGAGGCTAGAGATGTAGCGGTTAGAGGCTACACTAAAGATAATGGAACATATGTTCAGCCACATTATCGTTCATCTCCAAATGAATATAAAAATGACAATTGGAGTACTTCAGGAAACTCTAATCCGTATACAGGACAAAGTGGAACAAACACTCATAAAGGAACATGTTCTGCCTACACATTAGGCTGTTAACTCAATCAGATTAACGTAAGCTAAATAATATGAATTTAAAAACTTTATTAATAATCAGTTTATCTTTAGGACTAGCTAACTGCGCTTCTATTACAGGAGAAAATTATCAACCAATTAATTTAACTGCTAAAGATGATAAATCTAACTCAGTTGAAGGAGCTAATTGTGTTTTAGTAAATGATAAAGGTTCTTGGGAAGGTAAAACTCCATCCTTTGTAAATATCACAAGATCAGCAGAAGACATGTCGATTACTTGTAAAAAAGCTGGGATGCAAGATGGTTTAGTAAAAGCAGTATCACGAGCTAGAGGAAGTATGTGGGGAAATATTGTTTTTGGTGGAGGAGTTGGAGCACTCATAGATCACAGTAAAGGAACCGGATATGCTTACCCAGATCAAATACAAGTCATCATGGGAAAATCTAGAACTCTTGATAGAGACGGCACTACAAACACTCCTCAATAATACTTTTAAATAAAAATTGTTTCAGTAATACATGCATATAAATGTGTGTGCCTATGACTTTTTTTGTAAAAGTTTATTAGTCTAATATTTTATATTACTGTATCTTCATTAAGATTATAATTAAGAGATATAAAAATGATTGTGAATGCTGATTTTGCTTTAAAGGCGGTAGTATATACTCAAACTATGCCTTGGGAAAAATCACCCATTGAAGGCGTTGAGAGAAAATATTTAGACCGTGTGGGTGGTGAAGTTGCAATCGCAAGCACTGTTGTTAAATATGCGCCTAATTCTTCTTTTACTCGCCATGTCCATGGAGGTGGTGAAGAAATATTAGTTTTAGATGGAGTATTTTCAGATGAGAATGGGGATTATCCTGCAGGCTCATATCTTAGAAATCCACCAAAAAGTTCACACACTCCCTTTTCAAAAAAGGGTTGTACTTTATTTGTAAAATTAAGACACTTTCATGAGGGTGATTTAGAAAGTGTTCGTATTAACACGAATACTGAAACCTGGCACCAAGGAATGGTTCCTGGTTTATCCGTGATGCCACTTCATGAATTTAATGGTGTTGGTACAGCTCTAGTTAAATGGGCGCCCAATACAATTTTTAATCCGCACGTTCATCCAGGCGGTGAAGAAATTTTTGTAATCAAAGGAGTATTCCATGATGAGCATGCAAGTTATCCAACGGGCAGTTGGATCAGAAGTCCAAGATACAGTAAGCACGCACCTTTTACAAAATCAGAAGGAGCACTTATTTATGTTAAAACGGGTCACCTTGATAATCCTCTTCAGTAGAAAACTAGATATAAATTTATATTAATTTTTTTTATATTTAATTACGACGACCCCATAGATAACAGCATTTAAGACAATTAAAGAGATACCAAGGTTGATTTGTAAGTCTTTAGTTAAATTGACTGGGTAAATAATTGCATACAGATAGTTTTGGATAAAGGTTGTGGAATAGGTTGTAAGATTTGCTTTAGTTAAGAGATAATTTTCCAAATAAGTGAGTGGGCAAATAGTTTGCGTAAATTCCATATAAGCCCCATAGAGAAATGCTGGAATATGAAAGTATAATGTCCAAGCTTTAATAAAAAATAAAAGCCCTCCAAAGACAACAAATACAATAAAGAGAAAATGAACGATGAGCGTAAGAGTTGCTAGGAATTCATACATTTTGATTAATTAAATACTAACCTAAACCTTACTGTTTTTTAACCTAATCATAAGTTAAAAAATTAGTTATCTTCTGGCATTCTAGATGAATGGTGAGAGGTAATTAACCACTTATTTTTATAAAGGCGATAAGTGAAAGTATAACGAGCTTTTACCACTGCTTTAGTTTTAGCAAAAGTGAAGGTGTAAACACCTGCATCCACTGCAGTGTCATAACCAACCTCAATTTTACGAGAATTAATTTTTCCAGCAGGTTTGTTTGCTAAAAAAAATTTAAAATAACTTTTTTTTTGTGCAACTGTTAGTCTTGGTTTATTTGCAAGAGTTGCAAGCAAAATAGAATTCTTTGCATAATTTTTAACGACTTGATCTGGATCTCCACTTTTTAATGACGTATTCCATCTATCAAAAAGTGAGGCAATCTCTTTTTTAGAAGAACGCTTAAGATTTTTTAACCTCGTCATCCTGAGCTAATGGTTGAGATTTATTGATGTCTTGCTCGTTAAGATAACCTTTTAAGATCGTGTGGTTAAAAATAACTGATGGCATAATTTTTGAAAAAATTAATTAAATTATTTAATTATAAAAAGCTGATCTGACAAGATGTAAAAAGGACCTTAATTTTAATGACTAAAGGGCTGTTTTGCTTAAAGTTTATTTATTTTGAATTAAGTTTAATGAGATACTGAGTTAAGAAAATAGAGCCTAGAATAATTTTATAGATAACAAAGAGGTATAAAGTCTCAAGCATTCCATAAGTCATTAAAGAATAAACAATACATGCTGAAAGAGTTCCCAAAATTACAGCTGCTATAATAATGTAAGGGTTTGCAACATTAGCACTATCAGTAATTTTTCTATAAACCATCGGTATTAAGGATGAGATCATCGCAAGTACAATGGTCACAATTAGCTCCAGGTTCATCATATTATTTTATCGATTTATCATTTATTAATTTAATCAAGAGAACAATTAAACCAATAATAATGAAGGAAATAAATAACATCGCAAAAAGAATATGATCGGGTTTGTAATCTTTAAGATCAAATACTCTAGGCGCTAGAATAGTTAACAAAACTGTTAAAAGTAGCCAAAATGCCAAGATCTTTCTTGGCGTAATTTTAGTAATATTCTGTTTTATATTTGGCTTTATGATTTTAAAATTTTCCATCATACAATATCTTCTCTATTATAATTGCATGTTACCAATTATCAACCATCCTGATTATGTAGTGCAGAATGGAAATTAGAAAACAAGCCTTAGAAAAGTTAGAACACTTTTGTCTAAATCATTTAGCAAAATATAGTTCAACTAGAAATTTTGATTTTGGACCCGAGCAAAGAGAAAATACTAGCGTACTTTCTAAATATATCACCCACAGAGTTGTTGATGAAATAGAGGTGTTAAAATCAAGTTACAGTAAATTTTCCTACGCAAAGATTGAAAAATTTATTCAAGAGGTGATGTGGCGAACTTATTGGAAGGGTTGGTTGGAAATGCGCCCAAAGGTTTGGCAGGATTATAATAAAGATTTATTAGAGTTAAAAAAAGAGACTAAAAAAAATTATCTAGATGCCATCAACGCGCAAACGAATGTTGAACCCTTTAACGACTGGGCACTTGAGTTAAAACAAACGGGTTATTTGCATAATCATGCAAGGATGTGGTTTGCAAGTGTTTGGATTTTTACTTTAAATTTACCATGGCAATTAGGTGCTGATTTTTTTTTAAAAAATTTAC
This sequence comes from alpha proteobacterium SCGC AAA028-D10, assembly GCA_000510845.1. GTDB lineage: Bacteria > Pseudomonadota > Alphaproteobacteria > Pelagibacterales > Pelagibacteraceae > Fontibacterium > Fontibacterium temperatum. The sequence continues at coordinate 55,060 of AZOF01000006.1, read as the reverse complement.
TCGATGGTGATGCTGCATCGAATACTTTGAGTTGGCGCTGGGTTGCAGGACTACATACACAAGGCAAGCACTACGTTGCAGCCGAGTGGAATATTAATAAATTTTCTAAAAAAAAGTATAAAAATTTAAAATTAAATGAAACTGCCATAGCAAAATATGAAACTACAATTTATGAAACCTATCCAATAGCCTTTGATACAACTACAAATGATCAATCATTATTTCTTATTCACAATTTAGACTCTAACTTTATCCAGCAAAATCAAACGCAATCTAATCATTATGGCGTTATGGATTTTACTAGCATTTTACAAAAGCAGGCTTATTCAGAAAATGTAATTAATTTTAAAAAAAATATAAATAATGAATTAAAAAATCTAATCAAAGAAAAATTTAACTCCGAAATCTATATTGATAGTCTAGAGAATTTACAAAAAGTTATTAAAGAGAAAAATATCAAACAAGTTATTCTGCCCTACCTAAACGTTGGTTATGAAAATGACTTTATTCAAAGCATTAAAAAAGAGGTTAATATCACTTATTCAGTAAGGGATTATGACAGATATTGCTGGCAATTTGCAACGAAAGGTTTTTTTAAATTTAAAGAGCAAATACCAAAAGTTCTTGCTAAATTTTTAACTTAAAATTTTTATTGTAGCAATGATTGGTCTAATAATTTAAAACATATTAACTTTTAAAAAAATGTTTGAACTACCTAAATTAAATTATCCAAAAAATGCATTAACTCCAGCAATGTCTGAAGAAACGTTAGATTTGCATCACGGTAAACATCATCAAACTTATATAACTAATTTAAATAATCTAATTAAAGACACGCCTCTTGCAAAAAATTCTTTAGAAGAAATTGTTAAGCTAACTGCAAAGGATGCATCAAAAGCTGCAATTTTTAATAATGCAGGTCAGCACTGGAATCATATTTTGTTTTGGAATTGTATGAAACCTAAAGGTGGTGGAGCTATGCCAAGCACATTAGAGAAGAGAATTATTGCTGATTTTGGCAGCGTTGAAAAGTTTAAGGAAGATTTTATTCAAGCAGGAATTACACAATTTGGCTCAGGCTGGGCTTGGCTTGCCATTCAAAATGGTAAACTTGTTGTAACAAAAACAGCAAACGCATCAAATCCATTAGTCGATAATATGAAGCCTATCTTTGGCTGTGATGTTTGGGAACATGCTTACTACGTTGATTATAAAAACCGCAGACCTGACTATTTAAAAGCTTTTCTAAATGAGCTGGCGAATTGGGAGTTTGTTGAATCGCAATTAAGTTAATTTTTAAATTATTAAAATTAAATTAACGCAATTTTTATAATCTTAAATATGTACTTATCTGCAAGATAAATTGCAAAGCCGATAGCAAGTCCTAAGAGAATATATGAGTACGAATCTTTCATAATTTATAAGCGCCTTAAATACCCCCAAAAAAATGCAAATAAGCAATTAAAGCTATAAAAAAACCAATGACTAACCACAGTTTTTCAAGTCCCATTGCCATGAGAAAACCAATTGAAAATACTAATAAAATAATAGCAAGCAACGGAGTCATTATTTTTAATATTTACTATCATCTATTCATTTTTGGAAGTGATTAATTAATGATACACATATTCTTATGGTAAGTTTTTTTAGAAAATTACAGCTTGTATTTGCATCAGTAATCCTCATTGCAACCTCAATTGCTTTTTTACTTGAGATTATGAACATGATTCAAATCCGCAACATCAGTTTACCAGATCTATTATTACTATTTATTTATTTAGAAGTTATTGGAATGGTGACTGGTTATTGGAGAACACAGACGATTAGATTAGCTTACCCTTTATTTATTGCAATCACTGCCCTTGCACGATTAATCATATTGCAAAAAAAAGATATTGATCCATCAACGCTTGTCTATGAAGCGGGTGCAATTTTACTTCTTGCTATTGCAATTGTAATTTTAAAATTTAGAAGATCAAAGCACTTAGGTGTCAGCATTGATAAAGACGAACTATAAGATATTTAAACTTTAATAAAGTTTACAATTCCCCGCAAAGTTAAAAATAATAATTAAATTTAAGGTTTGATTAAACTTTGAAAATCATTTGCATAACCCTGCAGTTTTTGTGCAGCTTTTAAGCGTTGCTCAAGTGTTGTTCTGTTGTGTAGTTCTGATAATTGCACGCAACCATCTTTTAACATTTGCTCGCTATAATTTGCATACTTTGGATCTGGAGATTGTTGATTATTTTTCCAAACATTTTTTAAAGTTTGTAAAGGTTGAGCACCCTTTTGAATAAGATTTACCGCAGCAACTGCTTCATTATGTCGGCGTTTTCGCTCTGGTAAAACAAGTTCTGCTTTAAAAGCACTTTTTTCAAGACGCTTTGCGATCCATTCTTTTTGCTCCAAAGATAATGTTCCATAAAACATTTCTGCACGATCAATTGCTTTTTCTAATCGTCTTTCATTTATTATTTCGCCCTTGCGACCTAATCCAAAATTGGTCATAAATTCTTCATCATTTTTTAATTGATATTTATTCCAATTTTCAATTTGTTTAGGCGTTAATGTTTTTGCAATTGGGACAAGCGCTGGTAAAAATTGCACAACCGCTTCATCAACAAAAATACGGATCACGTCGACTTCTTTACAAAACTGTTGCGGTGTTAAATCTTGAATGATTAATTTTTCATAACTTTTAAGTTTATTTGCATACTGCGGTAAATGCGTTGTACGATGCCACGATAACCAGTTATCTAATTCTTTTCGAGCCAAACTACTTTGCTGGTCGGTGAGATCAAAAATTGAATCTAGTTGATACGCCGCTACAATTGGAAGCCTGTTGTAGCTTAAAGTAATAACGCTGCAGCCAACAAAAGTTAATGCAATGATGACAATAAGGGCTCTTTTTAAAAATGACATGATAATTTATTTAACTAACTATTCTAAACTTATCTTAAAGTTTCTTAAGGGCATTAATTAGCAAAGGCGAAAGAGCTATCAGGACTGCTACAATAATAACTAATTTTGGTCTTTTGATAATTTTATCAATAAAACTAAATATTATATTTTTAATCATTCTTTAAAAAAATAAGTTTATATAACCGATTACAAACAGTGGTAACTGTAATCCAAAGTTTGTCATAATAGCTTTATCTTTATTTATAAATCCTGCAATGGTCCAACCCACAGCACCTAATCCGTGTGAGAAAATGTTAAGTGGATAGATGTTTAAATTAGTCAGTAATATCCCTGTTAATACAAGTGCAGTACTAATCCATTTTATGTATTTTTTTACAAAGTTCATGATTCCTCCAAAGGTTAAGAGATATCATCTTACCACTTTTTACGTGGCGATCATAAAAAATTTTAAAGTTTTTATTTAATTTAATCTTGGAAGATCGGCATTCATAATTTTCGTCCACACTTCAACGAAGTCTTTTATGAATTTTTCTTGATTGTCATCTTGTGCGTATAATTCTGCGTAAGAACGAAGAATTGAGTTTGATCCTAAAACTAAATCCACTCGAGTTGCAGTAAATTTAACTTTATTAGATTTACGCTCAATAATATCGTAGCTATTTTTTCCCGTTGGCTTCCAAGTGTATTTCATATCAGTTAAATTAATGAAAAAATCATTTGTTAAAGCTCCAACTTTATCTGTGAAAACTCCGTGTTTTGAATTTTGAAAATTAGTTCCTAAAACTCGCATACCACCAATTAAACAAGTCATTTCTTTTGCAGTAAGACCAATTAAATTTGCTCGCTCTAATAATAATTCCTCAGGCATAACCGAATATTCTGCTTTGACATAATTTCTAAACCCATCATGCAAAGGTTCTAAAACTTTAAGGGAATCTGTATGTGTTTCTTTTTCAATTGCATCGCCTCTGCCACCTCTAAATGGAACTTTAACTTTTGAGCCTGCTTTTTTAATAGCTTTCTCAAGTCCAACAGTTCCAGCTAGAACAATAGTATCTGCAATAGTTGCTCCTGTTTTTTTTGCAATTCCTTCTAAAACTTTTAATGTTTTTTCAAGTCTTTGTGGTTCATTCGCCTGCCAATTTTTCATTGGGGCAAAACGAATTCTTGCACCATTTGCTCCACCTCTTTTATCTGTTCGTCTATAAGTTCTAGCGCTATCCCAAGCAACCACAACCAAATCGCTCACACTTAAACTTGTAGCTGCAATCATTTTTTTAACTTTTTCTAAATTATATTTTTTCTTTGGAGCTGGCACATTATTTTGCCAAACTAAATTTTCTTTTGGTGCCCAAGGTCCAATATAATTGTCACGATTGCCCATAGTTCTGTGGGTTAATTTAAACCAAGCTCTTGCAAAGGAGTCTTCAAAGAACTTTGGATCTTTGTAAAATTGTTCTGAAATTTTTTTATATTCTGGATCGATAACCATTGCCATATCCGCATCAGTAAACATTAATCGAGCTTTCTTTGTAGGATCTGCAAGGTCCACTGGTTTTTTCTCCTCTTCAAGACCAATAGGTTCCCACTGCCAAGCTCCTGCAGGACTTTTTTTGCTCTCCCACTTATAATTAAGTAAAAGATCTAAATATTGATGATCCCATTTATCAGGATGAGTTGTCCACGCTCCTTCTAAACCAGATGTAATTTGATTAGCACCTAATCCATTTTCTTGATTCCAACCAAATCCTTGTTCATGAATTTCTGCTGCAGCAGGTTCTCTTCCTAAATTTGCAGGATCCCCATTGCCGTGCGCTCTACCAATAGAATGTCCACCAATTGTAAGTGCTGCTGTTTCAACATCATTCATTCCCATTCTGCCAAATGTTTCTCGCACATCCATCGCTGTTCTTAATGGATCAGGAATACCTTCTACTCCTTGCGGATTAACGTAGACTAATTGAAAGTGAGATGCTGCAAGAGGCGCCTCTAATGATGAACGATCTTTTGGATCGCTGTATCTATCGACAGCTAATGGTACTGTTTCTTTTCCCCAGTACACATCCTTCTCCGGCTCCCAAATGTCTTCACGCCCAAATGAAAATCCAAAAGTTTTAAAACCTGAATGTTCATATGCCATCGTACCTGCAAGACACATTAAATCTGACCAGCTTAATTTATTTCCGTATTTTTTCTTAATTGGCCAAAGTAATCGTCTAGCTTTATCTAAATTTGTATTATCAGGCCAAGAATCTTGTGGAGAAAATCTGTGTGAGCCAACATTAGGACGACCATCAAATTCTCGGTAAGTTCCAACTTGGTGCCAAGTTAATCTAACCATTAAACCAGAATAAGTTCCAAGATCTGCTGGCCACCATTCTTGGCTGTCAGTCATTAATTTAAGTAAATCTTTTTTTAATGCTTTAAAATTTAATTTTTTAACTTCTTTTCTATAATTGAAACCTGGAAGTGGATTAGTTTTAGTATCGTGTTGATGCAAAATATCTAAATTAATACTATTTGGCCAAAGTCTTGATGTGTTTGACTCTCCAGCTTTAGTAATTCCACCATGCATCACAGGACATTTGCCTGCTCCATTTTTGCCTGAACCGTTTGTTTTTTTAAGGGTTTCTGTACTCATAATTTTTAAGGAAGCGATTCTTAACAAATAAAAGATCTAATGTTAAGCAAACAATAAATTTACTTCTACTTTAGGTTTAGTTTTTTTATTGCAAAATGACGCGGATAATTAACTGCCCTATATTTAACAGGTAAATATTTTAATCGCTAAATTTTTAGTCAAACTTATTTTGCAAGATAATCTATGGCAGCCATTAGTCCGCCAGCTTTATGAGGAATTTTTGCTTTTCTAAGTCCTAATTCAACGCCAGCTAAGGCTCCAGCCAACATAATTTCATTAAAATCTCCAAGGTGGCCTATTCTAAATACTTTTCCCTTCACTTTATTTAAACCCATTCCCAACGACATATTATATTCATCATAAATAACTTTTCTAAGATTGTCGGAGTCGTGACCTTGAGGAAGTAGAACTGCAGTAATAGTATTTGAATATTCCTCTGGATTTTTTGCTAAAACCTCAAGACCCCAAGCTTTAACTGCAACTCTTGTTGCTTCCGCTAATCGTGCATGACGTTTAAAAACATTTTCTAATCCTTCTTCATTTAACATGTTCATTGCCTCTTCAAGACCAAAAAACATATTTACTGGTGGCGTGTATGGAAAAGCATTGTCTTTGTTATTTGTCAAAATAGGTTTCCAATCCCAATATGATTTTTGCATAGTAGATTTTTTATGAGCCTCTAAAGCTTTTTGACTTACGGCATTAAAAGAAAGTCCTGGTGGTAATAATAGTCCTTTTTGCGATCCACACACTGTCACATCAACTTTCCAATCATCGTGACAATAATCAATTGAAGCAAGGGATGAAATTGTATCAACCATTAATAGTGCGGGGTGTTTTGCACTATCCATTGCTTGTCGAATTTTTGCAATGTTACTGGTAACGCCTGTGGACGTTTCATTGTGCAAAGCAAAGACTGCTTTTATTTTATGCGATTTGTCTTCACTTAATTTTTTTTCAATAATCTTTGGATCTGCTCCAGTGCGCCAATCGCCTGGTACAAGTTCAACTTCTAAATTAAATTTTTTTGCCTGCTCTGCCCATAATGTTGAAAATTGTCCAGTTTCAAACATCAATACTTTATCATAAGGATTTAATGTGTTTACAATTGCAGCTTCCCAAGCTCCTGTTCCTGAACCTGGAAATATAATAACAGGCTGAGTAGTTTTAAAAATTCCTCTAATTTTATCTAGAACTCTTTTTGTAATTTCTGCAAATTCTGGACCGCGATGATCTATTGTTGGAAAACTCATTGCTCTTAAAACTCGATCAGGAATATTGGTAGGTCCTGGAACTTGTAATAAGTGTTTACCTGGTCGAAAAGAATTTGATTTTGCCATAAAATTTAAAAGTTAATAGACCACAATAAATAAATAAGTAAATTAACTTTTAAAGGGAAATCCACTCCATTTTTCCAATCTTTGTAACAGTTGAGTTTAAGATTGGCTGACTTTTTAATTTTTTAGTCTCATCGTTATTTAAGAATTTCATCTCTTCTAATAATCCAGCAATTGCAACCTCGGCAGCTTTCATGTTGCCATCTTTGATCTTAACTACCAGCACTGCTTTTTCATCTGGAGCGATTGCTATAAAGACGCCATCCGCACCATTTTTAATTAGAACTTTTTTATTACTACTCTTTGTTAAAATAGAATTCACACTCTCCGATCCACCAAATAATAACGGATGTTTTACGCAAGATTCAAATATTTTAATAACCGCTTTTTGTTCAATCCCTTCTAATTTTGAAGGATCTGCAAACTTTGTCAAAGCTTTTGCAAATTGATTAAGGGGCAGACTTGGCGCTGGCAAATTACATCCATCAATTCCAATATTTTTAATTTGAACTTCAGCTAATTTTTCTAAATTTTCTATAAATAGTTTTTGCACTGGGTGTTTTGGATCGTGATAATTTAAAGTTTTAAATTTACTGTGTTTGCAAATAGATAATTGTCCGCAATGTTTTCCAGAACAATTATGATAAATTTTACTCTTTCGACCCTCTTGTCTGACTATATAATCTTTTCTTTTCTGGCTTAGCGGCCAAGCAGATCCTAACATTAAATCTTCCTCTTCTAATTCAAGTTCTGAAAGCCAAGACTTAACCATATCAAGATGCACAGGTTCTGCGTGATGAGAGGAGGTTGCAAATGCAATTTGTTCATCTTTAAGTTTTAAAGCTTTATCAGCACCTGTTGTTATAATTCCAAATGTTTGAATGAGTTTAAGTGCAGAACGTGGAAATATTTCAGTTGTAATATCTCCCCATTTTTTTATCACTCGCCCTTCTGAATCCATTGCAACCGCAACACCTTGATGAATATTTTCAACTAAATTGCCACGCGTAGATGTAACTAAATCAGCAAACTTAATATTTTCTTCACTCATAATTTAAATTTAAAAAAAAACTTAACGATTGAAAGTTGGACGCGGTTTAAAAACCATCCAGCAGATGATGTAAATTAAAATAGTCACTCCATAAAACAATGCGCCTATTATAAATGCAAAACGCAAACCCCATTTACTAAAGCCCAACTTATGCGCCATACCTGAACAAACTCCTGCAAAGAATTTATCATCGCTGCTACGGTACATATTATTGTTTTGGTCTTGCATCACTTGTTTTATATAAATTATTTATAACTTTTCAAGTTCTGCTTTTAAAAATTGTGCAATTTTTAACATTCCAAACTGACCTGAAATTTTTTCAGCAACGGAGTTATAGTTCGTATTAGTATTCACATCATAGGTGAAGCTTTCACCATTTTTATCAAGCATATATTCAATACCTGCAATCTCAATATGATTTGCTTTTAAAAATTTTTCATACTTTTCTATGAGTGGGTTTTGATAGTTTTTAACAATCATAAATTTATTGCCATCTGGATTGGTTGGACAAAATTGTGCTTCAACATTGCAGGCATCAGCTGGGCATAATTCAAAGCTATCGCTAGCATCCACTTGAACCGCATAATAAAATTTAGAGTTTATAAATTCAACGCGAGTGACTACTTTTGGATCTGCTTCAATATAATCTTGTAAAATTGTAATACCATCAATTGAATCTTCAAATTGATCGCCGTTTACATACTTTTCAAGTTCAATTTTATTTTGAAATAATTTCACCCCAAGTCCACGTCCAGCTCTATTGTGCTTAGTGATGAAGGGTTTAGTAAAATGATCTGCTGCAGATAAGATATTTGCTTTTCCAGAACAAAAAATAGATTTTGGTGTTTTAATATTTTGTTCATTTAATTTTTTGTATTGTAAGGATTTGCTAATTTCTAAAGCAAGTGCGTTTTCACCATTGATAATTCGTCTGTTATAAAAAGATAACCAATTTAAAATCACCGCTGTATATTCTGGTGCAAAGCGATGTCCTCGTGAATGGGAAGATGCACTCATTCGATTGTAAAAAACTCCATTGGGTGGAATAGAAGCTGTGTTTAAATTAACTTTTGCCATATGCCAATCTTCAAAGGGCACAGATAATTTTTGCAATTGTTCTTTTAGAGGTAAAGACCACTCCTCATTTTCGTGGATAATATAAGCTTTCATAATTTTAATTAAAACTTAACTCAATTTATTTCAATTATAAACTTTGCGCAGTTTGTTTTACATCTTGTAAAAATTCAACTCGCTCCTCAGGAGTTACGAAGGGAACGGCAAAATATCTTCTATATTTAATATCTCTTATGCCACAAATGTGAAATACGCCTCGTTTTAATCTTCGGATCGGCAAGTTTAAAAAGAAAGTTGTAATTGCAAGACGCGGAGAGCCATAGGTGCAAAAAATAACTGCTTTTTTATCTTTTAAATTACCGATTGGATAACCATAATTTCCCCACAACTTTTTGAAAGTAAATGCAAAAGGTGGCGCTAATACTTTATCAATCCAGCCCTCAAGAATTGCTGGCATTCTAAAATTCCAGATGGGTGCAATTAAAACAATGGTGTCACATTTTTTTATTCGCTCGCGGTGATCAATAACAGTTTTGTCAGGTTCTTCACCTCGAAATACAGGATCAAAATTTTCCTTATACAAATCTACACAATCAATACTATGACCTTGCTGTTTTGCAGTTTCTATAAAGGTATCGCGTATTGCTGCATTAAAAGATTGATCACTATAATGACCATAAACTATGAAAATTTTACTCATGAAGTTAATTTAATATAAAATAGTTTACTGTTTATTAATACAAATTAAATATTTAAAAATATGGATAACATTAAAATATATTTTAATCAGTCGTGCTCTATTTGTAACAGTGAAATTAATTATTATAAAACTAAGATTAAAAATCCTCTTATTCAATGGGTGAACATTAATGACAATATTTCAGCCTATATCGAAACAAAGAAAACTAAAGATCAGTTAATGCGCAGAATGCATGCAATGGTGAATGGAGAATTAATTGCTGGCGCTAAAGTTTTTTTAATTATTTGGAATGAAATTGATAGGTTTAAAACCCTTGCAAAAATTCTAAAGCAGCCAATATTATTTCAAGTATTCTTTATAATTTATGAAGCAATTGCACTGCCATTATATTTGAAAAACAAAATTTTTAATTAAAATCTTCCCCGCATAAAATTCCAGATAATAATAAACAATACGATTAATAGAATGATGAGTTGGATCAGTTCTGGCTGAGTTAGTGACATAGCAAACTTCTATTAATGAACTATTATAACATAATCATCTTACATTTGCCAAAATGGTATTTTATAATGAATCTAATTGATGGATAAAAAAGCAAAAATACTTGCAACCCTAGGCCCTTCGATATTTAAGAAAAATATTATTAATCAGTTAATTCGTTCAGGTGTAGATGGCTTTAGAATTAATTTTAGTCACAACTTAAGTGGGATTGAAAAGATTGTAAAAATTATTAGAGACTGTGAAAAATTAAATGCAAAGCCCATTGCTATCGTTGCAGATCTTCAAGGAATAAAGCTTAGAATTGGTAAAATTTTAAAAAATCAAGCGTCACTTAAAAGAGGCGATACTTTTAATTTTGATTTAAATAAAAAAATAGGCAGTCAAAGTCGAGTGTATCTACCCTATCCTGAAATTTTTAAGAAAATAAAGAAGAGTAATAAAATTTTAATTGATGATGGAAAATTCGTCTTTAAAATTGCAAAATTTTCAAAAAACTCTATTCAAACTATTTGTCAAAACGATTGTATTATCAAAAATTTTAAAAGCATTCATATTCCAGGACTAGAAGTTGATTTTGATGATCTAACTGCAAAAGATAAAAAAGACATTAGTATTGCAAAAAAATTAGGTTGTAATTGGATTGCGCTTTCTTACGTGAAGAATTCAAAAATTATTAAACAAACAAGAAAACTTATTCCACAAGATACGGGCATTATTGCAAAAGTTGAAAACAAAAGTGCCATTAAAAATATTAAAGACATTATTCAAACATCAGATGCAATCATGGTTGCACGAGGTGATCTTGCCGTTGAAATTGGTGCTAATGAAGTGCCACATGTTCAATTAGATATTGTTAAAAAATGTTCTGAACTTGGCAAACCCGTTATCATAGCAACGCAAATGCTTGAGAGCATGATTGAAAATAATAAACCAACACGAGCTGAAATTAACGATATTGGCACAGCTGTATTTCAAGGAACGGATGTAGTGATGTTGTCTGCTGAAACAGCAGTTGGAAAATATCCAATTCAAGCCGTGCAAGCGATGAAGAAAACCATTGTCTCAACAGAAAAATATAAAAAAGAAAATATCAGTTTATTTAAAAGTAAAACTAAAATTAATAATGAACCGGTTAAAGCAATCGCCCTTGCAATTAAAGATATCGCCTACAACATAAAAGTTGAAGCTATCATTGGATTTTCAGTGACTGGTAATACCGCACGATTAATCTCAGCCATAAGACCTTCTGCAAAAATTATAACTATCTCACCAAATATAAATATCTCAAGGCAACTTTCATTACTGTGGGGTGTCACTTCTATTACTAATAGTGATGCTAAAAACTGGGTTCAGATGATGAAGATTTCAAAACAAATTATTAAATCTAGAAAATTAACTAAAATGGGTGGTTATGCTATTATCACTGCAGGTTTACCATTTGGTAAATCGAAGATGACCAATATGATCCGTCTTTATCAATTAGGTAAAAACTAATGCAAAAAGCATTAATCATCATTGGAATTTTAATATTAATTGTTGGATTGTTTTGGCCGCTTGCTAAAGAAATTCCACTTGGCAGATTGCCTGGTGACATTAGTGTAAAGGGTGAGAAATATTCTTTTTATTTTCCAATTGTAACTTGCATTGTTATTTCAATTATTGTCTCTTTATTCTTTAAATTTTTTAAATAAAACATATAGTTAATTTATGAAAAAAATTTTATTAAGTATTTCAATTATATTATTCACAATTACGTTGCCACTATCAGCTATGCATCATGATAGTCATAAAAATCATGGCCCCATGCCTTTTCAAAAGGCTATGGATAAAATGCATAAAGATATGATGATTAAACCTTCAGGAAATATTGATGTTGATTTTTTAAAAGGAATGATCCCGCACCATCAAGGAGCCATTGATATGTCTGAAGAGTTAATTAAAAAATCAAAAGATGCCGAACTTAAAGCTTTTGCACAAAAAATGATCGATGCTCAAAAAGCTGAGATAAAAATGATGCAAGATTGGTTAAAAAAAAGAGAGAAAAAGTAACTATTTAGGCCCCAAAATCGTCAAGCCAATCTTTAAATTCTTTTATAAAAATTTCAGAAGGTGTGACTAATTTTTTTCTATGATCAGTAGTATCCGCTGTTTTGATTAAAATATTTCTTTTAACCGCAATGTCGATGAGCGAAAATAAACTTAATCGTGAACTAATGGAAATAGGCACTTGGCGAATTAATTCTTCAACATGAATATCATTATCGTTAAAATAATTTTCAAAAATTTTTAACATAATAAGCCACCCACCAGGCGTTCTTCGAAAATGTGTAAGAGTTTTATATTTCTTATTATTAGTAAGAAATTCATTAAAAAGATAATTACACTGCTTTGCTAGCGTTTCTTTACTTTTCATAAATGCCTCTTAATAGTGATAATAAGTGTACAATAATTAAGTACAAATAATAGATGTATTTTTTGTAATTTCTTTAGGCAGTTCCTATATAAATTCTAAGGGCAAATGCGGTATCTATAAGTCCTTCGTTTTGATCAACGACTTTATAAGTGTTAATGGCTTCATCAATTGTAATATCAATCCCAGCAAGTGGAAACGAAACCTGTCACAATATTTTTATTATCAATTGTAAATTTTCTCTGACAGTTAAATAGAGTGCCCTTTACTTCATAAACATGAACGGCCAAATTACCCTCAGATGAAACTTGTGTAGGCTTACCAAGTGTTGAATTTAGATTTGCTGAAGATTTGTTTAAGAATGTAGAAAGATAAGCATTTTCTTTGTCAGCTTTTTGCGCAGCTTTTTCTGAAATAACAGTGCACGAATAAACTGAGAATATTAAAGTTAAAAATATTAAATATTTTTTGATCATATTTAAAATAGATATAAAATTTTGACAATAATCAAGACATATATACAGCAATATCTTCAATATTAATTTTCATATACAGGGTATTGGTGCAGGTATAGCCTCTATTCAAATCCTAACTTAACAAAGTATAAAAATGTATCCGATGATGAATATGATGTTCTCAAATGAAGGCGCAATTATAATTATACTAACAGTTGCTATGCACCTTTTAATAGCTGCAGCTGCAATAAAATATTTATTCTTTAGTAAAAGATAATTCAGCTTAGAACAAGACCTGAATCTGTATATTTGACTTGATAATAAAGACATTTTTTAAAATGACTTTTTTTTGCACCTGTAGTAAATCAAGCCACTAACTTAATAATTAAAAAAATGAAAAAAACACTTGTGCTATTAGTAAGTATGTTTTTAGTAACTTCAACTGCTTATGCAAAAGTATGTCCAAAATTATGGGCGCAATTTGATGCTGATGTTAAAACAACAAAAGCAAAAGCTGACGATGTAAAAAAAGCAAAAAAATTAAGAGCTGATGGTGAAAAACTTCACAATGATAAAACTCATGACAAATCAGAAGCAGCTCTTCGCGAAGCTTTAAAGTTAATTGGTTCTAAAGCTACAAACTAATAATTATCTATATTATTTCTAAAGCGGACAAAATTGTTTGCCCGCTTTGAAATTATAATTTTAAAGGCAAATCTTTATATTCTTCTTTTAAGTGATTTAATTCCTCATCCTCTTTAATCACTTTTATTCTTAAATATTCCAGTAACTTTTCATTTTCAGGACTATTTTCTACTTTTTCTAGTTTAACTATTTTATTCTTTAAAAGTTCAATACCATTTCTTTTGTTTAAAATAAGTTCTCTTGCATACTTTAAATGAATACCGTCAACAAAATATTCTTCATTATTAATATTAAAAAAATAAATAAGATCTTTTAAACATGCTTTGCATGAAAATTTTTTGATTTTTTTATTAATATCTGTAATCGCTCTGGTTGGAATTAATTGTTCTTGTTTTGAAAAAATATTGAAAAATTGTTTTAGATTAAAAGAAAAATAAAAAATTTTTTGTGAGTTGCTGCAATAAGGACATGTTATTTTGGCTGTTCTCATAAAACAAAAAAAACACCTATAGCCACGACATCAAAAGGGATCAGAATCTGATTGTGAAACTATAGGTTTTGTAAATTAAGTGTTATGCGTAATTAGCATAACCCCCCCCCATAATCAAATATAATTTAAAATTATTTTATTTTTATCAACAATTAATAATAATATTTTCTTTTTCTCTCAAACCATTCCAAAATAGGTTTGCTAAATTTAAATAAAGTTGGATTAACAGCAATACTTATAAAAGCCCCAGCCAATATTAAGTTATAGGCGTTTCTTGAAATAATTTTTAACTCAAGACCCATGCTTGCAAGAATGAAGGAAAACTCTCCAATTTGTGCAAGTCCACAACCAATCACTAAGGCAGTTTTAAATGGATATTTAAAAATTAAACAAAGTGCTGTGGTTGTAATTAATTTTGCAACGATAACAATAAGTGCAATAATTAATACTTTGTAAGGATACATGATTATAGTTATGGGATTAAACAACATCCCAATGCTGACAAAAAACAATATAGAAAATATATCTCTTAGTGGCAGGGAATCTAGTTCAGCACGTTTTGAAAATTCAGTTTCTTTTAAAATAGTTCCTGCAAAAAATGCACCTAGCGCCATTGATACTTCAAAGAATTTTGCTGAAAAAAAAGAAATTGTTACCGCTGCGCTTACAATGGCTAGCGTAAATAATTCACGAGAATTAGTTTTAACGATGGCTTTTAAAATTTTAGGTAAAATTTTTCTACCAACAACTAGCATCAAAATTATAAATAAGATTATTTTAAAAACAGCAATCATAGCTGGGGCAAAACTTTGATATAAAGTTTGTTCGGCCTGATTAATCTGTGGGTTTAAGAATACTTGAGAAAAAACTGGTAAAAAAACTAATACTAAAATCATTATAATATCCTCAACCACCAAGCGACCAATTGAAAATTTACCTATATCGTTTTCAATTAAATCTCTTTTTTCTAAAGCTCTCACTAAAACAACGGTTGAGGAAACAGACAAACAAAGTCCTAAAATAATCCCACCCATTAATGAATAACCCCAATACTCAATGCTAATAAATGCACTAATCAATGTGATGATGAAAATATTTATAATTGCAGTTGGGATTGCAATTCTTTTTAGTCGATCTAAATCGTGTAAGCTAAAATGTAAGCCCACGCCAAACATTAATAATACAACACCAATTTCAGCGAGCTGATTTGCAAGTTGTTGATCTCCAATATAACCTGGAGTGAAAGGACCAATCACAACGCCTGCAAATAAATATCCAACTAAAGATGGAATTTTAAAATAGTTAGCAAGATATCCAAAAATTAACGCAAGTCCAAAACCAGTTGCAAGCAGCGCTATTAAATTTGTGCTTTGGTCCATTGTTTTAAAATTAACTAAAAAATATTTATTTTAGAATTTATAACATAAATTTTTAATATTATTGAGCATTTACGGTGCTTTTACTAATTTTAAGTTTTTTTAATTATGAATTCATATAATT
Organism: alpha proteobacterium SCGC AAA028-D10; assembly: GCA_000510845.1. Classification (GTDB taxonomy): domain Bacteria; phylum Pseudomonadota; class Alphaproteobacteria; order Pelagibacterales; family Pelagibacteraceae; genus Fontibacterium; species Fontibacterium temperatum. The sequence goes on along the minus strand of AZOF01000006.1, from coordinate 39,331 downwards.
AGGTCAGGACATGTTTAAAATAATTTCTATCCTTACTGCAGTTCTGTTGTTGCTTACATCGTCGGTTGAGGCACAGAAAACTATTACCGCAAATAAAAAAAGAGTTCCTATAAGTGCAAAGAGTTGGGTGGTTGCAGATGTTAACGGAAAAATTATAAAAGGAGCCAACACCAACGATCTACGCAGTATTGCAAGTATTACAAAATTAATGACCGCTATGGTTGTGCTGGATGCTAATCAAAATTTAGATGAGAAAATTAATGATATTTCAAGACGGCAACATTTGAGATTAGCACTTATTAGATCTAATAATGACTCCTCAGACTTACTATGTGAGCATTACCCAGGCGGTTATCAAGCTTGTGTGGATGCTATGAATGCAAAGGCAAGGTCTTTAAAAATGAGAGACACTTCATTTGTTGATGCTTCTGGACTTGATGATGATAACGTTTCAACATCAAGTAGCTTAATTAAACTTGTTCTTGCTGCACAAACATATCCTCTTATTGTAAAATCATCACAGACGCCAAAAATGCGAATTAAATTAGATGAGGGCTATTATTCATATAAAAATACAAATCCATTAGTTAGTAAAAAATTTATAGTAAGCAAAACAGGCTACATTAGAGCTGCGGGTGGTTGCATTGCTTTATTGATGGATACTAATAAAGGCAGAAGAGTTGTAGTTATTTTAGGCAGCAAAAATACTCACACTCGAATCCCAGAGGTTAAACATTTAGTTAGAAATTATTAGTCTTTTGACTAATGATGATGGTCTAAGTCTTTTTTAACATCATCATGATCACCAACTACAATGTGATGTTTAGATTTAACCACATACTTTTCAAGGAACGGTATAAGTATAAGCGGTGTTAAGCCGCCAAGAAAAATTCCAAGAGTTGCGGGACGAATATCTGGATCAACTAGAGATGCGATTAAATCTGCAATAACGTGTGCAAATATTGCACCAAAAATTCCAGCGATATAACCATTAGATGCTATTTTAAGAAAACGGTTAATACTCCAACCAGTGTAATAACCAATCACAATTAAACCGGCGTGAATTACACCAAATACATATCCTCGAAGCAAAATTTTGTCCTGAAGAAAAGTAATGTTCTCTAATAAATGTTCCATTAATTACATCCTTTACAAGTTGATGAAACTTCCATTTGAAAGTTCTGAAATTGAAACTGTGCTTTAGTTTTAAGATTAGCTAATAATTTTGAAAAACTATTAACCTCTAATTCTTCTGTTTTTCCACAATCATTGCAGATAACTAATACTGGATTATGAACATGCTCGTGATCATTTTCATTGCACAATAAAAAGCTTTTGCTTTGATTAGATTTGTGAATTTTTCCTTGAGTTTGTAAATTTTTAAGTGATCTATAAACGGACATAGGTTGGATCTTTTTAACCTTTTGAACTTTGCTTAAAATTTCATATGCCGTTAATGGCTTTGCATTTGCTTTGATTACATTTAGGACTAAATCATCATTATGTTTCATTGTTATGTTATAACATCACAAAATAGACCAAGTCTAGTACAATTTTAATTAATTTATGTAATATATGTGTAATAATTTTTTGATAATAATTGATTAAATGATCAACGTTTTATTTCTTTGTACTCATAATTCTGCAAGATCCGTTGTTGCAGAAGTATTATTAAACACATTAGCTAAAGGGAAATTTACAGGGTTTAGCGCAGGATCTTCTCCTAAAAAAGATATTAATCCGGTCGCTAGAGAGATTGCAGAAGAGATGCGCTATGACACTAAAAAACTTTACTCTAAAAGCTGGGATGAATTTGCAAAACCCAATGCTCCAAAAATGCATATAGTTATTACTGTTTGCGACAGTGCTGCTAAAGAGATGTGCCCTATTTGGCCAGGTCACCCTTTGCAAGTTCATTGGGGATTTAAAGATCCCTCAGCTGCAGGTGGCGATAAGATTGAAAAACGCAAAGCATTTGATGAATTAATTAAAACTTTAAAGCCTAAAATTGAAAAACTTATAAGATTACCTGTTGAAACAATGGACACCGTTAATTTAAAATTTAAACTTAGAGAAATTTATAACAATGAATAAAAATAAATATTTAGCTGAATTTATTGGCACCGCCTTATTGCTAGCAGTGGTTACTGGCTCTGGAATTATGGGTGATGTCCTTGCAGGAAACAATAATGCAGTTGCTTTACTTGGTAACAGTATTGCAACGGGTGCTGCTCTATATGTTTTAATTTCTTCGCTAATGCCAATTTCAGGAGCTCATTTTAATCCAGTAGTGAGTTTAGTGGACTGGGCTAATAAAAAATTAAAAACAAGTGAACTGATTATATATTTTATCTGCCAATTTTTAGGTGCAATTTTTGGAGTAATGCTTTGTCATTTTATTTTTGCACTACCAATATTACAGGAATCTACAAATCCAAGATCTGGAATTAATTTTTATTTTAGTGAAATGATCTCAACTTTAGTTTTACTAAGTGTAATTTATTTTGGAATTAAGAATGATAAAAAACAAATTCCAATGTTAGTCGCATTAACAGTAACAGCGGGTTACTGGTTTACTTCTTCAACTTTTTTTGCAAATCCAGCAGTTACTATTGCTAGAAGTTTAACGGATACCTTTGTTGGCATTCAAAGTGCTGATGTAATTCCTTTTATTATTGCACAATTTATTGCTGCTTTTATTTTTATAGTAATTACAAAATCTAAATCAAAAAAATAATCTTAAAATTGTAATTAATTAAATAATTTCTTTAGTTAAAACTTACTGAAACAGTTGTTGAATATTTTTGGTTTAGGTATGCCTATAGCCTAGTCAGAAAAAAGGGATCTATTGTGATGTTGTGCTATAGGATTTTGATTTACCTAGCTTTCGCTAGGTAAACAAAACTTTAAATTTCGGACTTTACTCTTTGGATATGACCAACAACTTTGCCGGCGTTGACACCGTTTTTAATTCTGTAACCCGTTGTACCATTACCGTAGGTATCAACTGATTTCATGTTGCGGTTTAAATTATCTATATTCTTTTCCTTTTGCTTGTTTTCAAAATTTTTAGCTATTAAGCCTTTTGATCCTTCTAACATTTTAACTCCTTGTTTTATGTTAACTTACCTAATTTGCGAATCGTGCATATCAGATATGCGTTTTTCACATAGATATGCGTATAAGTCAATACTTCAATTTAACTAATATTATTAGGCTTAATTTGATTGTTTTATTAGTCCTGTCTTAGATCGTCTTTAACTTTGCCTTGAAATAATTTTAATTTATCAATTTAAATAAGACTTCATTTCTTTTTAAAAACCAAAGTGTCCAGGGCGCATTGTAACCTGCATAAATTGCTGGCTCTTCAATCTTAAGTCCCTTTTCTATTATATAATCTCTAATCTTTGTTTCATTCTCTTTAATATTAGCATCACTAAATAAACCTGAAAAAGTGATGACGATTACTTTAAGATTTGGGTTATTTATAATTTTTACACTTTGATTATCGGGTTGTGGAACATTTTGCAGATTAAATTTTTTAGGAACTACAAATGAAACATTCCATTTGTTGTTTCCTGTGCTTTTTTGCATCACTGGAACAGTCATTGAAATGCTTTCTTTATTTTTATTTTCGCCACTTATATATTTAAATAAAATTCTAAAACCTTTACCGATTGCATCATCACGCTCACCTTCGGTTTCAACGGTTGCCGTTAGAAAATTAGTGTATTGACGTATTTCAAATTCGTTATCTTTTTTTATAATGGTATAATCAGGTTGTTCGTTTGCCATAATATTTGTATTTAAAATTAATAGAACAGCTAGTGCTCTACTAATTTGTTTAAAAAAATAATTTAAAATCATCTCTAATTAAATCAACAGCTACCCAAAGAATAGATAAAATTCCAAGCCAACCCACCCATTTATTCTCTTTTAAATATTTTGATATTGCATTAGCAAGAGTAATCATCATAATAACGGAAAGCGTAAGACCAAAAATAAGTAAAGTATAATTAGACTTTGCAGCACCTGAGACTGCGATGACATTATCAAAGCTAATAGTAATATCTGCAATTATAATAGTAAAAATAGCTTTCCAGTAATTTTTTCTATCATTCTCTTTAATTAGCTGAGATTTTTTTATTTTTACTTGCTGTTCAGGATTATCTTTTAAAATATCCCCATAAAGTTTGTAAGCAATATAAAATAATAAAATTGCGCCAAAAGTTCTCACGCCCTTGTATTGGAGAAAATAAGCAACTAAAACTGCAAATAGTATTCTAAATAAAACCGCAAGACTGGTTCCAATAATCAAAACTTTTTGTCTAATTTTAGGATCAAATTGTGAGGCAACTAGACCAATAACGATCGCGTTATCTGCTGATAAAATCATATCAATTAATATGATCTTTATCGTCAGCCTTAAATCGTCAGTAAAAAATTCCATTGAATAATTTTAAAGCAATAGCTTAATATCGTCCCAAATTAAATCACCAGCGACCCAAAGGACGGACAATAATCCAAGCCATCCTATCCATTTATGTTTCTTTAAATAAATTGAAATAGCATTAGCCAGCGTAACCATTAAAATAATAGCCAGTGCAAGACCGAATACTAACAGTCCGTAATTTGTGCCAGCAGCTCCGGCGACTGCAATCACATTATCTAAACTTAAAGTAATATCTGCAATAATCACCGTCATTACAGCTTTTCTGAAATTACTTCTTTCAGATACATCAACTTGATATTTGCTTAGATCTTTTGTCTCTTCTTTTTTCTTTAAAATATCTACGTATAATTTGTAAGCTACCCAGAATAATAAAATTCCTCCAATAGTTCGAATACCTTGGAACTGCATCAAATACGCAGTCATTGCTGAGAATAATATTCTAAAAACTACGGCAAAGGCTGTTCCAATGATTAAAACCTTTTTTCTTATCGCAGGATCAAATTGCGATGCTGCCATTCCAATAATCACAGCGTTATCAGCTGATAACACTAGATCGATTAAAATAATTTGGATGGTAATCCTGATTTCTTCTGAGAAAAATTCTGTCAATTTGGATACCTATATAAAGTAATTGTGGCTATTTTTCAAATGCGCAACGAAAGCCAACATAAATGCCAAAAAAATCTGCAGCTTTAAATTGTGCTCCACTCTTAGTTGTGTTGCTTGAACTATACCACCAAGAAGAACCTGCAGTTAAAGCAGAATTATCTTTTCTATCCTTTGTCCACTCCCAAACATTTCCCCCCATAGCAACTAAACCATTAATCCCCTCTGGTAATTTTAAAACATCATAATGTTTTCTGTAGGCAAGAAGATCCGTTGAGTTCATTTTCTCAGCTCTATCACCACTTGGATAAACATAAGTTTTATTTTTCTCAAATACTTTTGAATCTAAAACTTGAGTGTAAGCTGCAGTTGACCATTCTTCAAAACTTGGCAGTCTTCCATTTATAAATTTACAATATTGTTCAGCTTCAAAATAACTAATGTGAACCGCAGGTTCCGTTAAGCTTTCAGGATTTTTACCGTAAGGAGTTTTATAGTTCCAATTTTTTCTCTTCTCCCAGCCTGCTCCATATTCATAGCCAAAGCCTTGCTTTTCAGCTTCGGTTTTAAAATTTGATTTATTTGCAAAATTTGAAAACTCACTAATAGTAACTTCGTATTTTTGAATAAAAAAATTATTTATTTTAACTTTTGGATTTTCAAAAGCTTGGGATTTAAAACAAATTAAAAATAAAAATAAAATTATTTTTAAATAAATAGTCATTACGTCTCTATATTAATTTTACCACCATCCACATGGATGACCTGGCCTGTAATCCAGCTACTATTTGGTAAAAGTAAAAATTTTGCAGTCTCTGCTAAATCTTCAGGTTTGCCTACTCTCTTCAATGCATGTTTAGTTGGAATTTGTTCTGCAAGTCTAGCATTGTCTAAAATTGGTTTTGCCATTTTTGATTGTGTAATACTTGGGGCGATACAATTTACTCTAATTTTTGGCGCAAACTCGGCAGCAAGAGATGTGGTTAAACCTTGAATAGCCCCTTTTGCAGTTGAGATAACAGAGTGCATATTAAAACCTCGATCCACCGCAACTGTTGAAAATAAAACAATCGATCCACTATTTTCTGCAAGCTGCTTTTGTAATTTTTTTATAAAAAGAATAGCACCGGTTACATTTAGATTGAATGTGTTAATAAAATCCTCAGATTTTGTAGTTTGAAAAGATTTAAGGACAATTGAACCAACGCAGTATGCAAAACCTAAAATTTTATCATTTGCAATTGAACTTAAGCTTTCATTGACACTTTGTTCGTCACTAACGTTGCTGCAAACTGAAAAAGATTGTCCTGTTTCATTTGCTAATTTTTGAAGCTCTGATTCATTTCTGCCTATTAAATGGCAGTCGATATTTTCTTGTTTCAATAATTTTGCAAGTGCAGAGCCTGTATAACCTGTAGCTCCTACAATAATTATTTTTCCTTCCATAAAATTAGTGTATATAAAAAACTTATATGTTTAAAGATTTTACTAATTGGATGCATAACACTGCGACAGTTTTATTCGATGATACTAAAAATGATTTAAGGGCTTTACCTAAAACAGTTCGTTTACAAATATTAATTGTTTTAAGTGCGCTTTGGTCTACTGCATTTAGCGTTTGGGTATTTACGGTTCCTATGTTTGTCTATGGTTGGTTAGGTATGTTTTTAGGTCATTTACTTGTGATTTTTGTTGCCTACTATACGCTTAAGCAATTTCAAGATATTCGAAGATTTAGAACAGATCCTAACTATCATACACAAACTCGTTCAAGACAAAATTTATGGATTAATGGTAAACAAACGAAATTACCAAAAGATGATCCTGGTGGAGAACACGAATAAATTAGATTTTTTTAATTCGTATTTTTTTTAATAAAATTATCAGCCGCAGAGTAAATCTTTTTCTTTTTATCTTTATCCATTTTTTCTAAAATTTTAACCATCATCGCCATTCTATAATTTTTACCAAAGAAAATTTTATTTTTTTCAATAAACTGCCAATACAATCCATCTAATGTATCGCACCAATCACCACGTTTAAAATCACTCATCTTTAGCAAATAACTAGAGGCACAAATGTAAGGTTTGGTTGCAAAAATTCCGCCATCACTAAATAATCCCATCCCATAAACATTAGGCGCCATCACCCAATCTGAGGAGTCCACATACATTTCCATAAACCAACGATAAACAGATTTAGGTTCAATACCTGAAAGATTCATAATATTTGCAACCACCATCAAACGTTCAATGTGATGAGACCAACCATATTGATTACAATTTTTAATCGTATGATCTAAAGGATCAATTCCGGTTGTTCCATCATACCAACTTTTAGTTAACTTTTTATTATGTTTAAAAAAATTAGTATTTTCTAATTTGCTCTCATAATTTTGGTAAATACCGCGCATAAATTCACGCCAACCAATAATTTGCCGCAAATACCCCTCAAGGCAATTTAGTTTAACTTTATTTGTTTTTGCATAAGCTAAAGTTTCGCTAACAATTTGCTCTGGAGTTAAAAGTCCTAAATTAATTAACGGGCTTAACATGCTATGAAATAAAATATGAGATTTTTGTGAGATGGCATCTTCAAAATCACCAAACAAATTCAATTTATTTTTTAAAAAATCAAAATAAAGATTTAAAGTATCTTTTCTAGTTGTTGGAAAATTAAAGCTGTCAATTGTACCTGGATGATCTAAAAAATTTTTCTCTAAGAATTTTTTAATGTTTTCAGTATGATTTGTTTGTTTAAAAATAATATGTTTTGGAATTGCAACTTTAGGATCTAATTTATTTCTATTATCTTCATCAAAACTCCACTTGCCGCCTAGCGGTTCATTCTTACTCTTCATTAAAATATTAAATTTAATTCTTTGAATTTTATAAAAATTACCCATGAATGGCTTTTTATTATTTTGCAAATATTCTTTAAAATCATCTCTACTTGATAAAAACATAGGTGATTTTATAAAATTATATTCAATTTTATTTTTTTTGAAAAAATTAATTAATTGAGTTTCAAAAAACTTATCTTCAACTTCAAATAAGCTGACATTTTTTGTTTTAATCTTATTTAAAAATACTAAAACTTTATCTTCATAACTTTTTTTAAATAATTCGTGCTTACAATCAAAATAGGTTAGCGTGAGATTAGCTTTTTTTAACTCCTCTGCATAAGAACGCATGGCAGATAAAAATAATAATATCTTCTGGCGGTGATGCTTAACATAAGTGCACAAGTGGTAATCTTCAGCCATCATGAAATGATGGTCTTTAAAACTTTTTAAATGGATGGGTGAAAAAAGTTGATTACCGAGGATGATAAAGGCTTTTGCTTTATTGATCATTACGATCGATAATTAATATGCCCTAACCGTTGGGGCAAGTTTTATAAAGGAAGTGTCAATTTTAGATGAATAACGTCTATTCATTTTTGAGTTATTATTTAATCTTGCTGCTGCAACAGAAATCGCGCCTCTACCAAATTTGCTATTAGTTTGATCAATAACCTTCATCAAATGATCTAAATTTAAGTTTTGATCTGAAAATAAATTCTTTTCATAATGATCTTTAGGTTTTAAATCTGAAAAAATAACCCCTGCTTTGCTATAAAAATAACCTTTAATGTAGATATTTTCTAAAGCTTTTGCGCACACATTAATTAGTTCTAAAGTGTTATTCGTTGCAATGGGTAAATCTACTTTTTGAACCCTTGATACGTAATCATTTTTAAATCTGCTGGTTTTAATAAATACATAAACTGATTTTACAATTAACCCCTCCGATCTAATTCGCTCCGCTGCCGTCATACAATGATTAACAACCGCCTCTTTTAAATCATTAAGATCGGTAATGGTTTTACCAAATGACCTTGATACACAACAATTCTTTCTTGCCACGTATTGAAAGTTTAATGGATAACAGCAAATACCATTTAGTTCATGAATAGTTTTTAAAACTACGACACTGCTATTTTTTCTAACCCAATAATTGTCAACATACTTAAGCTGATGTGCATTATAAAAACTATTATTATTAAAAAATTTGGAAAGTTGTCTGCCTATCCCCCACACTTCTTGTACGGGAAATGTTTTTAAAATTTCATCTACTTCATTTTTATCTTTGGTAATAAACTCCTCAACTCCTAATTTATTTTTCTTTGCAACATGATTTGCAATTTTTGCGAGCGTTTTAGTATTTGCAGCACCAATTGAAACTGGAATGCCAGTCCACTGCAAAATTACTTTTCTAATATGTAAAATATATTCTTGAACATTATCCATTTTAATATTTGTTAAATCTAAAAATGCTTCATCAATTGAATAAAATTCAATATCTGGTGAAAAGTTTTTTAATATTTTCATCACTCGTCGTGACATATCACCATATAATTCATAATTAGATGAAAATACTGATACTTTATATTTATCAATTAATGGCTTTGCTTTAAAATAAGGTTCACCCATTTTAATCCCTGCTTGCTTTGCTTCCGTTGATCTTGAGATAATGCACCCATCGTTATTAGATAAAACTACAACGGGTTTTCTTCTCAAATCTGGTCTGAATAATCTCTCGCAGGAAACATAAAAAGAATTACAATCTACTAAAGCGATAATTCTATTATTAATGGGCTGCATGAATAATATAAGTTACGATCCCCCAAACATTAATGTCTGAGTTTTCATTAATTAAAGTTTTCTCTAATTTATTTTTGATATAAAAATTATTGTTCTCTTTAATAATATTTTTAACAACCAATTCGTTATTAAAATTAATAATTGCAATACAGTCATTTTTTAAATTTAAACTTCGATCTACCACTAATAAATCTCCATTTATAATTTTATGATCAGTCATGGAATTACCTTGCACACGAATTAGAAAAGTTGCTGGAGGATTTTTTATTAACTCGTTGTTTAAATCGATTTCATCTTGAACATAATCTGTAGCTGGTGATGGGAAACCTGCTGATACTTTCTGCAATATTACTGGTATTTTCATAATAAATATGTTCTTGTTTCGTTCTAACTAATAGGTATATTGAAGTCAACGAGGTATTAAAAATGAAAGTGAATGTTGGAAACATCGATCGAGTTTTAAGAATTACTGCTGGAGTTATTATTGTAACTCTTACAGCATTGGGGATGATTAGTCCTTGGGGATGGCTTGCGATTGGTTTGATTGTTAGCGGAGTGCTTAGAAATTGTACTCTTTACTCATTGCTTGGTGTTAATACCTGCAAAAGATAAATAATTAATTATTTCCACTCAGGTTTAGTTTTTTCAAAAAAACTTTTGATACCAATATTTTTATTTTCACTATCAAGTAGTTTATAAAAAGTTTGTCGTTCATCTTTTAACGAAGCATCTTTGTTAATTAATCTTTTAATCTCAACTAAACTTGAAAGTGGTTTTTCTGAAATTGATTTTAATATTTTATTTGCACCTTCTCTAAATTCATCAGCTTTTAAAACAACACTAACAATTCCGATATTGTGAGCTTGCCCCGCTGTAATCATCTCCCCTGTCATACAAAGATAATTTGCATTATATTTTCCTGTATATCGCTTTAATCTTTGGGTTCCGCCAATCCCTGGAATTAAACCTAAATTTATTTCAGGTTGAGCAAACTTTGCATTTTCCGATGCAATAATAAAATCACAAATAAGTGCAAGTTCCATTCCACCGCCTAAAGCATAACCTTCCACTAATGCAATAACTGGTTTTTTAATATTGTAAATTTCATCAAAAGCATCGAATAACTTTTTCTCAGCCGCAGTATTTTTATTTAAAGATTGTAATTCTTTAATATCCGCGCCTGGTGAAAATAATTTTTGATTGCCTTCAATTGCAATACATTTAATGGAACTATCTTGATCAAAATTTGTTAGCGCTTGTAGAATTTCTTTAGATGTTTCAATATTTAAAGAATTTTTATCTACAACTCTATCAATTTGAACAAAGCCAATAGCTTGTTCGCTTCTAACTTTAATATTCTTAAAGTCCATGAACGAGATTATTTATGATCAATAAAATTACGCTCAATACACATCGCAATTCCCATTCCACCGCCAATACAAAGTGTAGCAAGACCTCTTTTTGAATGAGTCTTAATCATTTCATGAATTAAAGTTGTTAAAATTCTAGCACCCGATGCACCAATTGGATGTCCAATTGCAATGGCTCCGCCATTCACATTTACTTTATCAACGGTCCAACCCATTTCTTTATTCACCGCAATAGCTTGTGCGGCGAATGCTTCGTTTGCTTCAATTAAATCTAACTCATCTTCACCCCAACCTGCTTTTTTAAGCGCTAGTTTTGATGCTGGAATTGGACCTGTTCCCATAATAGTTGGGTCAACTCCACACTGTGCCCATGATACAATTTTTGCAAGGGGCTCAATGCCTCTAGCTTTTGCAGTTTTACCTGACATTAAACAAAGTGCAGCCGCACCATCATTAATTCCTGATGCATTTCCTGCTGTCACCGTCCCGTCCTTTTTAAAAGCTGGTTTTAAGTTTGCAAGTTTTTCAACTGTTGTTCCATCTTTTGGATATTCGTCTTTATCAAATACCACATCTTCTTTTTTCATCTTTACAGTGATGGGTACAATTTCATCTTTAAATTTTTTTGCTTTAATTGCATCAATTGCTTTTCTTTGTGATGCTGCTGCAAAAGTATCTTGGTCTTGTCGAGTAATTTGATATTTTTGTGCAACGTTTTCTGCAGTAACCCCCATGTGATATTGATTATAAATATCCCAAAGACCGTCGATGATCATTGAATCTTGCATTTTGCCATCGCCCATCTTTATGCCATTACGAAGATTAATAAAATGAGGTGAGTTACTCATACTTTCTTGTCCGCCAGCAATAATAATATTTCCATCGCCACACTTGATTGAATTATAAGCTAGTGCAACAGATGCAAGTCCAGAGCCACACACCTGATTAATTGTTGTTGCAGTTTTATCTGCCGGAATTCCAGCATGAATTGCAGCTTGTCGTGCTGGATTTTGACCCGCACCTGCTGTTAAAACTTGACCCATATAAACCATATCAACGTCTTCAGGTTTAATTTCAGAATTTTCTATAGATTTTTTAATTACGTGAGCACCTAATTGTGGAGCTGTTAAAGATGACAATGATCCTCCAAAAGAACCAACCGCTGTACGCACCGCACTCGTTATGACTATATCGTTATCACTCATTGTATTTATTTTTCCCTTTTATTGTTACTGCATGTACTGGCCACCATTAATTGAAAAGGTAGCGCCTGTAATGAAGCCTGCTTTATCACTAACTAAATAACTTGCCAAGGCGGCAATTTCTGTAGGCTCCGCTAATCTTCCAGTTGGAATTTGAGAAACGATTCCCTTTAAAATTGTAGGATCAATTTTTTTAACCATGTCAGTGCCTACATAGCCTGGTGCTATAACGTTTACTGTTACTCCTTTATTTGCATTCTCTAATGCTAGTGCTTTTGAAAAACCAATGATACCGGCTTTTGCAGCTGAATAGTTTGTTTGTCCAACCTGTCCTTTTAATCCATTGATTGAACTTAGAGATACAATTCTACCAAAATTTTTAGCTCGCATTTTTTCAATTACATTTCTACAAATATTAAAAAGAGAATTTAGATTTGTATTAATAACTGCATTCCATTCCTCTGGTGCCATTTTATGTAAGAAACGATCTTTTGTTATTCCGGCGTTATTAATTACAATTTCTACATCACCATATTTTTTTTCAATTTCAACAATTGCAGATTTGCAGCTTTCAAAATAAGCCACATCAAATTTGAAAACTTCTATTCCGGTTTGTTTGTTAAATTCTTGAGCCGGTTCATCTCTGCCAACATAAGTGCAAACAACTTTAAAACCATCCTCTTTTAATTTTTTTGCAATTGCAGCGCCGATTCCTCTTGTGCCACCTGTAACTAAAGCAACTTTGGACATTATTTGACCCCTAATGAATTAAATATGAGGAAAATTATACTAAAGGGATTTTTAAAATACTAGGGAGATTCTTGAGGATTTTAGAGGGGTTTGGCCTAAATAAGGGGATATTTGAAACCAAACCCTCTAAATTTTCGTTAAAAACTAATTAGTTCTTAACAGAAGCTTTTTTACCTTCGTCTTCGATTACTTTTTTGATTTCTGTTAAACCTTCTAAAAGTCTTTTGTTAAGAATTTCAAAAGATTCTTTTGCAGTTTTTTCTGCAATTTTCGAGAAATCAGTAGCAATATTTTGAGCTTCAACGATTGATTCTTGGATCAATTCGATAGATTTACCAGCTGATTGCTGAGGGTTTCCCTTAGCTAATTCAGAAGTAGCATCTTTAGCGCTAGAAATAGCTTTGTTAAGTACTTCTATTTGCTTTTTAGCAAGCGCATTGTAGCCTTCAAATAATACTTTAGATGCATTAGCAAATGTTTCTAAAGTTTTTTTCTGAGCATTGATTAAATTCTCAGAATTACCATCTACTGTTGGCACTTTAAGAGCTGCTAACATCTTTTGGAAATCAAAGAATTCAAAAGGATTGTTTATGTTTGTCATCATTGTTTACTCCTTGTTTTATTTAATGAGGTATATTTATGTTGCAATGCAATATATTTCAAGTCTAAAAATCATAAAATAAGCTAAATTACTGTTTTTATTGACTTTTTTCTTTCGCATACGCAATATATTAATATTGCAGAAGCACATACAGGTTATTATTCTTAGTTTAATTATTAGGCTATTATTAAAAATCTAAAATGACAAAAAAAGACAAAGAAAAAGGTCCAGATAAAATTAACTTTGAAGATTTAAGTACTGTCTTTGAAAATAATCTAAAAATTTATAATCAATATGTAGAGTCATTTAAAAATTTAGGTGTAGGCCAAAATAATTTTCCAACTTTTCCAGTTAATAATCAAACCAGTAATAATTTTACTATAAACGATTTATCAAATTTAATTGCTCCAACCGTTACTAAAATGATGGAGTCATTTAAGAATTTTCAAACTGAAATTCAGCAACATCCAAATATATATTTTGATAATCTAAATAAATGGGTTTCACAAATTGCTAATTTAAATTTTTACTTTGTAACGCGCGCTTCTGGAGGAATGGCGAACCCGGTTATCTTTGAAGAAAAAACTGACAAAAGATTTTCTAATGAGGAATGGAAGACAAATTTATTTTTTGATTTCATCAAACAATTTTATTTGATCAGTGCAAATTTTATGAACAACTTAATTGAAAATGTGGAGTTTAAAAATCCTAAAGATAAACGTATTATGCAATTTTATTTAAAACAATTAAATAGTGCACTCTCCCCATCCAACTTTGCTTTTACTAATCCAGAAGTTTTAAAAAAAACGGTAGATGAAAAAGGTAATAACCTAGCAAAGGGTTATGAAAATTATAAAAAAGATTTCGAGAAACATCCAAATAAACTTTTTATTCAACAATCTAAAGCTGGCGAATTTGAAATAGGAAGAAATTTAGCAACAACAAAAGGTAAAGTTATTTTCAAAAACAATCTCTTTGAACTTATTCAATACGATTGCACTACGGATCAACAGTATGCAAAGCCCATGTTAGTGATCCCGCCTTTTATTAATAAATACTACATTATGGATTTGAATGAAAAAAAATCCATGATGAAATATCTAGTCGATAAAAAGTTTAATACTTTTTTAATTTCTTGGAAAAATCCTGATGCTAGTTCGAGGAATTTTTCTTTTAAAGAATATATTGAAGATGGGGTATTAGAAGCATTAAGGGTTGTTTGTGAAAAAACAGGTTCTAATGCCGCGAATATTGCATCGTATTGTGTAGGCGGAACGTTAGCTTCCTTAGCGCTTGCTTATTTAAAAGTTGTTTCAAATAAATATAAAATTTCCACTGCAACTTATTTTGCAAGTTTAATTGATTTTGAAGATCCAGGTGAACTTGGAATTTTTATTACAGAAGAGCAAATTACAAGTATTGAGCAGCAGATGAAAAAAACAGGATACTTTGATGGTAAAGATATGGCTGCTGCATTTAATTTTTTACGACCTGGGGATTTATACTGGAATTACGTTGTTAATAATTACTTACTTGGCAATGAACCCACTGCATTTGATATGCTTCACTGGAACTCTGACTCAACACGACTTCCTGAAAAAATGCACTCAGAATACTTGCGTTGCATGTATTTGAACAATTTAGTCGTAAAAAATAAATATAAAATTGGCGATGTAGAAATTGATTTGTC
The DNA here is from genome assembly GCA_000510845.1 of alpha proteobacterium SCGC AAA028-D10. Lineage (GTDB taxonomy): Bacteria > Pseudomonadota > Alphaproteobacteria > Pelagibacterales > Pelagibacteraceae > Fontibacterium > Fontibacterium temperatum. The sequence goes on along the minus strand of AZOF01000006.1, from coordinate 24,014 downwards.
AAAAATTGACACCCCAATATTTTCTGTTGCAACAACAGAAGATCATATTGCTCCTTGGCGATCAGTTTATCAGGGGCTTAATGCTTATAATTCTCACGTTAATTTTGTATTAGCAAATTCAGGTCATATTGCAGGTATTATTCAAGGGACAGAAAACAAACCTGGCAAACTTCATTTCTACACAAAGAAATTTGAAAAAGGCAAAACACAAGATGAATGGTTTAACAGTGCTAAAAAGGTGGATGGTTCATGGTGGCCAATTTGGATTTCATGGCTTGCAGTGAATTCTGGGGAATTTAAAAAACCATCTGAACTTAATGCAAAGAACTTCGAAGTACTATATGAAGCTCCAGGTCAATACGTAAAACAATCATGATTGAAATTAAAAAATATTCAAACCGCAGACTCTATAACACTGAGACAAGCGCTTATATTACCTTAGATGATATTGTAACTTTAATTAAAAAAGAATTAGATTTTAAAGTAGTGGATGTGGATACTCAAAGTGACATTACTTCTTCTATTTTAACGCAGATAATTTTAGAAAAAGAGAATGCAGGTATCAATTTAATTCCCTCTCATATTCTTAAACAAATTATTTTATTTAATGAGAATAAAAAAAGTAACATGATGTTTGATTTTTTAACCAATTCAATGAATGCAGCAAACTCAAATAATATTTTTACAAAAGGGTTTCCAAATTTTATGGATTTCAATTTTTTTAATTATGGACAAAAAGCGGAAACTAAAAGCGCAACTCCAACTGCTCCTAAAGATGAAAAAAATATTGATGATTTAATGACTCAGATTGATAAATTAAAAAAAGAAGTTGAAGGAATTAAAAACCAAAAGTAATTTAAATTAATTTTGCAAGTTGTTTGGCATTAGCAAAAGCATTTGCTGCATTTCCACCTGAAAACCAATCTCCACAAATCCCAAGTCTTAAATCTTTATCCCAATAACAATTTGTCGCTGCTGTTTTTTGATTATACGCATAAAGCCAACCGTGAATATCTGAATATTGAATATTATCTTTTTTAATATCTACTTTTAATTTAGTAGAAAAACTCTTTAACATTTCATCCATTAAACTTGGCTTATTATTTCTATATTCATAAATGTTTTTAATTGCATATTTTAGTGAAGACTGAATGGTCCATAATTCTAAATCTTTATTAATTAAGTCTTTCTTCTTGGTATTTTCATTAGCAGCAAATCCTAAAACATCATCATCCTCAAAACTAATAGCGCTTAAATTAAGATTTAAACTTTTATTAAAAGCCACCATTAAAGTTAAGTTGGGCTGCATAGAATAATCAAATTTTGAAAAAAAATTTTCAGTAAATTGTTTTGTTAAATTATAAGCCTGTTGAAAGGGAGCGGTAATAATGACTGTTTTATAATTTTCTTGAGTATCGTCTTTAAATGTTAATTGAAAATTATCACTTTTTTTTTCAAGATTTTTTAACTCTTTATTAAGCATTACATTTTTATTTTTAAATAAATTTTTAACTAATGCATTATTTCCATTTTCATGGATTATTCTCTCTTTGCCTAAATCATCTATCAGTTGATTATTTTGAAATATTTTAAAATTACCTTGCCAAACACAATAATCTTTTAAGAATTCTTTAAACTCTTCATCTTGGCTTTTAATATATTGTAGACCATGATCAAATAACCCAACATTATCAACTCTTCTAGTTGAACAACGTCCTCCGACCCCTCTAGATTTTTCATAAAAATCTAAATCTTTTTTAACAAAATAAGAAAATGATGCTGCGGAAAAACCAGTTCCAATTATTGCAATATCCTTCATGAATAATTTAGATTATTAAATTATTATGGAACTTACGACTATAATTAATTTTTTTATCATTTTATTTATATTTGCAATCATTCCAGGTCCTGCAACATTTGCAGTTTTATCAACGAGCACTCGATATAGTTTAATTGCAAGTATCTTACTTGCAGCTGGAGTAACGGTTGGTGATTTAGTTTACACCTCTGCAGTATTATTTTCCTTTAGTTTGTTTGAAGAAATATTAACACCTATTTTTGTATACATTAGAATTATAGGAGCAATTTATATTGCTTATTTAGGATTAAGTTTAATTTTAAAAAAACCAACTAAATTTAAAGATCAAAAAGTTAAAAAAAATCTTTGGGTACAATTTGGTCTTGGGTTTTTTCTTTGTCTTTCAAATCCAAAACCAATGGTATTTTATTTTTTAGTCTTTCCTCAATTTATTGATCTGAGCAATGTTACTTTAAAATCGAGTCTGATTATTATGGTAGTGATTACTGCAACTGTATTTTTAACGTTAGCAATGTTTGGAATTTTAGGACAAATAATAAAAAAATTTTTACTTAAAGAAAAATCCTTAAAATTATTTAATCGAATTAGTGGGATTATGTTTATAATTGTAGCTTACTATTTGCTAAAATCTTAAAATTATTCGTTTCTAACTAATGGATAAACTTTTGGACTTAAAAATCTATAGTTGTTAAACAAAATCAACACAACTGTAAGAATTCCAATTAATAATAAAACTAACGCAGAGTTAACAATCTCTAAACTCCAACTTAATCTAAAGATAGATTCAATTACAAAATAGGAAACGCCAACTGAAAACAGTAGAGCAATAAAAACAATTGAGAAAAATGTAATTAAAAACTCAATAACGCTGGCTGAGATTAAATTATTTGTATTAATGCCTAAAATTTTAAAGATTAAATTTTGATAAATTCCAAGTCTTGCCTGAACAATAACTGCAGATGAAATAACCATTAATCCAATAATAACGGCAACGGATGATATCACTGTAACTGCTATAAATATTTTATTAACAATTTCAGTAATCTTTCCAAGATAATTTGAAACTTTAATAGCTGAAATGTTTTTAAAATTTTGTAAAAAAGTTCCCTCTTTAAAATTAATGGCGCTACTAAATTTTGCAGTTGCTATGTATTCATGCGGAATATTCACTGCAAATTTTGGATTAATAAGAATTACAAAATTTATAGATAAATCTCGATAATCAACTTTTCTAAAGTTTACAACTTTGCCTTCAACGTCCCTTCCATAAATTTTTAAACTCAAAGTATCATTGAGTTTAATGTCTAAATCCTTTGCAACTTTAGCATCCAAAGAAATTTGCATTTCTTTTGAATTATTATCAAACCACTTACCTTCGGTAATTGGATTATCTTTTGGAGGCACATCTGACCAAGATATTCTTCTATCTCTTTCTAAAACCCAATATGAATCGTTAGTTGATTTGATGTAAGTTAAAGGATCTTTTTTATTTATCTTAGTTACTGATGCTGAAACAATTGGCATCATATCAATTAAAGTGTTGGGATCATTATTTTTCAGATACTTAACAAATTTATCTTTTTCGGTGTCTTGAATGCTGACGAAAAAATAATCTGGAGCTATTTCTGGTATTGATTTTTCAACTTCCTTTTTAAAATTATAACCAACCAATGTTAACGATAATAATAAAGTAACTCCCAATCCTAAAGATAGAACTGTAATTGGAAAAATTGTTTTAGGATTTGTTATATTTTTAACTGCAAGGCGAAGAGGTAAAAAGTTTATAAATTTAATTTTTCTCAAATAAAAAATAATAATTCTAGATAAAGAATAAAGCGTAAAGCAAATAAGAAAGAATATAAAAAAATATCCTACGGTATACAAAGGTTTTTGGCTATCTAATGCGAATAAAAGAATAAGCCCAACTATTGATAAAATAATTAAAGAGATATTTTTTTTATTAAAATAAAAATCACAAGATTGAAATACATTTCTAAATAAGCTGCTAGGTTTGATTTGTTGGATTGCAGAAATTGTTGGCAGACAAAATATAACAACAACTAAAAAGCCACTTAAAAATACTTTGAGAAAATTCTTTAAAACAAACTCACTATGAACAGCTATTCCTAAAGTTTTTGATAAAAAAATATTAACAACTGGAACGCTTAAAACCGCTAATAAATATGCGATAATTGAGATTGCAAAAAGTACGGTAAAAATTTCAAAATAAAATATTTTTTTAATCGTGCCGGAGGTAAAGCCAAGCGACTTCATAATAGCAATGCTAATATTTTTTTGATTAATAAAAGAAATAAGAGTGTTTGAAATACCAATGCCTGCAATCAGCATTGCGCTAATAGAAACTAAAGAAAGAAACTGAGAAAAATTATCAATTAATTTTTTTAAGTTATTTGATGAATTTTCAGGAAAACGAACGCTATATGAGGGGTATTTTTTAGTAAGATTTATTACCTGATCTTTAATATTTAAAGACTCATTGTACGCTTTAAGTCTGTACTCATAATTAATAAAACTGCCTAAAGTATTTATATTTAATTTTAGAAATGAATTAGTGCTAACAACTGCAAAATCACCAAATAGTAAAGCCCTACCAAGGTCTGGCACAGTCTCAACATAGCCCACAACTTTAAATGGTGACTGCTTTATGTAAACAGTATCGTTAATTTTTAAATTTAATGTCTCGAAGATTTTTTTATTAACTACAATACTATTAGTAGTTTTTTGTAATAAATTTAAAGCGTCTTTAGGAAAAGATTCTACATTACCGTATAAGGGATATTTGTCATCTACCGCTTTTAATCGAATAAAAAAAGTTTTTGCATTCTGCTTTTTAGAATCTGCAAGCATTGTACTAAATTCAACTGTTGAAGAAACGTCGCCAAGTTTTTTTAGCTGATTTAAATATTCATCATTTACTTTTTCATTTCGAGTATTAATTTCAAGATCGCCTCCTAATAATATTTTTGCATTAGAGTTGAGTTCTTTTTTTAAGGAGTATTCGAGACTAATAATGATGCTTAAAACAAATAAACTTATAAATAGTGTAAAAATAATAGTCGAAATTTTCTTATAACTTCTTGTTAGATCTCTAATTGAATATTTAAAATCTTGAAAATTAAAAAATTTTTCCATCTTTAATTTCAATAATTCTATCGCACTCTTTTGCAAGCATTTGATCGTGTGTGACAAGAACAAGACTTGAGCCGTTTTGTTTACAATACTTAAATAATAAACTCATAATTAATTTTGAATTTTCGCTATCTAGATTTCCACTCGGCTCATCTGCCAAAATAAGTTTTGGATTTAAAACAATCGATCTTGCAATAGCAACTCGTTGTTGCTCTCCACCTGATAATTGACTTGGAAAATGATTGATACGATCTTTTAATCCAAGCTGCTCTAATAATTCCATTGATTTCTTTTTTGCATCTGCAACCTTGTTAATCTCTAATACTAAAGAAACATTCTCTAGAGCTGTATAATTTGGAATTAAATAAAAAGATTGGAACACGATCCCAATTTTTCTCTTTCTAATATCTGCTAAACGATCTTCGGAATATTGACTTATATCTTCACCTTCAAATATGATTTTGCCAGAATTTGGACACTCAAGACCCGCAATTAACATAATTAAACTTGTCTTTCCGGAACCACTTTTTCCGACAATAGCCACGGACTCGTTACTATTTATCTTCAAACTAACACCTCGAATAACTTCAACTGCGGTACTTTCCGTTTTGTAATTTAAATGAATATCTTGTAACTCTAATAAATCTGACATGAAAAAGTTTGTATCAATAATTTTTTTTCTTTTCTTCTTAATATTTAAATCTGAAGCTTTTGCAAGAATGCAAATTGTTCTGTTTGGCGATAGTTTAATGGCAGGTTATGGCCTTACTAAACCATATCATTTGTCTGAAGTTTTAAAATTGGAGCTAAAGAATCTTAAAGTTGAAAGTGAAGTTATTAATGCAAGTGTGAGTGGTGACACAACACGGGGTGGTCTCAATCGTATTCAATGGACTCTGCAAGATAAAGCGGACCTTATTGTATTGGGTTTAGGAGCTAATGACATGTTGAGAGGAATTGAACCAAAAGAAATTAAAGAAAATTTAAATCAAATAATAAAGAGTATCAAAAATAAGAATATACCCATTGTTCTTGCTGGATTTGTAGCACCAGAAAGTTATGCAAAAAATTATAAGGAATCTTTTGACGACATATATAGAGCTCTTTCCAAAGAACATAATTTAACGCTTATGCCTTTTTTATTAGAAGGCGTTGTTCTAAATCCAAAATTGAATATTGATGATGGAAAACATCCAAATCCTGAGGGTGTAAAAATAATAGCTAAGAATCTTGCTCCTTATATTTTAAAGGAAATCAAAAAATAACCTAAGTTCCACAAAAAGTTTTATATTTTTTTTCATTATCTGGAGCTGGCTGCTGATACAACGTCAAGTCTCCTCGTTCCGTATAAGGATCTTTAAGAGCGTTTAGGAGATTGTTTAAAGATACTAAATTACCATTATGTGCTTCTTTTAAAGATTGTTCCACTTTATGATTTCTTGGTATCACCACAGGATTATTTTTCTTCATTAAAGTTAACACTTCTTGTTTATCTCTATTTTGCTTATCAATTCTAATTTTCCATTTACTATAAAAGTCTTTTAGATTTTCGCTTGTAATATTTTCATTCATCATTTCTCTAAAAGTATTTGTATAATCTAATTTATGTTTCTCCATGATATCTAGTAACTCTTTAATTAAGACTGCGTCTTCAGGCTCATCGGTGATAAGGCCTAATTTTTTCTTCATCATTTCATGAAATTTTTTTTCGTATTTCTCGTTAAAGCTTTCAATAATTTCTTCTCCTACCTCAAGTGCTTTATTTTGATCTTCATCAAGAAGCGGCAGAATGGCATCTGCAAGTCTTGCTAAATTCCATTGTGCAATTACAGGTTGGTTTCCAAATGCATATCGACCGTGTTGATCGATGGAACTGAAAACTGTTTTAGGGTCATAATGATCCATAAATGCGCATGGTCCAAAATCAATACTTTCACCAGAAATCGCCATATTATCGGTATTCATTACACCATGAATAAAACCAACTCGCATCCAATCAGTAATTAAATCTATTTGTCTTTCCATAACTAATCTTAAAAACTCTGGTGCTTGTTTGTCTAAATCTTTTATTTCAGGGTAATGACGCTCCACTGAATACTGTAAAAGTTTTTTAAGCGTTGCTAGATCTTTCTTGATTGCAACATATTCAAAAGTGCCAACACGAATATGACTTTCTGCAACTCTTGTTAAAATAGCGCCAGGCAGCACCGTTTCTCGCATCACATTTTCTCCCGTCGTTGCAACGGCAAGACTTCGCGTCGTTCTAATATTTAAGTGATACATAGCCTCACTAATAATATATTCACGCAACATTGGGCCGAGGGCAGCTTTACCATCTCCTCCTCTTGAATAAGGAGTTCTTCCTGAACCTTTAAATTGAATATCGTATCTTTGTTTTGTTGGCGTTATATGCTCACCTAAAACAATAGCGCGCCCATCACCTAATATAACTAAATTACCAAACTGATGCCCTGCATAAGCTTGAGCAATAGGAATTGCTCCTTCTGGCAAAATATTTCCTGTAAATAATTCTGCAAGCTGTTGAGGATTAATTGATGAAAAATTAAGCCCTAGTTGTTTTGCAAGTTCATGATTTAAAATTACAAGCTTTGGATCTTTAACTTTAGTTGGCAAAACTTTTGCCATCAACATCTCAGTTAAAGTGAAATAACTATTGTTAAAATTAAATCCTATAGACTTCATGTAAGTTATTATGCCCTAAATTCCTTGGTAGTTACAGATTTTATAATCGTCGTAGTCTGTGTGAGTTTGCTGTGCCTTACTTACGTCGACAAGAAGTGTTAATAAAATTAAAATATTTTTTTAACAGTTAAAATTAGGTGACCACGATCACTTGCTGATTTACTCGCAGCACTATTCCAATCTTCTAATTTTGTTTGATGATAAAATAAATCTACATTAACGTCATAAATTAATTTAGATGCTCCTAAGGAATAGGTAGTTGAATAATTGTCCCAAATAAAAGATCTTAAAGTTGCTGTTGTTATTCCTAAGTTATGAGTAAGGCCAAATTCTTTTCCATTGCCAGCATAACTTTGCGTTCTCGTGCTGTTATAAGATGAGCCGGTATCATCTATATAATAGTTAAAAAATATATTTGTTAACTTAGTTGCTTCTCCACTTAATTTGATTTGATAATAACCATATTGAGTTACTGTTTGATATTCACAAAGCTGATAACTTAAATTGATTGTAATCTTATCAATTCGATTTTTATATCCCGGAGTATTACACCATTCATTACTATAAGAGCCTGAATCAGATTTATCGTAAGTTAGTGCTGAATTTATATAAAAGCCAGCCGGCGATACATAATCAAGATATAAAAAAGATGTGGGTTGATTTCTATTGCTAACAAAGCCTCTTGAATATTTTTGAGATGCGGCACCTACAGTTGCATTGATTGTGCCCAAGTTTCCAAGATCGGCTGAGTAAACTTTATTTTCTGCAAAAAATAACAATAAGATTAATAATAATATTTTTTTCATAATTATTATTTTATTAATGAATTTTATTAAAGTCTTTCATTAAAATTTGAATCTGTTTTCCTTGTTGGCACAGATTCAAAATGCCGCCAATAGTGTTTATATTTTTTTTACTCGCTTCTTCTAATAAGTGTAAAAATAATCTTGCAGTAATAACAGAGTCTCCAATAGCCGAATGTCGCTTTTGATCTTCAGTTTGAATTTTTAAAGTCTTACATAAAAATGATAATTCGTAACTTTTAAAATGCGGATATATTCCTGCAGCAAGATAAATAGTATCAATTGTTACAATATTTTTAACTCTGTGAGCAATCGTAGTATAAGGCCCACTTTTGATAATAAATTTAATATCAAACTCAAGATTGTGTCCAACGAGTACAGAGTTTTCTAAAAAATTATAAATTTTATCATCTAATTCTTTCAACACTGGTTTGTTTTGTACTTGCTCTTGCGTGATGTGATGAATTTCAATTGAACGCTCAGATATTTGACGCTCTGGATTAACTAACTCATCTAAAATTTCATTTGTAATTTTAAGATTTTTTATTTTAGTTGCTGCGATAGATACAATTCGATGTCCTTCATTGACATTTAAACCTGTAGTTTCGGTATCAAGAATAACAAATGTTGATTCTTGAGTTGTTGCTGCTTTATATCGATTAATATTAACAAAATAGGCTTTGATATTATTAAAAATATTCTTCACTAATATCTCCTCTCGCTCTTATTTTGAGTTCGTTAATTTTCTTTAAATACATCTTAAGCAGATCCTTTTCTCGCTCTAAAAGTTTCTTTGGATCAATAAAACTTTTAACTGGCTTTCCTTCTTGAACCGATGCCACCTGATCTTTAAGCAAAATATAGGTTAAAAATCTATGTGCATTTTGGAAAAAATCAGCCTCATCATTTGTAAATACATTCTTCTTAGTTAGTTCCTCAATTCTTGCAGCCGTTGTGTTTTTATTAATACGATGTTTTATTGAATAAATTCTAACCGATTCAACAAGCGGAAGTGTTCCAGCTCCCTTTAAGTTTAATAATCCCTTATTTTCTTTATCGTTCTTTTCAAGTTTAAAGCCGCCAAAAAATGTAAGTCCTGCGCGTCTACCTTCTTCGTTTTTAAATAAAAATTTTAAAATTTTATTATTAACTAATTTATCAAAAATAAAATTTCTAAGATCGTCTGCAAGTTCGGGCTTACCGTAAACTGATCTAAAATCATAAAGCATATCGACATAAATTAAATTTTGTTCATTAAAATTAGTAATCCAGTCCTGCACCTGCTCTTTCCATTCTGGTAAGCTTTTTCTCCACATAGGGTTTGTCGCCATTAAATTTCCCTTACAAAATGTAATCCCTGCGGTATCTAGAGATTTTGTAAATTCTTTTGCCAGTTCTTCAAAATATAAGTCTACTTTTTTTGGGTCTTCTGTTTTGCTAGCTTCATAAATAATTCCATTATCTTGATCGGGCTGTAGAAAACTTTCCATTCGTCCTCCCGACCCCATTACTAAAACGCTAAAATTTGGAATTTGTTTAATGATATTCTTTTGATTTATTTTTTTTTCTGCAATTCTAATGGAGCGTCTATAGATAACATTATTTAAAAAGCTTAATAAATAACTAATGTCATTAGATGAAGTTTTTTCATCTAATAATCTTGCAGCAAGATGAACTTGTTGTTTTTTAATTTGAACTAAACCTCGTTCATCATATTCATCAAAGGTCATTTTATCGATCTCTTGGGTAACCGCCCCAAGTTCAGCGGCTAATGCTTTGTCTGCATAAATAATTCCAACCACTTCTGAGTTCATATTGATTACCGGTAAATGGCGAAGATTATTTTTTCTCATTTTACCAACGGCATGGAACAGAAGATCGTCCTCGTAAACGAATATCACTGGCGATGTCATAAAATCTGAAACTTTTTTGCTTGAATCTGAAATGAAAGTTACTTTTCGAACAATATCTTGCTCAGTAATAATGCCAGCAAGTTTATTGTCTTTTTTGATTAAAATAGTTGATTTTTTTTGTTGCTGTAAATCTTTGATAGTTTCTGAAATCGAAGCATTGACGTCCACGTAAATATAATCTGCTGACATATAGTCAGAGATTTTTTTGATAAATAGTTCAACGCTATTAGACCGAGTTGGCATAGGGAGTTGAACGTCAGTATAGCGGATTTTAAATATTTAAGAAGGAGCCTGACTAAAAAGCGTTCTTTTAAGGCTTAAAAATTAAGCCTTATTTTTATTTAAGAACTCTAACTCATCGTTTGAATACGGAGTCATATTAGTTACCAATTCCATAAGTAAGTACAAATATTGCAATCGGCAGACTTAATACTGCTGCTACAATAGCTACTACACCTATGATCGTTGTTATATCTTCTGCTGTTTGCTGAGATATAGACAAAGTTGGAAAACTTTGGTTTCCGTTAACCAGTTTTATTTTTTGTGTTTTAGTTTTCATGTCCTCCATATAGAGAGCAAATGTAATAAATTGATGAACTATTTGTGTCTTAATTGTGAAAAGTGTATTAATTTTTTTTTACAAGCTGATAAATGAGTATTTTTTACTTAGGATTTAGATTTTTAATAATCACACCTTTGTTAAATTCGGATCTGGCATAGGATTTTCAATTATCCCCCTCTATAATTAAAATTTATATTATGTATAAATAGACTCTAATTATAGATGCTTAATAAAATAAAAAAACACTTAGAAATTGCTAATAAGAACTATTTCGAACATATGTTTTTTGCCATGAAAATTGGTCTTAAATGTCTATGGTCATTCGTGACAGCATTTGTTCACGCCATCAATCCTGCTTGGTTTGAATACACAACAAGTAGAAGAATTAAGCGAATGAATGATTTATTTCAAAAACCAAAAAACGATATTAAAGAATAAAATTAGTCTAATTGGTTAAAATACTGAACGTATAAATATAGTAAATAAATACAGTTAATAGCGTAGCTAACTAGAGTTGCCATCATCCCAATCATTCTAAATATTATTTTTTCTTTTAACATGCTGTAAGCATGAGAAATTCTTCCTAGTAAAAATACAATATTTACAAATAAAACGTAGATTTGATTGGCATCTAAGATCTCTAATAGAAATGAAGAAATAATAAAAAAAACTGTAAATTCAAAAAAGTTTGCATGTGCTCTAATGGCTTTAATTAATTTTTTATTATTATCATCACCGTAAGCAACTTTGCTCGATCTTCTTTCCTTGATGGTAATGATAGTAAGTATTAAGTAAAAAATTAGAAAAATAATTGTAAATAAAATTGAAATATTCATCTCTTTAACTAATTATCATTTTTATTCAGTTCTTAAAGCTAATATCTTTAGCTCAACTTGAATTTTTGCAATATAGGTCTATATTATTTGCTATGTCAGAAATTGAAAAAGGATTTTTTAACGCCATCAAAAACCAATTGGTTGGGTCCAGCATTGGTCGAGCAGTTATTTACACGATAGGTCACATTATAATTGCAGCTACCTGCAATATAATAATTACTGGGTCGACACTAGAACTTGCTGCGGTGGATGCAATTATTGAACCTATAATTAATGGTGTTTGGTATTATTTTTTAGATAAATTTTGGGCCAGCTCAGTTAAAAGGTCTTAAAATTTATATAGCGCCTGCTACTGCTTGTTTAATATATTCTGCTCGAAGCGCTGTTACAAATTTTCCAGGTTTACCATCCCCAATTTGATTAGTATTAATTTTTACAACAGGCATTACACAGGCTGTTGCTGATGTAATAAATGCTTCATTTGCTGATTGAGCGTCTGATAGTGAAATATTTTTAGTCACCACTTCATAACCTAAATCTTTCGCACATTTAAAAATTGCATCTCTTGTAATCCCACTTAAAATTAAATTATCAGAATGTCTGGTCATAATAATTTTGCCTTTAATAATCCAGGCATTACTAGAACTGCCTTCTGTAATGTAACCTTGTCTAATCATCCAGGCATCATCAAAACCTTTTTCTGTTGCTTCAGTTTTTGCCATACTTGCATATAGCAATTGCGTCGTTTTAATATCGCAGCGTTTCCATCTCATATCGTCGAGAGTCATTACTTTAATTCCATTCTTTGCAGATTCTGAATCAATGATTATTTTCTCTTGAGTGAATGCAAGAACAGTAGGTTTGATTTCATCTTTTGGCATATCAAAACTTCTATCTGCAACACCTCTAGTTACTTGCAGATAAATCATGCCCTCTTTTAAATTATTTAGTTCAATTAACTTTCTATGAAAAGCTAAAATGTCCTCGTGATTTAATAGTTTTTTAAATTTTAATTCAGTCATAGAACGATCTAATCGTTTCATATGATTATTAAAGTCTATCAACTTACCGTTAATAACTGTTGTTACTTCGTATAAAGAATCTGAAAATAAAAGTCCTCTATCAAAGACTGAAACTTTCGCTTCGTCTTCTTTTTTAAATTCTCCATTTATATAAACTTGTCTCATATTAATTATTATTTATTAAACAAAAGCTTATAAATAATAAACACAAAATATGTATGTAAGATCAGCTTAAATTTATTAAGAAGTAGAGCAGCTCATGTCTTGGCCGCAGCACAATGGACTTTTAATCTTTCCATGACCATTGGGACATTCGCTAATTTGAACTTTTTGCCCGCTCTCTAATTTTAATGAAGCATCTTTAAGGGCCGCGTTACATTTTCCGCAATTAATATTTGCGGACATTTTACATTTTGGACATTCATAAGTAGCCATATAAAGTAATGTTAATATCATATTTTAAAAAAGCAATAGGATTGAAAAAACTTAGCTAATAAGGGTATTATTTAATACCACATCCTTTTTAACGTCCGGTCTTTCAAAAAAAAATGATGATAAATGCTTGCAAGAACATGCAGAATGACAAAGGCAATAAATATATAAACTGAATATATGTGTATTTCTTTTGCAATTCTTCCAACTTGATCATTTATTCCAACAATTGCAGGCATATAAAATAGTCCAAAAACTTCAACTGGTCCAACTCTTGCAGTAGAATATGTCCAGCCACTCAATGTAATCATAAATACGACAAAATAAAAAAAAAGATGTACGGACTTTGCAAGTCTATTTAAAAGTTTATTATTTGCGACTGGGATAGGGGTAATATTAATTGATTTCCAAAATAATCTTAAAATAATCAAAATAAGTAATAAAATTCCTGTAGACTTATGAAACCCATAAATAGATGATTTTAACGGTCCTCTTTCAAGTTCTACCATAATAAAACCAAGAAAAAAGTTTGATAAAAGCAAAATTGCTAAAATCCAATGAAAATTTTTGCTTATAAAGCCGTAACTGTCTGAAGTATTTTTTAAATTCATTATTAAAAAATATTTAATAACTTAAATAATAATGGAACTAATATTGCAGTTGCAATACCATTTAAACCAAGTGCTAATGCTGCAAAAACACCTGCGGTTTCATTCCTGCTCATAGCTCTTGCGGTTCCAATTCCATGCGAAGCAAGTCCTAACCCAAACCCTCTCGCTGACATATCTTTTAATTTTAAAAAATCTAAAGCAAAAGTTCCAAAGGATGCTCCCATAATTCCAGTTATAATTGTTATGATTGCTGTAAGTGATGGGATTCCACCAATTAAATCTGAAATACCCATAGCAATAGGTGCTGTTGCACTTCTTGGTAGCATACTAAATAAAACCTGATCGTCTATTTTAAAAATTTCACAAAAAGCAAATGTAGAAATGATTGCAAATAGACTACCGACAACGAGTGAAACTGAAATACTTAACGCCTCTTTTTGTATTACTTTAAATTGTTTATAAATTGGAATAGCAAGTGCAACCGTTGCGGGTCCCAACATAAAATGAATAAATTTAGCACCATCAAAATATCTCTCGTAGGAAATATCTAAATTAATTAATACTAATGAAATAATTAAAATTGAGATTGCAACTGGGTTAACGAGTGGAAATAGTTTAGATTTTTTATAAAGATAATCGCCAATTAAATAAGAACCAATAGTCAGTGTTAACCAAAATAAAGGTTCTGCCTGTAAATAAACCCAGATACTATAAAGTTTATCTTTTTGAATCATTTCTTGTTAATTCGTTTGTTAATTTTCTCCATTAAAAAAGCTGTAAGACCGATGGTTAAAACTGTTGAGATAAAAACGATAATTAAAACTTTAAATAAATTATTTTCTAAATACGAAAGATGCATCACAACCCCAACTCCTATTGGTACAAACAAAAGTGATAGATAGCTTAAAATGTAATTTGAAGTATTTAGCACATCACTTTTTAAATTATTAATGGCTCTAGTTTTAAATCTTTTAAGAAAAATCAATGTAATAAGGAGTAGAATAAGTCCTATAACCGGACCCGGTATTAGCATTTCAAAAAATTTTTTTAAGGCCTCTCCTAATAGCTGAAAAAAGAAAATAACAAATATAGCGCGCAGCATTAAATTAAATAAAAAATATTAACAACCACAAAACTCCAAGACCTGACAGAATCGTTGCTATCACACTTTCTGTTAAATAACCAACCAGCACTGCAGCCAGTGCTGCTAAAACTTTTGGATTATCTAAAAATACTAATTGTCCTGTTGAATTTAAAAATACAGCTGGAAAAATAATTGCTGGGAAAACCGCACTGGGTATGTAACTTAAAACTATTTTTACTCTTGGACTAAAGTAATCTTTCTTTAATAATGCAATCATTGAAAATCGTGTAAAAAAAGTAACCAGTCCAGCAAGTACTAATGTAGTCCAAATCATTTTATTTTCTATAAAGCTTTGTGTAAGACATTCCGTATGCAACTAAAATACCAGCGGCGGCTGCTACAATAATATAAGTTCTAAGGGGTAAATTAAAAAAAATAATTGCAAAAACTCCAGAAGTAATTGCAACAATCAAATGATCTATTTTTTTAATATCTACAATAATTAAAGAAATAAAAGTTAAAGGTACCGCAAATGCTAGATTTAATTCTTTTGGAATGACTTCTCCTAAAACAATTCCAGCAATTGTAGAAAGCTGCCAAACAAACCATAGTGTAAATCCAGACCCTAATAAATGATAATGCCTATCTTTATTTTTTGGTTGTTCTTTGAAATATTTCTGTGAAACGATAAAAGCTTGGTCTGTTAAAAAGTAAGATAAAATAATTTTCCAAAATAATTTCACTTTTGTTAAATATTGAGCAATCACAGCGCTATATAAAAAGTGGCGTGAATTTACGATTGCAACCGAACTTACAATCACTGGAGTTGTTGCCCCACCCGTGTAGAGTTGCACGAATGCAAGTTGAGATGAGCCTGCAAAAATAATAATCGACATTAAGAAGGTGACTGTAGGACCAAGTCCAGATTCAATTCCAATAACTCCAAAAATAACACCAAAAGGAACTACTGGAATAATAAGCGGGATGACATCAAGACATCCTTTTGAAAAAATTTTGTAGCGGGTATTCATCTCTGGAGAATTGCGCGTTTTTAAATTAGGTCTTCCCGTTTTAAGTGTAAATAATACAATAGTACAGTTATATACCCTGTCTTTAAATAATGGTCTCTCTTATATATAATGGATATTTGCCAATAATGATAATTTAAGCTTTCAAAACAAATACTCTTATCTATTAAATTATATATAAAGCCACTTCATGAATAGTAAAAATGGTAACGGCAAAAGTTTACCTCTTTTAATTATTGCAGCGCTTGGTGTTGTCTTTGGAGATATAGGCACATCACCGCTTTACGTTCTTAAATTATCAATAGAAGCTTCTACAGAGGGTGGCGTGGGAATAATCAGTTCCGTTTATGGAGTATTATCATTAATCACCTGGTCTTTAATTATTGTTGTTAGCATAAAATACGTCTTTATTATTATGCGCGCCCACAATCATGGCGAAGGGGGTGTATTTGCACTAACGGCTCTTTTGATTAGAAAAGTTGGAAAAAAACCAAATACTAAATGGATCATAACTATACTTGGATGTATAGGTGCAGCTTTATTTTTTGGAAATAGCATTATCACTCCAGCTATCTCTGTTTTGAGTGCCGTCGAGGGATTAAAAATTTTATCACCTAAATTAGAGCCTTATATTATCTATATTTCATTAGTGTTGATCTCTATTTTGTTTGGAATTGAAAAATTTGGGACTGGAAAAGTTGGGATGGTTTTTGGACCTATAATGTTAATTTGGTTTATAACAATTGGTGGTTTAGGATTATTAGAAATTATAAACAAACCAACCGTTCTTAAGGCCTTAGATCCTATTTATGGTTTTAATTTTTTACTAAAGCATCAAGGAATTGCAGTTATAATTTTAGGTTTTGTAGTGCTTGCAATTACTGGAGCCGAAGCTCTTTATACAGATATGGGTTTTTTTGGAAAAAGCCCGATTCAAACAGCTTGGCTAATAATAGTTTTTCCTGCACTACTACTAAATTACTTTGGACAAGGGGCATTATTAATTTCTGATCCAAGTACAATCGATAACCCATTCTTTAGATTAGGACCAGACTGGGCATTAATTCCACTGATTATTTTAGCTACCTGCGCAACTATTATTGCATCACAAGCGGTGATTTCAGGAGTTTTTTCAATAGCCAATCAAGCGGTTCAGTTAGGTTATATTCCAAGACTTTTAATTAAACATACCTCAACAAATGAACATAGAGAGGTATATTTATCTAAAATTAATATATTTTTATTTGCTGGAGTTGTTTTGCTCATATTAAGTTTTAAAAGTTCGGCAAATCTAGCTGCAGCATACGGTACGGCTGTTACTGGATCGATGTTGATTGATACCATTCTTGCAACATTCTTGCTTATTTTTGTTAGAGGTTGGAATAAATTAATTTTTATACCAGTTTTTTTAATTTTTTTAATTCTGGATCTTGTATTTTTCTCAGCTACTTTGTCAAAATTTTTTCAAGGGGGATGGATTACAATTATTATAGCTCTAATAGTCTTATTTATGATGTTGAGTTGGATTAGTGGTAGAGAAAGAATGCTTAAAGCTCGTTGGAATGGATCAATAAAAATTAAAAATTTTTTATCACAAATTAAAAAAAATCCACCCAAAAGAGTTCCAGGTACGGCAATATTTTTTGTACCCAATATTGAGGTAATTCCTATGGCATTAATTAATAATTTAAAACATAATCAAGTACTTCATAAACGCATCGTATTCATGCATTTAAGTTCCACGAACTTTCCAAAACTTCGAGATGATGAAAGAGTAATAGTTAAGCATTATTCCAATAATTTTTATAACATCATTGTAAGATATGGTTTCCAGGAAGAGCCAAATATCCCAAGAGTCCTAGCCCTTATTAGAGCAACAGAATTTAAATTTAGCATGCTAGACACTTCGTTCTTTATTGGAAAAGTAAAAGTTGTTAGCAAAAATTCAAATATTTTTTCAAGATTATTTATTTTAATGCATCGAACTATGCTTGGAGCTACAGAATACTACAAAATTCCTAAAGATCGAACTATTGAAATAGGTGGAGTTATCGAGATTTAAATAAAAAGGGCCTAGATTAAAATCTAGGCCCAATTATTTAAGTAAGTTTATAAGGGGGTTATAACTTAGCTTATTTGTTCTCCATGCTGAGAAAGGTCTAAACCATCTCTCTCTTGAGCATCAGAAGCTCGTAATGGTGTAATTAAATTTACAACTTTTAAAATAATGAAAGTTACAACAGTCGTATAAAGTACTGTTACACCAACACCTAATAATTGTAATTTAACTTGATCAAATCCGCCTTCAACTCCTCCAATTGCTTTTGT
Organism: alpha proteobacterium SCGC AAA028-D10; assembly: GCA_000510845.1. Classification (GTDB taxonomy): domain Bacteria; phylum Pseudomonadota; class Alphaproteobacteria; order Pelagibacterales; family Pelagibacteraceae; genus Fontibacterium; species Fontibacterium temperatum. The sequence continues at coordinate 5,723 of AZOF01000006.1, read as the reverse complement.
AGCAAACACGCCTGTCAACACTGCACCAACAGCGCCGCCAAAAGCATGAATACCAAAAACGTCTAAAGCATCATCATAACCAAGTGCACTCTTTAATTTTGTGCAAGCTAGGAAACATAAAACGCCTGAGATTAGTCCGATGAAAAATGCGCCCATTGGATTAACAAATCCTGCGGCTGGAGTAATCGCAACTAGACCTGCAACTGCACCAGAACACAATCCAAGAAGACTTGGTTTTTTTTCACCTGAAAACCACTCTGCTAACATCCAAGCAATACCAGCGCTTGCTGCAGCAATTTGAGTTACAAGCATCGCCATTCCAGCACTTCCATTTGCAGCAACTGCTGAACCGGCATTAAAACCAAACCAACCCACCCAGAGCATAGAAGCTCCTATCATTGTTAATGCAACGTTATGTGGACGAGCTTTTGATTTTCGTTTTCCAATAACCAGAGCAGCAACTAAACCGGCGATTCCAGAATTTATATGAACAACGGTTCCACCAGCAAAATCTAAAACACCCATTTTAGAAAGGTAACCACCTCCCCAAACCATGTGTCCAACTGGTGCATAAACCAAGATGCTCCACAATATTACAAATATAAATAGAGCCCCAAAATTTATACGCTCAACTATAGAACCACAAATCAGAGCAACTGTAATAATTGCAAAAGTTAATTGATAACAAACAAACACTGTCTCAGGAATTGTTAAGGTTAAACCAGCAACTTCTACTCCTTTTAAGAAAGTTTTTGAAAAGTCACCGATAAATAAATTTCCTTCTCCAAACGTAAGTGAGTATCCACAAATAAACCACACCAACGTTACAACACATGTAATCATAAATGATTGACTAATTGTTGAGACGATATTTTTCTTACCTACTAAACCACCATAAAAAAGAGCAAGTCCTGGAATAGTCATTAACAGTACAAGCGCTGTACTAGTAAGCATCCACGAAGCATCTCCTGGATTCAAGACTGGCTTAGCTTGAGCAAAAGCTAGACTTGATTGTAGTAAAATTATTAAAAACAATGAAATCTTTGAAATTATTTTAATCATATTGCTTTATCTCCTTTTTCACCTGTTCGAACACGAATAACTTGGGTCAAATTAGTTACGAAAATTTTTCCATCACCAATTTTTCCAGTTTTCGCAGTTTTGAGAATAGTCTCTAAAGCATTTTTATATTTCTTGTTTGAGACCGCTATTTCTAGTTTTGCTTTAGGAAGAAAGGCAACTTCATATTCAGAACCTCGATAAAATTCTGTATGACCCTTCTGCCTGCCATATCCTTTGACATCTGTCATCGTCAACCCAACAACGCCAATTTTGTTAAGAGCTTTCTTAACATTATCTGCTTGTTCAGGTTTTATGATCGCAGTGATTAGTTTCATAATACTCCCTGTTTTTGTTTGTTTTAATTAATAATGTAGTAACAAAGATTTTTTTTAAAATGAAATGACCATTCAATGATTCAGATATGATCAGAATGCATAACAAAAAAATTAATTTTTTCTGATATTGATCTTAAATTGATTTAATTTATTGGAAAAATCATCAACTAAATTTAAAAGTGTATTACCATGCAAAGTAGGCATGACTCCTTTGCTTGTTCTATTAAAAAGTTTTTGATTTATTTCTTTCTCTAAATCCATCACCGCTCTTGAAAAAGTTGATTGGGATTTATTATCTTGTTTTGATGCTGTTAAAAAACTGCCTGCTTTAGCAACTTTTTTAAATACTTTTAGCTTTTCCCAATTCATTAAAAAAATTTTACATAAAAAATGCATAACTAACTAATGCAATATTGGAAAATGAGGTATGCTAATTAACTTTAAAGGTGCTGATAACTTTATAAGATCTATCGACTATGATCATCTCACCAGAGCTTGCAAATGCACCAGCTAGCCCATCGATTGTTGTATGATGCGCAACAAATATATAATTTTTATTCTTATCTAATTTTTCAATAAATTCTTTAGTTTTTTTCATATATGCGGGTGTTTTACTTGAATCTGCAAAGGTAGAATTTAATCCTGAAAAAGTTTCAAAATCTTTAAATGCGTTTCTTGCTGTATCTTTGCATCTACAATATTCGGATGAATAAACTTTTTCATAAGAGATATTATTTCTTTTGAAAAATTCACCTATTCTTTTTGCTTGCTCAATACCTTCTGCTGATAAATTTCTTTGGGTTTTACAATCATTTAAATTAAAATATGAAGGATCGCCTGTTCCTGGCGCATCAGAATGTCTAATAAGAATTAACTTTCCACCCTCTTTTAAATCTTTAATAACTTTCTGCTCATTTGCAAAAGCGGGGAAAAAGCTTGTTATGCTTAAAAGACATACAAAAATTATTGATCTTACTTGCATTATATTAGTCTAGTAGTTGACTTCGAATAGTCATAATTAGAATTTAATTTACTAAATGATGACTAAATATTTAATTACTTTAATAGTTTTTTTAATTGCTGCAATACTATTTCTTTATTCACGCAGTAAAAAAAATAAAATTAGAGAGCTAAAAAAAGATCCCAGAACAGGAACTTTTAGCGATATTTAAAAATAATTTTTTTTAATATTTAAATGGAAAGCTTCTTTATCTATCCAGCCTTACTATTTCCGGCCATACCATTAATGATGACCAATTTTACTCATCGTTATAATAGCTGCGCTGCATTAGTTAGAAAAATTCATGCTGAAATTATTGAAAAAAAAATAGACACAAAAGATGTTATGGGCAGAAGATATATTGCTCAAATAAAAACTTTAACTTATAGAATAAAACTTATTAAACTTATTCAAACTCTTTCGGGAATTGCTTTATTTTCAAACCTATTAACTATTTTTTTCGGTTACATTCAAAAACCTGATATTTCATTAAACTGTTTTGGAATGGCAGTTGTTTTATTTGGAATTGCAATTATTTTATTTGTAATTGAAGTTCAAATGTCTGCCCGTGCTTTAGAATATCATTTGACTGATCTTAAAGAAAAAGAAGATAATATTTTTTAATGTCAATTCAAAGATCAAGTCTTTGATCGTTTATCATTACATTGACAACACAGAATGCTGGAATCATGCCTAAATTGAATTATTTTTTATTTATGATTTTATTTTTGCTAAATACTTAATTTTTATGAAAAATAATTAATGCGACAAATTGAGTTTGAAGCTATTTTTATCTTTGAAAATTAATCGCTATTCCTACCAAAATACTCAGAATTAAAGGTTGTATTTATTTTATTAGTATTTGACATTAAATATGAAAATAATTAATCATACACCATTCAAAAACAATGACTGAAACTCTAACTCCCTATTTAAGTTCTTTTTTTATTCTTTTTAGAGAAGGATTCGAAGCTTTATTAATTTCTATTCTGGTATTCACATATTTAGATAAAATGAATGCAAGACATCATCGTCCTGCTGTCATGTGGGGATTGGTTGCTGGTGTAGTTGTGTCTTTGCTAACTGCTTTAGCTGTAAAAAAAATTGCAGCAATAACACACGCTCATGAAGAATTATTTGAAGGTTCAGTGATGTTGATTGCCTCTGGTATGTTAGCTTACGTTGCCTATTTTAGTCATAACGCAAAAAAACATGTTGAGGGAAAAGTAGATAAAGCTATTTCTACTGGCAATCCTTTCTTTTTATCTCTTACAGTTTTTTTTGCAATTATACGAGAGGGCTTTGAAATAGTTTTATTTTACGCCGCTTTATTTACTTCTGCAATTTACAGTACAGTACCTGTAATTGCTGGAGCACTTACTGGTACATTGGCTCTAGTATTTGTTTATTTTGGTCTAAATAAAATTACCAAAATAATGCCAATGGGGACTTTCTTTAGAGTTTCAAGCATTCTATTATTGTTGCTTTCGGTTTACTTTGGGTATGAAGGTGCAAAAGAATTTTATGCAGGCTTGCGTGAACTAAAAGTAATCTAATTTATAAATTTAAAATTAGTAATTAATATTAATGATACCTGGCTTTAGTTATAGAAGAAGATTTTCAGATCTTTCTGAAAAAGAAATATTAGCATTAGCTATTTCTTCTGAAGAAGATGATGCTTCGATTTACAGAAGCTACGCTGAGAGCTTAATGAAGGATTATCCAGACACTGCAAAAATATTTTTAGATATGGCAAGAGTTGAAGATGGCCATAGAAAAGTTTTAATTAATAAATTTCAGTCAAGATTTGGTGAGAACATTCCTCTTATCAGAAGAGAACATGTTTCAGGTTTTTACGCTCGAAAACCAGTATGGCTTATAAAAAATCTGAGTGTTGACAGGATTAGATTGGAATCTGAAATGATGGAAAGAGACGCTTATAATTTTTATATAAAAGCAGCTCAAGCAACAACTGACGCTGGAACCAGAAAATTACTTGGTGATCTTGCTGCAGCTGAAGCCGGACACACGTCTGTTGCGGATAGATTAATAGAATCACACGCAAGTGGTGATGCAAAAGAAATTGAAGCGAGAACTTCTAAAAGACAATTTATTTTAACATGGGTTCAGCCTGGTTTAGCTGGATTAATGGATGGCTCTGTTTCAACCTTAGCTCCCATCTTTGCGACAGCATTTGCAACACAAAATACTTGGACAACTTTTGTTGTAGGTCTCGCTGCATCTATTGGTGCCGGAATATCTATGGGGTTAACTGAAGCCGTATCAGATGACGGTGCAATTTCTGGCAGAGGCTCTCCTCTAAAACGAGGTATTGCATCTGGAGTCATGACTGCAGTCGGTGGATTGGGACATGCTCTACCATATTTAATACCACATTTTTGGACAGCCACTATTCTTGCAATGATTGTTGTATTCTTTGAACTGTGGGCGATTGTTTGGATTCAAAATAAATATATGGAAGCTCCATTTTTTAGAGCAACACTTCAAGTTGTTGTCGGAGGAGCGTTAGTTCTTGCTGTTGGAGTTCTTATTGGAACAGGTTAATTAAGATCTATAATCAGCGTTAATTGAAATATATTCAGCGTTAAAGTCACAAGTATAAGCAGTAAATTTTCCTTTACCTAAATTTAAATTTACATCAAAAATAATATTGTCACCAAGCATATAATTTTTAACTTTTTGTTCATCATAACTTGGCACTTGCATTCCATATTTTGTAATTAAAGAATCTCCAATTTTTATTTCAATTTTTTCCTGTTTTACTCTTTCATTAGTTTTGCCAATCGCCATTAAAATTCTACCCCAATTAGGATCGCTTCCTGCAAGTGCAGTTTTTACAAGCGGCGAATTTGCAATAGACATAGCAACCTCTTTTGCAAATTTATCATTGGAAGCGCCCGTTACATTTATAGTAAGAAATTTTTTAGCGCCCTCGCCATCTAAAACAACTTGCTTTGAAAGGTCTAGCATCACTTCATAAAGCGCCTTTTCAAAATCTTTTGCAGCTTTTGAATTAATATCGTTAATAATTCTATTCTTAGCTTTTCTAGTTGAGAAAACCAAAACCATATCATTTGTTGAAGTGTCACCATCGACTGTAATTGCATTAAATGTATTTTCGGTATTTCTTTTCAACATTTTATTTAAAACCTCTTGAGAAATATTCGCATCAGTAAAAATAAAACCAAACATCGTTGCCATATTTGGCGCTATCATTCCTGAACCTTTTGCAATACCCGCTATATTTATAAAATCTTTATTAGTTTGCACTACAGCACAGCTCATTTTTCCAAATGTATCTGTAG
>AZOF01000058.1 GCA_000510845.1 alpha proteobacterium SCGC AAA028-D10 | reverse complement strand
ATTCAAGCTCAGATGAAGTTTCAAATTTTAAATCAATAATGAAAAAAATAATTCATGGATAATTCAAAAATACATATTTTGATTGTTGATGATGATGACAAGATAAGAGATCTGTTAAAACAATATTTAAAAAATAATAATTTTTTTGTATCCACAGCGATCAATGCGTCAGATGCAGAAGAAAAATTAAAGATTGTTAAATTTGATCTAGCAATTATTGATATAATGATGCCTGGCAAAGACGGGTTGCAACTTACAAAGGAAATTAGAGAAAATATTGATTTACCTATAATTCTACTTACAGCGAAAGGCGAAGCCGAAGATAGAGTTAGAGGATTAGAATTGGGTGCAGAAGATTATTTACCAAAACCTTTTGAACCAAAAGAACTTTTGTTAAGAATAAAAAATGTAATCAAAAGAATTAAAAAAGATAAACATATAATAAATGTCATTAAGATAGGAAAAGCTAATATTAATATTAAAAAAATGGAAATCCAAAAAGATAGAAAAAT
>AZOF01000057.1 GCA_000510845.1 alpha proteobacterium SCGC AAA028-D10 | reverse complement strand
AAACGCCCAATGGCGAGAGTAATAAATTTACTTAGAGAATTTGGTGCAAATGCGTTGCCGGAAAATAAAAATACAATGCCATTTAAATTTCTAGGCTCTTATGTTGGTCTGCAGAATGATCAAAAATTAAATGTTCCAAGTGCACAATTAAAATCAGCCTGGTGTTTAGCTGCATTAAACACAAAAGGAATTTCAACATTGGAAGAGCGTTTTGAAACACGTGATCACACTGAGATTATGCTTAAATATCTAAATGCTAATATTAAAGTAAAAAAATCTAAGAATAAAAAGATCATCTCTATCTTTGGCAAAACTCCAATTGATGCAAAAGATATCTCTGTGCCAGGCGATATTTCATCTGCAGCTTTCATGATTATTCTTGCGCTTATTTCTAAAAATTCAACAGTGACGATTAAAAATGTTTTATTAAATCCAACGCGTACCGGAATCTTAGATGTACTTAAAAAAATGAAAGCTAAGATTAAAATTAAAAATAAAAAAACTATTTGTGGTGAAGTAGT
>AZOF01000056.1 GCA_000510845.1 alpha proteobacterium SCGC AAA028-D10 | reverse complement strand
ATTGAATAGCAAATCCAATATCGCCTAAAGTAATTCCTGGTTTTAAAATTTTAATACCTTCCATCATACTTTCGTAAGTGACCTTAAGAAGTTTTTCTGCTTTCACGGAGATACTACCAACAGAAAATGTTTTGCTAGTATCACCATAGTAGCCATCTAATATTGAAGTGATATCAACATTAACAATATCCCCTTCGTTTAAAACTTTATCCCCTGGAATACCGTGGCAAACCACATGATTAATAGAGGTGCAGATTGATTTTGTATAACCTCTGTAGAATAAGGGAGCAGAAAATGCCCCATGATCATTTAGATATTTATTTGCAGCTTGATCAATAAAATCTGTTTTAACACCTGGCTTAATAAGTTTTTCTATATATTCCAAAGTTCTTGCCGCAAGCTCACCAGATTTTTTTAGACCATTAAAATCGACTTCATTATATATTTTAACAGAAGAAAATTCCTCTTTTTCTACTTTCATTAATATTTAATTTCTATTTTTTTGTTAAGAATTATTTCTTTATCAG
>AZOF01000055.1 GCA_000510845.1 alpha proteobacterium SCGC AAA028-D10 | reverse complement strand
TAACGTTTGGCTAGTTCAGTTGGCCAAGGATGATAAACGACTTCAAAAAAATCCGCCTTAGTTGAGATAATCGATAGACCATCTGTGGCACCTGCCGGTGTTGTAGATATGATCAAATCACGATCTTGTATCTCTTCAAAATTGTGCCAATCCAGGAAATTGATATCTAAGTCTGCTGCAGCCGCATGAAGTTGATCATGTCTGACCATCGATCTGGTCACCACCGTTACTTCGGTGTTTGTACCTTTAAGGGCGCCAAGTGCGGCTCTGGCTGTGCCACCCGCTCCTAAGATTGCAATCTTCTTGCCAAAATATGGTTGCAGCAAGTTTTTAAATGCCAGCAAATCAGTAGAAATTCCAATGCTTCCAGTTGATTCGAAAATTACAGTATTCACCGATGAGATTTGTTTGGCGATTGGATCTACCCTGTCTATGAATCCAATACATATCTCCTTCAATGGCATGGTCAGTGCCAAGCCTCGATACTGAGAGTTTTTTGATTCAAAATAAAAGTTTCCAAAATCCTGTTCACTAACTT
>AZOF01000054.1 GCA_000510845.1 alpha proteobacterium SCGC AAA028-D10 | reverse complement strand
CCAGATATTTTGTTATTAGATGAGGCACTATCTGCAGGGGATGCCGCATTTAAGGAGAAATCTTTTAATCGAATGAGAGAGCTGTGTGATGAGGCTCGAACAATTTTGATCGTATCTCATGCATTGTCCTCAATTAATGAACTCTGCGATCATGCAATATGGATGCACAAAGGAAGTATGTTGGCATCAGGTAAACCAGAGATCATTACAGAGCAGTATCTGAAGTTCTTAAATGTGGGTGAATTGCCCTCTAGTTATGAAGATTTATAGGGGTAGTGCAAAAAACACTAAAGTAATTGCTGCAGCAAGTAATGCTGATTGAACAAAAATATTGATTGCAGTTTTACGATCTGCTTTTTTATCCGCCTCACTTTGAACTTTGGTAATGCTGCCAAGTTTGCCAAAGTTAAATGTGCCGGCAAGTCCATAAGCCAGGCAAAACTTTTTCCTTGCCTGAATAAAGCCAACTGCAAAAATCATGGCAGGCAGAAAAATTGACAACCGAACAGATCTAGATTGTTCAGTTCCTAGAATTGTGGATGCTGAAAAAAATATTAAAAACAGT
>AZOF01000053.1 GCA_000510845.1 alpha proteobacterium SCGC AAA028-D10 | reverse complement strand
GGTTCAATTGCTTTCAATCCAAATGATCCAAAATTCAATTCAGCTCCGCGAGTGGCAACACCATGAATTTTCCCCTTAAAAGCTTTTCTATATTTTGTTCTAGCTGGCTGTAACATTTTCTTTCTCGTTCATATTTTTAATTTCAGCATCATCAATTTTTTTCTTATCTTTTTCAAACACGATGCCTTTATAAATCCAAACTTTAACTCCAATAATTCCATAAGTAGTTTCTGCTTCTGCTTCTCCATAATCAACATCAGCTCTTAATGTATGAAGCGGAATACTTCCTTCTCTTAACCATTCTGTTCTAGCAATCTCTGTTCCTGCTAATCTTCCAGCAACAGTTATCTTAATTCCTTTAGCACCTAATCTAAGAGTTGATTGCATAGCCCTTTTCATAGCTTTTCTATATGCAATTCGTTTTTCAAGTTGCTGTGCTACGTTTTCTGCAACTAAATAAGCGTCTAACTCTGGTTTTCTGATTTCTTTAATATTTACTGAAACCTCTGAGCTTGAGATTTTATTTAGATTACTTTTAATTTTATCAATATCAGAACCTTTTTTTCCAATTAC
>AZOF01000052.1 GCA_000510845.1 alpha proteobacterium SCGC AAA028-D10 | reverse complement strand
CTAATTTAATTTTATTATCTCCAACAAACTCATAAGTTGGAACTTCTAAGTTAGTTGGCGCTGGTCCTTTTCTAATTCTTCCTGAACTATCATAATGAGAGCCGTGACAGGGGCAAAACCATCCACCATAATCACCTTTGCCGCTAATGGGAACGCATCCTAAATGAGTACAAACCCCAACTAAAACTAACCACTCAGCTTTTTTAACTCTTTTGCTATCAAGCTGAGGATCTTTCAAATCTTTAATGTCAACTTTTTCAGCACTAGCAATTTCTTCTTTAGTTCTTCTTTTAATAAAAACAGGCTTGCCTCTCCATAAAACTGTTATTTCATTTCCTTCTTTAATTTTTGATAAATCTACTTCAATAGATGAAAGGGCTTTTACTGATGCGTCAGGATTCATTTGACTTACAATGGGCCAAACAACTGCCCCAACTCCAACTGCACCAACAGCTGTAGTTGCAACAGTTAAAAAATCTCTTCTATTTTTGTTATCGGACTTATTATCGTTTTCTGACATAAATATTTAGTTAAATTATTTCTAAACTATTTTCTTTTCCATAGCCAGAATGACGCATAAATAATAAATTTCTTATATGATTAATATTGCA
>AZOF01000051.1 GCA_000510845.1 alpha proteobacterium SCGC AAA028-D10 | reverse complement strand
TCGATAGAGGTATTGCATATTTCTTTTCTCAACTGAAGCTACCTCAACTTTTACCCCTGCATTAAATGTTTTCTCAACAACCTTTCCAGATAATACCGAACGCATTTTTGTTCGCACGAAGGCGCCGCCTTTTCCAGGCTTTACATGCTGAAACTCAATCACGTTCCATAATTGGCCATCCAAATTCAAGGTCATGCCATTTTTCAAGTCATTAGTCGTTGCCATATTTGCCCTATCTGATTATCAAACTTTTCGAGTATTTCTTTAAGCGATGTGCTGAGTCTACCTTGTCAGCCAATGATTTTTTGCATAGCAATCAAAGCCAAGCGGTAACTATCCACTCCAAAACCTGCAATGGTTCCCTGAACTACCCCGCTGATAACTGATGTGTGTCGGAATTCTTCTCGGCTTAGCGGATTAGATAGATGAACTTCTATCGCCGGAGCGGTTAACATCGATACTGCATCTCTTATTGCATATGAATAATGCGTAAAAGCGGCTGGATTGAAAATTACGGGAAGTTTTTTATCAGCTGCTTCATGCAACCATGAGATTAGTTCACTTTCACTATCACTTTGCTTAATTTCCACATCAATTTTGAGTTCTGAAGCTTTTTG
>KI783336.1:72174-103388 GCA_000510845.1 alpha proteobacterium SCGC AAA028-D10 | reverse complement strand
GGACCATTTGAATTTCTAACTTTCCACGCAGGAATATTTTCACTATTTGAGATTTCATTACCGGTTGAAAAAAATAATACGTTTGGTTTTTTTTTAACTTTAATCTTTTTAATTCCTAAGGTTTTTAAAGCTAAAATATGATTTGAGTGAATAATTACACCTTTTTTTATAATAACATCATTTTTTTTATAATCAGATCCTAAAAATCTAACGTGTTGATGTTTGTTAACTTTTTTATCAACGATTATGTATTTTGGATTATCTTTATTTGGATAAAAAACAATTTGTTCAATTGGAATAATGGTATCAAAGCCTTTTGGGACAATTCCCCCAGTCATAATCTCAACTGTTTCAAATTTTTTAATCTTTTTTTTTTAATAGGCTTTGTACCCGCTATCATCGAACCTATAATTTTAAATTTCTGAGGTGATTTTTTATTTAAAAACTTAGTGTCCCTAGAGTTTATTGCAAAGCCGTCAAAGGCTGCATTATTTGCGGCTGGATAATTATGTTTTGAGAAAATATTTAATGACAAAACTCTGTTAAGAGAATTTTCACTATTGATAATTTCATCCCCAATTTTAATGGGAGCTTTCTTTAAAATCTGTTGTGACCTTAAATAACTAATCATTAGTTTTTATTAGCTCTTTTGCTTTTTCTAAATCTTCTTTAGTATTAATATTAAAAAAAGGATCGCTATTTTTAAATTCTATATTAATCGTTTTAACTCCAACATTATTAGCCCAAACTTCTACTTTGCGCTCTCCTTTATTAATTACATCTTCTTCTAATCTGTCCAATAGGTCTACTGACCATAACCCAAATATATTATGCCTTTTATCATTAGACTTAATAAAAAAAAGTTTGCCTTCTTTATCATTAATATTCTTTAGAAAATCTTGTAAGCATTTTTTGTTAAAAAACGGTGTGTCAGAAGGAAAGGTAGAGATCCATTTGTAATCTTTATTATTTTTTTTAATCCATTTTAGGGCTGTCAAAACACCTCCTAATGGCCCTAAATCTTTTTTATAGTCTTCAATTTTAGTAATTTTTTTTGAATTTAAAAACTTAATGTCGTTATTTGCTATAATTAAAATTTCATTAAATTGGTCTAAGATTTCTAAGAGAATATAATCGATTAATATTTTTTCTCCCAGTTGCACTTGGGATTTATCCTGACCAAATCTTTTCGATTGTCCTCCTGCTAGTACAACCCCTAAAATGCTGTTATAGTCCATAAATCTAAATATAAATCATTAAAATACCAATTAAAGATATATAATGGATTTGAAAATTTTGGAAATTGCTTCCCATACTGAAAATAAAAAAGCACTTAACAATCCCACACATTCATCAAAAAATAAAAACCCGATTTGTGGAGATGAAATGGAAATTAGTTTAATTGTAAAAAAAGATATTATCGAGGATATGGCTTATAATTGCAAATCTTGTGTATACTGCCAAGCCTCAGTGAGTTTGCTTTCGAGAAGGATTAAACATAAAAATATTCAAGAATTTAAAGATTTTTTTCATACAGCTGAAGGTATGTTTAAAGACAATAAATTAAATCTTAAAAATAGTTGGAAAGAATTTTCAGAAATTTTTGATAAAAAAAATATAGCTAGAAAAGAATGTTTGCTTCTTCCTTTAAGAACCGTTTTAAAAGCACTTCAATAAAAATTTAATGAATTCTAAATACAAAGTTTTAAAATTTAAATCTAATAAATTTGAAGAGATTGATGATTTAATTTCTATTGAAGAACCATTGGAAATTTCAATAAAATTTAAAGACCAAGATAAGTGGGTTAATCAAATTTTATCCATTACTATGAGAACCCCGGGTCATGATGAGGATTTAGTAAGAGGATTTTTATTTAATGAGCAAATTGTTCAAAATATTAGTCACATTGAATCTATAAAAAGTTTTGGCGATAAAGTAGGACAATATAAAATTCAAAATAAAATATTAGCTACTTTGAACAATTCTCAAAATGTTAATATCACTAAAATTAAAAGAGAGTTTTTGACTAATTCGTCGTGTGGAGTTTGTGGCAAGTCTTCTCTAGATGCTTTAGAAATAATTAAAAAAGACAAAACGTCATTAACAGAACCTAAGTTAACGAAAGAAGTTATTCTTCAATCTCCAGAAATTTTAAGAAACAGTCAGTCAGAATTTTCTAAAACAGGAGGCATTCATGCTAGTGGCTTATTTGCTAGCAATGGAAAATTAATAGCAATAAGCGAAGATGTCGGCAGACATAATGCTTTGGATAAATTAGTAGGAAATATTTTAAACAACAAACTTCTTAATTCTAAAGAACAATTTATTACTTGTTCAGGACGCTTAAACTTTGAGCTAGTGCAAAAAGTTTTAATGACGAACATTGGAATTATGATTGGTGTGGGTGCGCCAACAAGTCTTGCTATTGATTTAGCAAGTAAATTTAATATGACTTTGATAGGTTTTGTAAAAAAAGACAGTTTTAATGTCTATACCAATAATCAAAAAGTAATTATAAAAGTTTAATTATTTAAAATAATTAATGTCAAAAAATATTAGCAATTTATCTGGCAAAGTAGGTTTAAAACATAATCTATTTCAAAAAATTTCAGACAACGTTCTAAAAAACCATCCAAAAGATAATAAAGAAATAGCAAATGAATATAATCTAGGTGTTTCAACTGTTTATGGAGCGGAAAGTTTCTATGAATTTTTAAGACCAGCCCATCGTGAAAAGAAAGCCTTTGTTTGCAATGGTAGCGCCTGCATGTGTTCAGGTACTCAAGATAAATTAAAAGAGACTCTAAGAGAAAAACTAGGCAAAGATAAAGTAGGAACAATGTTTTGCTTGGGTTACTGTTATGAAAACAATGCATTTCATTACAACGGCGAAAATTACGCTGGAAAAGATATAGAAAAAATCGATCAAATTATAAAAGGTGAAAAAATTAAGCAAGATAAGTATTTCTCCAAAAGTTATGCAACAACAAGTTTTTTAATGGATGATAAATTGTTATCTATCAGCCAGGTCAAAGAGCAATTAACCAAATTTCTTAAAACAGATAAAAAAGAAATAATTAAATCAATATTAGACTCTAATCTTACAGGAAGAGGTGGTGCAGGTTTTCCAACTGGAATGAAATGGGATTTTTGCAGTAGAGAAAAAGTAAAAAAGAAATATGTTATCTGTAATGCTGATGAAGGTGACTCAGGCGCATTCTCCGATAGATATTTATTAGAAGATCAACCACTTAAAGTTTTGTTTGCCATGATAATTTGTGGCTATGTCATCGGAGGTGATGAAGGAGTTTTGTATATTAGAGGTGAATATCCAAAATCAATCGAAGCAATTAATGGATGCATCAACGAATTAAAAAAAGCAGGATTGCTTGGAGAAAATATTTTAGGAACAGGTTTTTCTTTTGATATTTATATTTGTATTGGACAAGGTGCATACATTTGTGGAGAAGAAACGGCATTAATCGCATCTATTGAAGGTAGACGCGCTGAAGTAGATGTTAGGCCTCCATTCCCAGTTACTGAAGGGTTATATAAAAAACCAACAGTAGTGAATAACGTTGAAACATTAGCTGCGGTTACTGGAATTTTAATTAATGGTGCTGATAAATTTGCAGCTATTGGAAATAAAAAATCTGCTGGCACAAAATTAGTATGTCTAGATAGTTTTTTTAAAAATCCTGGAGTTTATGAAATTGATATGGGAACACCGATGAAAAAAATATTTAATGAAATCGGTGGGGGTTATAAAGAACCTGTTAAGGCTTTTCAAATCGGAGGTCCTTTAGGCGGGGTTGTTCCTTTAAGCGAGATTGATAATCTAAATTTAGATTTTCAAGAATTTAGCGCCAAAGGTTTTATGTTAGGACATGCGAGCGTAGTAAGTATTCCTAAAGACTTTCCAATGGTGGAATACATCCATCATTTATTCGAGTTCTCAGCTGAAGAATCATGCGGCAAATGTTTTCCTGGAAGACTCGGATCATACAGAGGAAAAGAAATGTTTGATCAAGTTAAGAATAAAACAGCAAAAATACCCATGCAACTATTAAACGATCTGTTAAAAACTATGCAAAAGGGTTGTTTATGTGCACTTTGTGGAGCGATACCTACTCCTATCAATAACATTTTAAAATACTTCTCCAGTGAGATGAAAAATGATATTTCTGCTTAAACAATGAGTTCAGAAAAGAGAAAAATAGCCTATATCGACGGAAAGCCTTACGAAATTGCCGCTCATCACACGTCTATTTTAAAATTTGTTAAAGGTTATTTAGGCGACGATAAGGTTCCAACACTTTGTGACGATCCTAATTTAGCCCCTTATGGAGCATGTAGAGTTTGTTCAGTTGAAGTTGCCTTAGTAAAAGATGGGCCAACAAGAGTAGTTGCTTCTTGTCATACTCCAGTAGTTGAGCACCAGCACATCTTTACTAATAATGAAAATTTAAAAACCCTTAGAAAAAATATTGTTGAACTTGTTTTAACAGATCATCCTATGACTTGCGGAACTTGTGAAGTAAACAATAATTGTGAACTTCAAAAAGTTGCTAATGATTTAGGAATTTCAGATCATAGATATAATAATCCAAAGCAACATAAAGGCATTCCAAAAGATACCTCTCACGCTTACATGAGAATGAATTTAGATCACTGCATTAATTGCGGAAGATGTGTAAGAGCCTGCGATGAAATTCAGGGTTCATTTGTTTTGACAATGAGTGGTCGAGGTTTTGAATCAAGAATTACAACAGACAACAATATGCTGTTTGGAGACTCTTCATGCGTTTCTTGTGGAGCATGCGCTCATACTTGTCCAACTGATGCAATTTCAGATATTTTTAAATCTAAGTCAGCTGATGTAGATAAAAAAGTTAGAACGACTTGCTCGTATTGCGGTGTTGGATGCAACCTTGAAGCTTCTATTAAAGATAACAAAGTAGTGTCAATCGATACTCCTAAAGAAACAAAAGTCAACGCCGGCCACACGTGCGTTAAAGGTAGATATGCTTTTGGTTTTTATGATCATCCAGACAGATTAAGAACCCCACTAATAAAAAGAAATGGAAAATTTGAAAAAGCTACTTGGGATGAAGCTTATGATTTTATTAAAAATGAATTAAATCGAATTATTAAAGATCACGGCCCAGATGCAATTGCTGGAATTTCTTCTGCAAGATGTACTAATGAAGAAAATTATTTATTCCAAAAAATGATTAGGGCTGTTGTTGGTACTAACAGCGTTGATTGTTGTGCACGAATTTGTCACTCACCAACAGCATGGGGTATGCAACAGACATTTGGAATGGGTGCTGCAACTAACTCAACAGACGATATTTATCACGCAGATTTATTTTTGGTGATCGGCGCAAATCCAACTACTGCTCACCCTGTAACTGGAGCTAAAATTAAACAGCAAGTAATGAAAGGTAAAAAATTAATTGTCCTAGATCCTGTAACTACTGAAATTGCTAAGCTTGCAGATTATCACATAAAATTAAGACCTGGAACGAATGTGGCAGTCCTAAACATGATGCTTCATTTTATTATTAAAGCTAAATTACATAATGTAGACTTTGTTAGAGACAGAACCGAAGGCTTTGAAAAATTCATTAAAGAAATTGAAAGACAAGACGTTGATCAGTTAGCAAAAATTGCAGGAGTAGATAAAGAAATGGTTAAACAAGCAGCTATTGCTTATGCCACTGCAAAAAATTCTATGGAATTTCATGGCTTGGGGGTTACAGAACATGAACAAGGTTCAAAAACAGTAATGTTAATTGCTGATCTTGCAATGATTACAGGAAATATTGGAAGAAAAGGCGTTGGAGTAAATCCACTTAGAGGTCAAAATAACGTTCAAGGCGCTGCTGACATGGGATGTCAACCACATCAAGGAGCTGGCTACTTCAATGTTGCAGAAGAAAAAAATCAAAAATATTACAGCGAAAAATACGGAGTTACTCATCCTACTAAACCTGGCTTGAAAATTCCTGAAATGTTTGACGCTGCAATTAAAAAAGATTTAAAAGCAGTTTGGATTATAGGCGAAGATATTGTTCAAACAGACCCTGATAGTTCTCATGTTATTAAAGCTATGAACTCATTGGAATTATTAGTTGTTCAAGAAATATTTATGAGCGAAACTGCAAAACTTGCAACAGTTGTATTGCCAGGAACTACTTTTTTAGAAAAAGATGGAACTTTTACAAATACAGAAAGAAGAATTCAAAGAGTAAATAGAGCGGCTCCTCCTTTAACAGGAACGAAGACGGATGCAGTTATTGTAACACAAATGATGCAAAAATTAGGATTCGATCAACCTAACTATGATGCAGATCTAGTGTTAAAAGAAATTGCCGATGTAGTTCCTTTCTTTAAAGGGGTTACTAGAGAAAGACTTGGTGAATTTGGTTTGCAATGGCCTGTGGAAGCAGATGGAACAGACACTAAAATTTTATATAAAGAAACTTTCAAACTTGGAAAAGGTCAGCTCAAAAACTTTGATTGGAAAGAGTCTGCTGAGATAACAAATAATCAAAAAGAATATCCATTAATATTAACAACAAGTCGTGCGTTACAACATTATAATTGCGGTACCATGACTAGAAGAACGAACAATATTGAACTTATGGATGAAGATATTCTTCTAATTCATCCAAAAGATGCGGCTCAAAGAGATTTAATCACTGGAGATTTTGGAAGGTTATATTCTGGGAGAGGCAAAGTTGATCTTAAAGTAGAAGTAACAGATAAAGTAAAACAAGGCGTTGTCTTTACAACTTTTCACTTCCCAGAACACATGGTTAATATGGTGACTGGCCATGGTAAAGATGAAGAAACTATGTGTGCAGAATACAAAGTTTCTTCAGTAGAAATTAAAAAGATTTCAAATCGTTTTGAACCAAAAGAAAAAGAAAAAGAAAACAAATATCAAGTTCAAGTTAAATAATTATAACTCAATAACTACAGTTATTTTTTCCAGTTAATGGGATAGTTTTTTTTTAAAATAAATCTATTTAAAATAATTGCGTAAACTATAATTATTATAGATCCTAAAATAATAGGGTTTAATAAAAATTGGTAAGTAGCTCCACCAAGTATTATAAATATTGGGTTGCCTCCCGCAGGAGGGTGTGTGACGCCTAATAATATCATTAAAAATATTCCAAGTCCGACAGCGACAGCAATCTGCAAAAACAAATAATGTTGTTCTATAGAAAAAAAGTTTAAAGCTAATACACCCACTAATGAAGTGATAAAATGGCCAAAAAAAACGTTTTTTGGTTGAGCAAAGGGGCTTTCAGGATAACCAAAAACTAACACCATAGAGGCTCCAAAAGAGCCAACAAGAAATAAACCGTACTGAGTTTTAAAACTTAAAAAAGAAAGAGTGCCAATTGTGATGATTGAAAATATTTTTGCAACTAAAGCTCTTTTAAAATTTTCTTTAATTATATTAATCATATTTTTAAAATTATTATCATGAATTCATAATTGCTTTTGTTATTTAATAAGTTCCCCTTTTAGTTGCAATACATACGAACAATTCATTGTATTTAATGGTTTATTGAACTTATTAATTATTTGTATGTAGATTTTTAAATGGTTATAATTTTTGAAAATAAAAACAAGGGGAGCAATTAATGGTTAATAAATACATTAAGAAAATTACTTCTGCATTAAGCGCAGCAGTTTTTCTTACAACAATAGTATTGCCGGCAAATTTATTTGCGCAAACTAAAGAGACGCAATATTTTCCTATACCAAGTAGCAGAGTAGGTCCTTACTCAGCAATGGGTACAGGATACTACGGCGCTCAAATTGACTATATGAATTATGTCAATGCTACTGGTGGCGTAAATGGAGTTATGTTGACGTGGCAAGAGTGCGAAACAGAATATAACGCAGCAAAAACTGTAGAGTGCTATCAAAGACTTATGACAAAAGACGGTCAGAAGATGGTAGTATTTGACACACTAGGAACTCCTGGTGCTTACGCAGTTATTAATCGTATGGCAGAAGACAAAGTTGTTTTAGCTCAGTACGGTTACGGAAGAACAGATGCCGCTGACGGTACAGTTTGGCCTTGGGTGTTTAATGCTGCAAGTAGTTATTGGTCGCAAATCGCAGTTAAACTAAGATGGATGGCTGAACTTGATGGTGGTGGTCCAGAAAAATTAAAGGGAAAAAAAATAGTTCATATGCATATCGATACTGCATTTGGACGTGAACCACTTCCTACTATGAGAAGACTTGCTAAAGAATGGGGATTTACATTGGTTGAAATCGCTGTAGCTCCTCCAGGATTAGAACAACAATCTCAGTGGTTACAAGTTAGACAAGAAAAACCTGATTGGGTGACTTTTTGGGGTGCAGGTTCTGGAATGAATTCAACAGCTATGACAAATGCTGCTAGAATTAATTTCCCAAGAACAAAAATGATGTACGTTACTTTCGGTGGAGCTGAAGAGGATATGATTCCTGCTGGAGATTCTGCTAATGGAACTTACGTTGTTTCAAATGCGCTTCCTGGAAAAAACTATCCTTTAATTAAGAATATTCAGGAAAAAGTTTACAAAGCCGGAAAAGGTAATATGGCTGATCCGAAACGAGTTGGTACCGCATATTATAATAGAGGTTTAGGCGCTGCTATTATGTGGACTGAAGCGATGAGAAATGCCCAAAAAATGCACAATAAAGTTGGAAAAGCAGTTACTAGCGAAGAGTTTAGAGCTGGATACGAAGCCATAAACTTGACCGATGCTAGAATGAAAGAACTTGGTATCGAGGGTATGTTAGCTTCCTTTGCTCTTTCTTGTTCACAGCATGAAGGTGCAGGTAAATTTGCTTTAATGCAATGGGACGGCAAAGCTCAAGCCTTCAAGAAAGTTAAGGACTGGACAGGTCCTAACGATCCAAAAGCTATAAGAGCTCAGATCGTAGAATCTGCCGCTAAGTATGCTGAGGAAAATAAAATTACACCTAAAAAGTGTAGCACTTAAATCAATAAGTTAATTTTGGGAGTGTAAATTATTTTGAGTATTGAAAACAGTTTACACTCCCTATTTTAATATCTAGATTGCACGAGAAAAAATAATATAGAATTTTAATGGGGAAAGATTCTACGAATATATTAGAAGTTAAAAACATAGAGGTAGTCTATGATAACGTCATATTAGCACTTCATAATGTTTCTCTTACAGTACCACGAGGAAAAATTGTAGCCCTACTAGGAGCAAACGGGGCAGGAAAAAGCACAACACTAAAATCAATATCTACGATGCTTGCTTCTGAAAGAGGCAAAGTTACAAAAGGTTCAATTGATTACGAGGGTAATGCAGTTAAAGATCAAACTCCTTCAGAAATGGTTAAGCTTGGAATGGTACAGGTTCTTGAAGGTAGAAGATGTTTTGGACATTTAACGGTTGAAGAAAATATTATTGCTGGAGCGTATTCAAGAAAACTATCAAGAGGTGATTTAAATCAAGAACTTGAAAAAGTTTATAGTTATTTCAAAAGACTTAAAGAAAGAAGAAAAAGTTAACAAACATCAACACGTTAGATTTTTAGGATCTGATTATAAAAAAAATGATGTTATTATAAAAAAAGGTGTAATTATTCACTCAAATCATATTTTAGCTTTAAAAACCTTAGGAATTAAAAAGATTAAAGTTAAAAAAAAACCAAACGTATTATTTTTTTCAACCGGTAATGAAATCTCAAATAGTGAAAATATTCCTGCGTGGAAAGTTAGAAATTCAAATGGTCCTTATATCAAATCGTTAAATGAGAATTTCTTATTTAATTTTGTTAATGGCGGGATTTTAAGAGATAATCATTCATTGATTTTTAAAAACCAAATAAAAAAAATGTTAAGATCTAAGATAGATATAATTATTACCTCAGGGGCAATTTCAGCAGGTAAATTTGATTTTATTCCAAGTATTATTAAAACTTTTAAACTTTCAAATTACTTTAAAGGGGTAGAAATTAAACCTGGAAAGCCTGTGTTATTTGCAAAGATTAAAGGGAGGCACAAAGTGCTCTTTGGGCTTCCAGGCAATCCTATTTCAACAGCTGCTTGCTATAGATTTTTTGTAAATCCATATCTACTAAATATTTTAGGAGTGGAACCTGAAAAACCAATTAAAGCAGTTTTAAAAAATAACTATATTAAAAAGAAACACATGACGCATTTCGTCAAAGCTAAATTAAATACCTCAAATTCAGGCACACTTCATCTTGAAGCTTTAAAAGGACAAGAGTCATTTAAAATAAAACCTTTTGCTCGGTCAAATATTTGGGCTGTTTTTCCAGCAGGAAAACAAAGCTTTAAAAAAGGAGATATGATTGATTGTTTTTTCCCTGACCACCCAAATACAATTTAATATTACTTTTCTTTGAGACGTGGAATAATATTGATGAAATTACAAGGCTGAAAACGAGAGTCTAATTGAAATTTTAAAATTCCTTCCCAAGCATCCGTTACTGCACCAGAAGATCCTGGTAAAGCAAATATATATTTTCCTTTGCATATAATCCCTTGTGCTCGTGATTGAATAGTTGAAGTTCCAATTGTTTTATAACTGAGCATTCTAAATATTTCTCCAAATCCTGGAATATCTTTGTCTTTAATTTCATCTAAAGCTTCAATCGTTATATCCCGACCTGTTAAACCTGTGCCGCCCGTACTAATAATTATATCAACAGCTTCATCACACCATGCAAGAATTGTTTTTTTAATTTGCTCTTTATCATCTCTTAAAATTTTCTTACTAACAACAGCATGACCCAATTCTTTAATTTTATTTACTAAAATATTACCTGAAGTGTCAGTAGATTCGTCTCTAGTATCAGAGATAGTTAATACAGCAATGTTAACAGGGATAAATTTTTTTGTACTATCGGTTTTCATAAATTTATCATATTAAAACATATAGATTAAAAATATGCTACCTATACTTTTTTTTAGCATCGCAACTATTTATGCAAGCGTTGGATTTGGTGGGGGAACTTCTTATTTAGCATTATTAACTATTTTTGATATTGAGTATTTATACATTCCAATAATAGCATTGATTTGTAATATTATTGTTGTAGCCGGAAATTGCTTTAATTATGTGAGAGCCGGAAATTTAAATATAAAATTTTTAACTCCTTATTTTTTAGGCTCCATACCTTTGGCTTATATTGGTGGAACATTTCAGATTACAAAAGAATTTTTTCAAATTTTATTGTTTTTTTGCTTAATGACAAGTGGTGTTTTGCTGTTTCTACAAGCAAACCAATATCAATTAAAAAAACAAATTATAAAAAAAATTCCTTTCTTTATGGCTATTTTAATCGGCGCTGGCATTGGGTTGATATCTGGCATTGTGGGTATTGGCGGAGGAATTTTGCTTTCCCCTATTTTATTTAATTTAAAAGCTGCTCAACCTAAGCAGATTGTTGTGGCTGCATCTTTATTTATTTTGATAAATTCTATCGCAGGATTTTTAGGACAAATACAAAAATTAGATAATTTTTTAGAACTGCAGCCTTATCTTTACTTATTTTTAACAGTTCTTTTAGGAGGTCAACTTGGAAATTTTCTTAATATAAAAATATTAAAATCTCACATTCTTGCGATTTTAACTTCAGTTTTAGTTCTCTTTGTAGCAATACGCTTAGGTCTAAAAATATTTTTTTAGTTTCCTGCAACTTTTTCAACATAAAAAGACACAGCCTCAATTTCTTGTGGTGTTAATATTTTATCGTTACCAAATGCAGGCATAATCCCAATTCCATTTGTTACAGCTTGTTTCACTTGAGCTTGGGTTGGTTTTAAATCATCTAAACTAGGACCTATATCGCCTACAGATTTTGCTTTAGCCAATTGATGACAACTTGCACAGTTTCCATTTTCATTAAAAATTTTAAGGCCTAAGATCATTTTGTCTTGGTTGGCCTTTACACTTAATTGCAAAAAAAAATATATTAGAAGAAAATTAAAAAAAATTTTCTTAAATTTAGTTAAAAAATTATGCAACTGTAATTTTAACACTATGATCCAACCAACCATTATGAGAATAACCTTCATTGTTTTCAAATCTTAACTTAGGTTGTGATCCTTTTTCATCAGTTGCTCGAGATGCAACTGTGTAGTTGCCTTTTTCTAAATTTGCCTCAAATTGAAATTGTCTCCAAGCAAACTTTCCAAGATTAGGGCCTACAAATTTTGCAGCCTTCCAATTTTTTCCTTCATCAAAAGATAAAGCTACTCCTTTTAAAGGAGTACCATTGCTAAATGCAACGCCTGTAAATACAACTTTGCCAGTTTTTGCTGTAGTAAGTGGTGTAGTAATCCAACTTTTTACGTTCATCTCCCAGCACGTACCGTCATTAGCAGTTGCTTTATTGCCAATTTTATAAACTCGGTAGCGAGTGGACATCATTTTAAAATCAGACTCTTTATCTGCAAAGACTAATTTATTAACATGTTTGATATTATTTATTCCATAATATCCAGGCACAACCAATCTAAGCGGACCACCGTGTGCATTTTGAATTGGAACTCCATTAACTTCCCATGCTAATAAGCAATCTTCATAAGTTGAAATTGGAACTGATCTTTCAACAGCCCCTTCTTTAGGATCAATTCCTTTTGGTACATCGGCACCTGTTCCTGTTATAAATTTAGCTCCTGCAGTAAGTCCTCCGCAAAGTTCTGCTAAATACTTAACTGAAACTCCTGAAAAAATAACACAAGCTGCGCTACCTGTATCCCACTTAGTTCCACTTGGACCATGAGCAAAAAATTTACGACCATTTCCTGAGCATTGAAGAACCATCGGTGTAATCTTCAGAGGCATTTTTTGTAGCTCAGCTAATGTGAATGTTGTTGGTTTTTGAACTCCCTGAACTTCTAATTTCCAATCAGGTCTATTTCCTATTTGTTGATCATTTAAAGAGTTTACATTATTTCTAATGTACACATTTTCAATTGGAGTAATAATTCCATTCCCGATCATATCCCGGTGAGTTTCAATTGTTCCCTCAGAATGAATAATTAATGCGTTTCGATTCTTCCACTTGATATATTCTGGAGTCGCCTTAGGAGTGGGACTAGTATGATCTGCTTTTGCAATATTAATATTAAAATTTGAAATAGATGAAATAGCCGCTACACCTGCAATAGCTGCTGAACTTGTTAAAAAAGATCTTCTATTGGAGCTTGCAATTTTTTTCATAATTTAGAGACTCAAAGCTAGGTTAATAAGAAAAAGTATATGCCTTTTAATACAATTATGTTTCACTTTTTAGTTGAATAAAAAATCTTTTGACTATCTTATTATTATAGATTGTAGTCTCTAATATATGGTTCATTTAAAGGATAATTTTGGCAGAACTTTTCCTTATTTTAGAATTTCAATTACTGACGTTTGTAATTTTAAATGTGGTTACTGCTTGCCTGATGGTTACAAAAAGCCAGACAATAAAAAAACTTTTTTAACAATAGATGAAATTAGAAGAATTGGAATTGCCTTATCGGAGCTTGGTGTTTGTAAAATTAGATTAACAGGTGGTGAGCCTACCGTTCGAAAAGACTTTATAGATATAGTTAAAAATTTAAAATCTCTTCCCGGAATTAAAAAAGTACTAATGACAACAAATGGTTACAATTTAAAACAAATTGCAAAACCTTTAATGGAGCAAAAAATTGATGGAATTAATATTAGCATCGACAGTCTAGATAGAGAAAAATTTAAGTTTATCACCGGGATGGACAAGCTTGAAGATATTTTAGCTGGTCTTAAACTTTTACAAGAAAATAATTTTAAAAAAATAAAAATTAATGCAGTTTTACTTAAGGGTGTAAATGATAGTGAGGAAGATTTTAACAATTGGCAACAATTTATAAAATCTAACTATGTGGACTTTCGTTACATAGAGCTAATGCAAACAGGAGATAATTTAGATTATTTTAAAAAATATCATGTCTCTGCCAATGTATTTAGAGACTATTTATTAAAAAAAGAATGGATCCATCAAACTGCAGGTTTTGATTCCGGCCCTTCTAAAAATTATATCCATAAAGATTTTAGAGGAAAATTTGGAATCATAGCTCCATATTCGAAAGATTTTTGTAAAAGCTGTAATCGTTTAAGAATTACAGCTCAAGGAGATCTAAGATTATGTTTGTTTGGAGATACGGGGATATCGCTTAGAGCACTACTGCAGAATGATGAGCAAATTCCTCAACTTAAAGATTTAATTAACGCTCAATTAAATTTCAAAAAAGAGTCACATTATTTAGAATTAGGTAACACCGGAATTACTCCGCATCTAGCATCTATTGGAGGATAATGAAAAATCTTAAAGTTATAGACACAAGTATTTTAAAAGATTGGGCGAAAGAAATTTTTACAAGTAATAATTTTCATATGGTGGATGTGTCGCAAAAACAAAATACACACCGAAAAGCTTTGGCCATGGGTAAAATTTATGTTGGTGAAAAAACTTTTAAATTAATTCAAAACAAACAAATGCCAAAAGGAGATCCAATCTCTTTAGCGGAAGTTGCTTCATTGCTTGGTGTAAAAAAAACTAGTGAGATTATTCCTCTTTGTCATCCGCTGAGCGTTGACTACAGTTCGACGAAAATTATTCAAAACGCTGACGATTATTCATTGGATGCTTATTGTGTTGTGGCTGCATTTGCAAAAACTGGCGTTGAGATGGAAGCAATAATGGGTGTTAATGCAGCGTTAGTTACAATTTACGATTTGTGTAAAATTGTTAATCCCGATCTTAAAATTGATGGAATTCGTTTATTAATTAAACAGGGTGGAAAATCAGGAACCTGGGTAAATCCTAATGGCTTGCCAGAATTTTTACAGGATTTATTTTAACAAGACTTAAGTGAAGTTGTTATAAGAATGAAAATCAAAATAAAATTATTTGGTAATTGTAAGGATATTTTTCGCTCTTCCGTTTTGCAAATTAATTTTACTAAAAACGCAAAAGTTAAAAATATAAGAAATAAATTAATTGAAATTATAGAAGAAAAATATTCAGGTAATAAAGCTTATAAAGATCTTGTTAAAAAATCCGCTTTTTGTTCAGAGCGTGATGAAATAGTCAATGATTCCTACGTCTTAAATAAAGACAAAATGATTTCAATTATTCCACCTATTGGAGGAGGTTAATGTTTCACGCTGCAATTATTGATCCAAAAAAAACAAAAAAAATAATTAGTTTATTAAGAGCAGAAAAATTTATCAAAGATTTTGACGCAGGAGCTAGTATTTTTTTTGTAGGAAACATTAGAAAAAATAACAATAATAAAAACGTCACCGGCGTTACCTATGATGCATTCGATAGATTAGTGATTAAAACATTTAAAAAAATTTACACTGAGGGAATAAAAAAATTTAAGTTAAAAAAAGCAAAAGTTTTTATTGAACATGCCAAAGGATACGTGCCGTTAGGAAAACCCTCGATTATAATTGCAGTATCTTGCAAGCACAGATCTGAGGCCTACCAATTATCTAGATATCTTATTGAGCAAATAAAAATGAGAGCACCTATTTGGAAAAAAGAATATTACAAAAATCAAAAGTCTGAATGGCTTAAAGGAACCGCAATAAAAATTTGAGTTTAATGGTAGCTAATTAAGCGCTCTTCTTTGAACTATTAAAATCTTTATTTAAAATTTACAAAATAAATAGTACTACTCCCCTCACGGTCTTGTAGTGAAATGGATATCATCCTAGTCTTCGAAACTAGAGTTCTAGGTTCAAGTCCTAGCAAGACCACCAAAATTACTAATCATGTCTACCAACGAATATAAATTTGAAATAACAGAAGAGAAAAATAATACACGTTTAGATTCTGCTTTGGCTGTTCTAATCCCAGAAATTAGCAGAACAAGAATTAAAAATATTATTAATGAAGGTTTTGTTAAAATTAATAAAATTCAAATAACTCAACCTTCTATTAAAATAAGATCTTCTGATATTGTAGAAGTTTCAATACCTGAGCCTAAAGAAGTTAATATTTCAGCAAAAGATATTAAACTAGATATTCGTTACGAGGATGATGATTTATTAATTGTTAACAAATCTCCTGAGATGGTTGTTCATCCTGGTGCGGGAAACTTTGATAACACTTTAGTAAATGCTCTAATGTTTCATTGTAAAAATAAACTTTCAACCATTGGTGGAGAATTAAGACCGGGTATAGTTCACAGAATTGATAAAGGAACTAGCGGTCTGTTAGTGGTTGCAAAAAATGACAACTCTCATATTTTTTTATCAAAACAGTTTGCAGAACATACCATTAAACGAGTTTATGAAGTTCTTGTTTACGGAAGAATGAAACCAAGTTCTGGGCAAATTTCTTCTATGATTGGCAGAAGTAAATTTAATAGAAAAAAAATGAGCATCAATACCTCTAGAGGAAAAGATGCTGTCACAAATTACAAAACTATAGAGTTTTTCACAGGTAAAAAAATTCCTGATATGAGCTTTCTTGAATGCAGACTAGAGACAGGAAGAACTCATCAAATCCGAGTTCATCTTTCATCTCACGGCAATCCTATTATTGGTGATCAAATTTATGGAAAACAAAATAAATTTATTAGAGATATTGATCCTAAATTTAAAGAACTATTAGAAGGATTTAAAAGACAAGCGTTGCACGCAAAATCTATTGGATTTATTCATCCAACTACAAAGAAAGAAATAGAATTTGAATGCGAAAAACCAAAAGATTTTGAAAATCTACTAAAAACAATAAAAAAACTTAAGTTTTAATATCTTGTTATAATAGTTATAATACCCACATAAATACTATGGAAAAAATTGAAAAAAATTCTAATCTTCCGACACTTACACCTGAAGGAAGTTTAAATTCTTATTTATTAAAAATTAGAAAATTTCCAATGTTAGAGCCTGCGCAAGAATATACGCTTGCAAAAAATTGGCGTGAAAAAGGAGACAGAGAGTCAGCTCACACCTTAGTTACAAGTCATTTAAGATTAGTTGCAAAAATTGCGATGGGATACAGAGGCTACGGCTTACCTGTTGGAGAATTAATATCTGAAGGAAACATTGGTTTAATGCAAGCTGTTAAAAAATTTGACCCTGAAAGAGGATTTAGGCTTGCAACATATGCAATGTGGTGGATTAAAGCTTCTATCCAAGAATATATTTTAAGATCATGGAGTTTGGTAAAAATTGGAACAACTGCTGCGCAAAAAAAATTATTTTTTAATCTTAGAAAATTAAAAAACCAAATTTTTGCTATTGAAAGTGGTGACATGACTGCTGCTCATGTTAAAGAAATAGCAAAACGACTAGATGTTAATGAAGATGAAGTTATTTCAATGAACAGACGAATGGCAGGTCAAGAACAGTCTTTAAATGCTAAAATTTCAGATGAAGAGCAAAGTGGTCAGTGGCAAGATTGGATTGTCGATGAAAATGCTGATCAGGAACTATTGATTTCTCAACGTCAAGAATTAGATCAAAAACATGCATTATTACAAACAGCTTTAAAAGTTTTAGATGAAAGAGAAAAAGAAATTTTATATGACAGAAAACTTATTGATGAGCCAAAAACTTTAGAAGAGCTTAGTCAAAAATATAAAATAAGCAGAGAAAGAGTAAGACAAATCGAAAATAGAGCTTTTGAAAAAGTTCAAAAAGCAATGTTAGAGAATATCAAAACAAAACCTTTCATTACGCATTAAAAGGGTCTTCAACAAAAATCGTGTCGTCTCTTTCGGGACTTGTTGAAATGCTTGCAATCTTAACGCCCACAAAATCTTCAATGGCAGCAATGTAGATTTTAGCTTTATCTGGTAGATCTTTATAATTTCTTATTCCTTTTGTCTCAGACAACCATCCTTCATAAGTTTTATAAATAGGCTCTACTGCAAATTGGTCTTCTGATGCACTTGGAAAAAAATCAAATTCTTTACCTCTTAATTTGTAACCAACGCAAAATTTAATTTCATCCAATGTATCAAGAACATCTAACTTAGTTAGTGCTATGCCAGTAATTCCTGAAATAGTAGCTGATTGCTTTACAAGAACTCCATCAAACCAACCGCATCTTCTTTTTCTGTTAGTGACAGTTCCAAACTCATGACCTCTTTGACCAATTAATTCACCAGTTGCATCTTTAAGCTCAGTTGGAAAAGGACCTTCCCCTACTCTCGTTGTATAAGCCTTGGTAATTCCAAGAACATAATCAATTGTTTTTGGACCGCATCCTGTACCAACGGATGCTGTACCAGCAACCGTATTTGATGAAGTGACATAAGGATAAGTCCCATGATCTACATCAAGTAATATTCCTTGTGCACCTTCAAATAATATTTTTTTATTTAACTTTTGATATTCAGCTATTTTTTTCCAAACTGGCTGAGAAAATTTTAATATCTGCGGTGCAATCTTTAATAATTCATTAATTAATTCATCTGATTTATATATTTTCTTTTTTAATCCTTTTCTTATTGCATTATGATGTTCTAAAATAACTTCTAATCTTTGCTCTAAATTTGTTTTTGAGCGCAAATCCATAACTCGAATAGAACGTCTGCCAATCTTATCTTCATAAGCAGGTCCTATTCCTCTTCTTGTAGTTCCAATTTTAGATTTGGCCGCATCTTCTCTGATCTCATCCATTTCTTTATGGAAAGGGAGTATTAAAGTTGCGGTATCAGAAATAATTAAATTATTTTCATTAACATCCACGCCTTTTTTTTTAATTTCTTCAATTTCTTCTAACAACGCCCAAGGGTCGATAACAACACCATTTCCAATAATTGAAATCTTGTCCCCTCTAACTATTCCTGATGGAAGCAATTTTAATTTAAAAACTTTTCCGTTAATAACTAATGTGTGACCTGCATTATGCCCACCTTGGAATCTAATAACGACATCGGCTTGCTCTGAAAGCCAATCCACAATCTTCCCTTTGCCCTCATCACCCCACTGAGAGCCTACAACTACAACGTTTGTCATAAGTAAATTTTTTTAGATCTCTATAAAGATTTAAATTATTTAATTTAATAAAGCCATATGATTAATTGGCCCGTGCCCTCTTCCAAATTTTGGATTTAGTAAAATTGCTTTATGAACATATTGAATAGATCGTTTGCACGATTCGTTCATATTGTAATTTTTGGAAATAAAAGAAGCGATTGCACTAGATAAAGTACAGCCTGTGCCATGTGTATTTTTAGTTTTAATTTTCTTATTTTTAAAAATTTTAATATTTTTTTTGGAAATCAATACATCTTCAATAAAAGATTTATTAGTATGACCTCCTTTTATAAGAACAAACTTAGGTCCAAATTTTAGAATTTCTTTTCCAGCTTTAATTACATCTTCTAAGGTTTGAATCCTTTTTTTAATCAAAGTTTCAGCTTCCGGAATATTTGGTGTTACTAATAATGCATAAGGAAGCAATTTTTTTCTTAAATAATTAATAGAACTATTGCTGATTAATCTGTGACCTCCTTTAGCAACCATCACAGGATCGATTATAATATTTTTTAATTTATATTTCTTTATAGCCTTTATAACTTCTTTGATAACGCCCACATTTTGCAGCATCCCAATTTTTACAGAATTTGGTTTAATATCCTGAACCGAAAATGAAATTTGATTAAAAATTTCTTTTGGCGAAACAGGAACAATTGATTTTACTCCTGTGGTATTTTGAGCGGTAATCGCAGTTATTGCTGTCATTGCATAAACACCAAGTGATGTTGCTGTTTTAATATCTGCTTGAATACCAGCTCCACCACTAGAATCTGAACCTGCAATAATTAATAATTTAGACTTTAGTTTCAATGTTAGGCGTAATTAAGTATTAGTTTTTTAACTTCGCCCAAAGTGTCTTTGATTAATTTCTTATCTGAGCTTTCAACCATTATTCTAACAAAATTTTCGGTTCCTGATTTTCTAACTAGCAATCTACCTTCTTGTTTTAAACTTTTATCAATCTGATCAATTCTTGCTTTCAGAGATTTATTTTCAACAATATTTTTATTCTTAACTTTAATATTTTCTAAAACTTGAGGAATTTTTTTAAATACTGAAAATACTTTACTTGCTTTACCATTATTTTTTAAGGAATTTAAAACTTCTAAAGCAACTAATAGTCCATCTCCTGTAGTTGCAAGGTTTCCAAGGATAATGTGTCCTGACTGTTCTCCTCCTAAATTATATTTTAAACTATTCATTTTTTCTTTAACATATCTATCTCCTACATCTGCTCTATGAAATTTAATATTATTAGTTTTAAAATAATTCTCTAATCCTAAATTAGTCATTAATGTTCCAACTACACCTCCTTTTAAAATCTTTTTCTTTTTCCAATTTTTTGCAATCATCCCAATAATTTGATCGCCATCAATAATTTCTCCTTTTTCATCACACATAATAACTCTGTCGGCATCACCATCGAATGCTACACCAATATCTGCCTTATGAGTTTTTACTGATTGCTGAATAAGCTCTGGATGTGTTGATCCGCAATTTTTATTAATATTAAATCCATCTGGGTTGATTCCAATAGCCACAACTTCAGCTCCCAATTCTCTAAGTAAAGCTGGCGCCGATTTATAAGAAGCTCCATTTGCACAATCTAGAAATATTTTTATTCCTGATAAATTAAATGATTTTGGAAAAATATTTTTTAATATTTCTATATAATTTTCAGTTGCATCTTCTAACCTTTTGGCTCTGCCTAATGAGTTTGGTTTTACTAAATATTTTTCAACTTTATCGTCTATTAATTTTTCAATTAGTTTTTCAACTTTATCAGAAAGTTTCATACCATCAGGTCCAAATAGTTTTAACCCGTTATCGGTATGAGGATTGTGTGACGCTGTTAACATAATTCCAAGATCCGCTTTCATAGATTTTGTTAACATCGCAAGACCGTTTGTTGGTAATGGTCCTAATAACAAAACATCCATACCAGCAGAAATAAGTCCTGAGACTAAAGCGGGTTCTAGCATATAGCCTGATAATCGAGTGTCTTTTGCAATAATTGCTTTGTGACGTTGTTTATTTTGATTAGAAAAATATGTTCCAGCAGCAAGACCAAATCTAAAAAACATTTCCCCAGTAATACTGCCTTTATTAACTTCTCCTCTAATACCGTCAGTTCCAAAATACTTTTTCATTATTTATTTAAAAAATGAGAATAAACTTTAAGAGCTTCGCTCGTTTCTTGTATATCATGAACTCTGAATAGCTGAATACCTTGTAAATATGAATATAAAACAGAGGCTATTGTACCTCCCAATCTTTGCGGATTATCTTTTTCGCCCATAATTTTACCTATAAAACTTTTTCGCGAAGGACCGACCATTATCGGATAACCAAGGCCGTGAAATAATGAAATCTTAGAAATAATTTCTAAATTATGTTCTAATGTTTTTCCAAAACCAATTCCCGGATCAATAATAATTTGCTCATCCTTAATTCCATTATCTTTTAAAAATTTAATTTTATTTTCAAAATAATCAAAAATATCTAGTAATACATTTTCGTAAGTTGGATTATTTTGCATATCTTCAGGTGTGCCTTGTGAATGATTTAAAATAATTGGTTTTCCTGAATCTTTTACAACTTGATATGATTGCTGATCAAAATCTAGTGCTGACACATCATTTAACATATCCACTCCTAAACTTATGCCGTGTTGCATTACTTTAGACTTTCTTGTGTCTAGTGAAATTAGTTGGTTTGAATATTTCTTTTTTATCAATTGAATTGTCTCAGATACTCTTGCAATTTCATCTTGCTCATTAACTGATTTTGCACCCGGTCTTGTCGATTCTCCACCAACATCAATGATATGAGCTCCAAAATCAATCATACTCTTAACATGATCAATTGCTCTAAAAGTAGTATTGTATTTTCCGCCATCAGAAAAACTGTCTGGCGTAACATTTAATACTCCCATCAAAATGGGGTTTTTAAAATTTAAATTAAATATATTTTTTCTTTTTAAAGTAATTTTGTTTAAATCGTTTTCGATTTCATTTCTAAAATCTAATCTTTCTAATTCTAAAACGCTATACTCTTCAACTGTATGTCCATCAGATTGTCTTTTTAAAATCTCTACTGATAAAAAACCAACATCATCTAATCCGCAAAGGCTTTTAGCGGTCCCTTCTTGAATAAAATAATTAGCTTTTTGACCAAAGACAATATTGGTTGGCCTTATATAAATACTCTTCATGAAAGAAAAGTTAGATTAACTTTGCGTATTAGGCTTTAAACCAATTGCTCCTAAAGCGCTACCTAGATTTTTCTTTGTAGTGCTAGCTTCTTCTTTTCCCGATAGACGTTTTGGATAAACATTTTCGAATACTATTTTTTTAATTTCTTCACCTGATAGTGTTTCGTAAGTCAATAAAGCTTTTGAAACTTTATGAAGTTCGTCAACTTTCTCTGCTAATATTTTTTTAGCCCTTGCGTAACCAGCCTCAACTATTTTTTTTACTTCAAAATCAATTTTCTTAGCAGTTTCTTCTGAAACATTCTGTGTTCTAGAAACGGATCTTCCTAAAAATACTTCTTCTTCATTTTCTTGGTATGCAATAGGTCCTAATTGATCACTCATTCCATATCTAGTAACCATATTTTTTGCCATTTTCGTTACCATTTCAATGTCAGAGGATGCTCCAGAGGTTACGTTGTCATAACCGAATATCATTTCCTCAGCAATTCTACCTCCCATAGCAACAGAGATATTACCAAACATTTTTTCTCTAGTTATAGATAATTGGTCTCTTTCTGGCAGTCTCATAACCATTCCTAAAGCCCTACCTCTTGGAATGATTGTTGCTTTATGAATTGGATCTGATGTTGGCTCATACAAAGCAACAACTGCATGTCCACCTTCATGGTAAGCAGTTAATGTTTTTTCTTCTTCAGTCATAACCATGGATTTTCTTTCTGCTCCCATCATGACTTTGTCTTTCGCCTCTTCAAGATCAGACATGGTAACAATTCTTTTATTTTTTCTTGCAGCAAGTAATGCAGATTCATTTACAATATTTGCAAGATCAGCTCCTGAAAAGCCCGGTGTACCTCTTGCGATAACTTTAGGATTTACATCTGGTCCTGTTGTAATTTTCTTAAGATGCACCTTTAGGATAGCTTCTCTACCAATAATATCTGGATTAGATACGACAACTTGCCTGTCAAAACGACCTGGTCTTAATAAAGCGGGATCTAAAACGTCTGGTCTGTTAGTTGCTGCAATTAAAATTACGCCATCATTAGTTTCAAATCCATCCATCTCGACAAGTAACTGATTTAATGTTTGCTCTCTTTCATCGTTCCCCCCGCCTAAACCAGCTCCTCTACTTCTGCCGACAGCATCAATCTCATCTATAAATATAATACAAGGAGCGCTCTTCTTTCCTTGCTCAAACATATCTCTAACTCTAGATGCTCCAACTCCAACGAACATCTCAACAAAATCTGATCCTGAAATTGTAAAGAAAGGAACATTTGCCTCTCCTGCAATTGCTCTTGCTAATAAAGTTTTACCTGTTCCTGGAGGTCCAACAAGCAAAGCGCCTTTCGGAATTCTTCCTCCTAATTTTTGAAATTTTCTAGGATCTTTTAAAAAATGAACAATTTCTTCTAATTCTTCTTTTGCTTCTTCAACTCCAGCAACATCTTGGAATGTGACTCTGCCATGAGCTTCTGTAAGTAATTTTGCTTTTGATCTTCCAAATCCCATAGCTCCACCTTTGCCACCTTGCATCTGACGCATGAAAAATATCCATACTCCAATAAGCAGTAACATAGGAAACCATGATAATATTATTCCCCACAATGAGGGTCCCTTTTCTTCTCTAGGACCTGCAGTAATTGCAACTCCCTTTGCCGATAATTTTTCAACTAAATTTGGATAATTTGGAGAGTAAGTTTTGAAACCCTTGCCGTCTCTAAAGTTTCCAGAAATTTCGCTACCTCTAATATCAACTGAAACAATGTTTCCTTTATCCACTTCTGTTAAAAAAGTAGAAAACGGCATTTCAGTTTTTCCAGCGATTGATCCTGGATTTTGGAAAAGATTATATAAGCCTAAAACGAGCAGAACGATTACGCCCCACATCATTAAATTGCGCAAATTCATAATTTAAAAGTAATCATTATTATAGATTAAACAAGTGCTATTCTCAAATAAATCTAAGAAAACTCACTGAAAAACTATCGTTTTTAATGTTGTATTTCTTATTCTTAAAATTAACAAAAGGAACAAATAACAAGTCCCCTTTATTATTCCAAAAAGATGGTAATGTTTTTTTAGCATGAGTTGGAATTTTATTTACAGATTCATTAACTTTATTTTTTTTTAAATATTCAATTCCATTATACCCCAATTTTTTAACAATAAATTGTTGTTGATTATTAAAATTTTTATAAACTAAAAAACGATCATCCCAATTTATTCTTTGTTTTTTTTTATTTAAATTTTCGACTGCAACATTTCTATCTTCTCTATAAAATGAAATTATATTTTTATTTTTTTCAATTAAACATCCACCCAAAGTTGAAGATTTAAAAGATTTTGTTGATAAATTTTTCATTAAACTTTTTAAACTATCTGATCGTGGTGGATAATATTCTCCTGAGATAAAATGAATTGCTTTGATAATAACTCTAAAGATTACTTCTTGTGCTTCATTATTAAAAATAGAAGACTTTAACGTTGCATAACCTTCTTTATAAAAGTTTAAATATTTTTTCTCAGACTTAAAAATATAAAAATCTAATGAATCTTTTGCAGTATTTAGATTTTCAATAGTTTTAATAATACGTTTAGGGTCAAATCCTTCTTTCTGTAACTTTGTCTGCATTTTTCTAATTCTGACTCTTAAAAATTTGTCATTCTTATTTGAAGGATCTTCAATCCATGATGAATAAGATTTTTTTGTGACACTTAACAGTTCTTCTTTATTTAAATTTAACAAAGGTCTTAAAAGATAAAAATTTTTATTGTATTCAAAAATATGTTGTAATGAAGTTAAGCCTTTAATACCGCTGCCTCTAATTAATCTTATATAAAAATTTTCAATTAAATCGTCTTGGTGATGTGCAAGGATAAGAAATTTGATTTTACTTTTTGCGCAATATTTTTCAAATAAATCATATCGTAGATCTCTTGCTTTCTTTTGAATATTAGATGAAAATTTTTTACCCTGATAAGTTAAAATCTTAGCCTTGATTTTTTTCTGTGTTAAACTTTTATAAGTCTGCTTTGCTTCTTCAGCAGATTCCTTTCTTAGTTTATGATCAATAATTAATGATACAAAATCATTGCCATTCTCTAAGGAGTAAAGCTTTGCAAGCGTGCTTAGAGCTAGGCTATCGCTACCTCCTGATACTGCAATTGCAAATTTTTCTTTGCCGATAAAAGATGAAATTTTTTCTCTAAAACGAAAATAAATATGATTTATTTTTTTATCTTCTAATAATTTAAGACTAACTACAGTTAAATCTTTTCTTTTCATAAGATGATTTTTGTAAGATTGAAGCATCAGTCTTAGGATAAGCTTTTTTTAAATTAATGATCATCTTACAACCTTGTTCAATTTCGCCAAGCTCCGCAAGTGTTACACCTAATTTTAACAAATTTTCAGAAGCTTTTGGACTGTTAGGATATTTTTGGTAACCGTCTAGAAATGCTGCAGCTGCATCTTCATAAAGTTGTCTAATATAAAAAGTTTCTCCATACCAAAACTGTGCACTCCCTGCGAGTTCATGCTTTGAATGAGTATCTACAAATTCTTTAAAAGCAATTTCTGCTTTTTCAAAATCTCCACTTTTCATAATATTCGTCGCATATTTATACTGTTCTGCGATTGAAACTTTTGGCAAAACTTTTGTCTTAGTTTTATTAACTTTTTCTTTTAATTTAATATTTTCTGACTTGACTGGCTGTTCCTGAATAAGATTTTCTTCTTCTTTATTAACTTCTTCAGAATTTAAAATATTAGTTTCATTTTTTTTTACTATCGGGGCTTTTTCTAAAATCACTTCTTTAGGAGCGCTAACCTTTTCACTAATAGCTTTATTACTTTCTAATTGCTGAAATCTAAACTGACTATCGTTTGAAACTTTATTTAGTCGATCGGATAACTGTTGAAGTTTGTAGTTATTTTCTTCAAATTTTGATGTCATTTGCTGGATTTGTTTTTCTAACTCTGAAATTTTAGCTAACTGTCTAGTTAAAGCCTCATTCACAACAACATTGTCCGATGGTAGAGCTACATTCTTGCTATAAACAGCTTTTTCTAAAGTTTGAATATCTTTTTGAATTTTTTCTAATCTATCTAACAATTCATTCATTTTATCTTGTTGCGCAAAAGAAATATTTGCGAAAAATACGATAACTAAGATCTGTAGTAAGAATCTATTATTTAAAAACATATTCACTTATTTTATTTAATTTAAATGGCAAAAAAAAGACCCTAATGAATTTCTCATTAGGGTCTTTTATGAAGTTTTTAATATTAATTAGTTTTAACTGTTACTGTTCTTCGGTTTTGTGACCAAGCTAAAACATTTGATGCTGGATTAGCAGGTTTTTCTTTACCGTAACTAAGAACTTTAATTCTATTAGCAGCAACACCATTGCTGATTAAATAGTTTTTAGCAGCTGTCGCTCTTCTTTCGCCAAGGGCCAAGTTATATTCTCTTGTTCCTCTTTCATCTGCATGACCTTCAAGGACTACATTTAAAGTCGGATTTGCTTTTAAATAAGTAGCTTGTTTTCCAAGAGTTGTTGTTGCAGCTGAAGTTAATTCTGATTTATTAGTTGAGAAAAACACTCTATCTGGAACTCCATCCGCTAAGAATTTAACTGTTTCTGTTCCAGTATATGCATCGTCGCCTTTTGTTGTTGTTGTTGCTTGTTGTGTTGCGCAAGCACCCAAAAATAAAGTCATTACTAGAGCTAGAGCAACTTTATTTAGATTTTTAAATAACATTATTATTCCTTTGTTTATAATTTTACTGAATAATCTTGATATTTTAATGTAATGAATAATGCAACTAATAAGTTAATTGCTTATTTTCCTGATAATAATCCTGACCAAGATGGGTCTGAAGCATCAGTTGGCGTTTGAATTAAACGTTCATTATAACCTGTCAAATCAATAGACCATAATTTTGCACCACCTCCTCTTCCGCTGCTATCAGAGGCTGTCTCTCTATAAAATACAAGAACTCTTCCATTGGGCGCCCAAGATGGTGCTTCTTGATAATAGTTTTCAGTCAATAATCGTTCACCAGAACCATCAGATCTCATAACTCCAATATAAAATTTATTCCTATATAATTTAGTAAAAGCTATTAAATCACCTCTTGGTGACCAAACTGGTGTTCCATAAAGTCCTTCACCAAAGGATATTCTTTTTACATTCGTGCCATCGCTTTTCATTGTGTAGATTTGTTGGAAGCCACTACGGTCAGAATTAAATGTAATGTAAGAACCGTCTGGAGAGTAAGAAGGCGAAGTATCTATTGAAGGATGATCTGTTAATTTCTCAACAACTCTTGTTTTAATATCCATTGTATAAATATCAGAGTTACCTTCCTGCGCAAAACTCATAATTATTTTTTTTCCATCAGGAGAAAAACGTGGGGCAAAAGTCATTCCTGGAAAATCTCCAACTAAATCTTGAATTCCTGTTTCAATGTTTAATAAATAAACTCTAGGTAAATTTTTAAAATAGGACATATAAGTTACCTGCTGACTTGTCGGACTAAATCTAGGAGTTAAAACTAATTCATTGCCCAGTGTTAAATATTTTACTCCATAACCATCCTGATCCATTACCGCTAATCTTTTTTTTTTATCTACTTTTGGTCCAGTCTCAGACACATAAATTATTCTAGAATCAAAATAACCTTTCTCTCCTGTTAATCTTTCGTAAATTTTATCTGAGATCATATGAGATACTCTTCTCCAATTATCAGGCGTAGTATAAAAAGCTAAAGCTGATAATTCTGTTGCTGATACAACGTCCCACAATTTAAATTCAACTCTAAGTCTACCTTCTTTTTCTAACGAAATTTTTCCAGTAACAAGTACTTGGGTTTTTATAAAAGCCCAATCTTCAAATCTTGGTTTGTTGTGAGCTGGTTCTGGTCTTTGAATAAACGATTTTTTTTCTAATGCAAAAAATAAACCTGATCTTGAAAGATTATTTTGTATTAATTCAGGAATTTTACTCTCAAGTTTTAAATTTTTTATGTTATCAGCTAATTTTGAATCTAAATAAAAATCAGAGATTGCTGTTGGTAAAGGATCTAAATTTCCCCTTGTTATATCTACTGAAACAAGTGCAAATGACTTTGTTGATAAAATAAAAAATAATGCAAGAATTGTAAAAATTTTATATTTCATATTAACCTTTTAACATTTCTTTAGCGTCAAAATTTAATTGCATTTCTTTCCACTTTTCATAACCAGTTGATGGTACTTTAAGAGGATTGCAAAGCTTAACGGCCCTCAATGCACTCTCTGCTAATATCTTATAATAAGTTTGTCCAGTCGTATTCATTCTTGCTTGATCTAAAATCTCACTACTTACTAATGAGCCGTCTGGATTAAGTTTTATTTTTATTCTGACTGTTAAATTTTCATTATAAGGAAGTCCGATAGGTATGTTCCAGCATTTAAATATTTGGGCTTTAATCGCATCTTCCTGAGTTATTGTAAGTTTGGATGTAACAACATTTTTTTGTTGGCTTTGAGTAGCTTCTAAACTTGGCTTATTATTAGCTTCTGCATTATCTTTTTTAGATTTATCTATAAGTGCAGAAATCTTATTGGGGTCAAAAATCTCTTTTTTTTCAAATTCTGAAGTTTGTTTTGTTAAGTCTTCAACTTTAACTGGGTTTTGTCTTTTTTCTAATAATTCTTTAATTTGTTTTATGTTTTCTGGCAAAGGCACGGCATCTGGTTTTTCTTTTGGTACAATTTTAGGTGGCGCTTGTTCGGTTACAACTCTGTCTTTTATTTTTTTATCAGTTTTTGCACCATCAGAAACTTTGGGAGCGTAGGGTATATTTGTTCTTTCCCCAATTTGAACAAGATCTACAGACATAACTAAAGGTGCCTGCACTCTTCCCATTAGAAAAGGTAAAGTTATACTGCTAATAATAAGAATAACGAAGTGAGTTATAAAAGAAATCTTAAGACTCTTTTGCATGACATTATTTTTTGCTTTTAGAAAGTGGTGGTCCTGAAATTAAAGCAACTTTCGTAAAACCAGCTCTAGAAAGCAATCCCATCACTTCCATAACTCTTCCATAATCTATTGACTTGTCCCCTCTTACATAAATTCTAGTATCAGTTCTATTTTTTGACATTGCTAGAATTTTAGAAACTAATTGACTGGTTTCAACTTGGGTTTCTTGAATAAAAGTTTCTCCTTTTGCATTAATGCTAAGGGTCAATGGCTCTTTATCATCGGGCAATGAGTTTGCAGAACTATCAGGCAAATTAACAGCGACACCAGCGGTTAACATTGGCGCTGTGACCATAAAAATAATTAATAAAACTAACATTACATCTACAAACGGCGTAACGTTTATCTCACTCATAGGTTCTCGTTTTCGAGATCTATTGTTCTGAATTTTAAAAGCCATTTATGTAATAGAAATAAATGATTGGCTAAAATTTTCTAAACGTGTTGAATATTTTCTAGAATCGCTAGTAAACTTATTGTAAGCAACGACCGCCGGTATTGCTGCTAGTAACCCTAACGCAGTTGCAAATAACGCCTCCGCTATACCAGGAGCAACAATTGCAAGACTTGTATTTTTTGAAATAGCAATTGATTGAAACGAATTCATAATTCCCCATACAGTTCCAAATAAACCAATAAAAGGAGCTGTTGATCCAACAGTTGCTAAAAAGGTTAGTTTTTTTTCTACAACTTCCATCTCTTTATCTATTGAGCCGCTCAAAGCTTGCAAAACTCTTTCTTGGTTTGATGCAGATCTAGATTTATTTTTTATCATAAAATCCATGCCTGCTTTAAATACATTGGCCATAGGGTCTTCATTATAGCCTTCTAATTTCTTGTATAAACTATCAGCTGACTTTGAGGACCAAAATTGTTCTTCAAATATTGAAGATGAGCCATTAATTTTTTTAAATAATTTATATTTCTCAATTATGATTGCCCAAGAATAAATTGATGCTGCAATTAAAATAATAATTACAAATTTAACTACAAAATCTGCTTTTAAAAATAATGTGAAAAAAGAAAAATTACTTGCTGCAAAATTCATATATTTTTTTTGTTTAGTTTAATTGTTTTGTATTTTTAAAACTTGTCATTTATTTGTCTTCGCAACAAAGATCTAGTTCTTTGTTATATGCAGGAGCTTAATTTTACGTTTAAATCCTCAGGAATTATTTTTGGTTTTCCTGTATTATCAGTAGTCACTAGTTCAACTGTCGCCTCAGCCAAAACTTCTTTATCTCTTAGAACGTTTTGCGCCATCTCAATTCTTAAATTTGATACTTTTCTTACAAAGCTCTCAACGATAATTTTATCTTCAAAAAATAAAGGTTTTTTATAAGTGATGCTAAATTTATGGACAACAATTTTGATATCAAACTTATTATTTAATTCTTTATGATTATAACCAAGAGAATAGATAAGTTCAGTTCTTGCTCTTTCAAAATACTTTAAATAATTAGCGTAATAAACTATCCCTCCAGCATCGGTATCTTCGTAATAGACTTTAGTTTGGTAGGTAAATTTTTTTAACACACTAGCCATGAAAACTGTCGTTTTTATAATTATCTATAAAATATTTTCCAATTAAAATAGCATCCGCTTTATTAGAATCTTTTTTCCTGGCCAGCTTTGGAGATATGGTTGGATAAATTTCTATTACTTTTGTTCTGCTTGCATCTTTAACCGATCCGATTAAATTAAAATGTTTCTTCCACTTTGCGGGTCTTACAAAATATATTGGAAAACTTAATGCCGCACATATTCCCTTAATAATTCCAAAGGATTGCCCGAAATTAAACATACTAGTCACTCCTTGCCCTGGCATAGCATTTACCTGTTCGACTATTACTGAAACTTTATCACTTTCATGTAAAAAACTTTTAAAGATATGAGTGANNT
>KI783336.1:20000-70147 GCA_000510845.1 alpha proteobacterium SCGC AAA028-D10 | reverse complement strand
ATNNNTNANTNNTANTNANAATNNNNTTNTTTTTTTAAATAATAATGTATTTAAAATTTTTAAATCTAATTCAAAATTTATAGAATAATAAGAACCTACAGTACTATTTTTATATCTCGCAATCTCTGAAAGTAAGGGACCAAAATTTTTTTCTTTTAGGTTAAAATATTTATTCTTTCTTAAGGAAAAAGAAGACTTCCTTAACTGTTCTTTCATTAAAATTAATTAATCTTTTCTAGAAAATTATTTATTGAGTTTGAAACTTTTTCTAAAGATTCTGAATAATTGTTTTCATTGTCTGAAATTTTACTTTTAAGTTCTTGCAACTCTGATTGAAGATTCTTAATTTCTTTTTCTCTATCTTCTTTATATAAAATTGATAAATTTTTAATTTCTTTAAATCTTTCAAGTAAACTTTTGTTCTGATTTTTAAGCTTTTCTATAGATTCTTTAATAGTGAACATCTCATCAATAACTTGGATCGAACTGATTAATAAGAGTTTACTTTCGCCAATATTTCCAAGATCATTTTTAAGTTGTTCAAATTTTTCATTTAAATGTAGAGATAATTTTTCTAACTCCTGCTCCTGTCCGTCTTCGCAAGAGAGGATGTAATCTCGATTATTAAATTTAACAGTAACGTTTACCATTTCTCATATTCTCCTAACATTGCATCTGTCTCTTGGCTTAATTCATCAATTTTTTTTACAAACATTTTTTTATTTTTTAATATTTGCTCCAATTGTTCTTTTGTTGATTGCAATTCACTTTGAACAGAACTTACCTCTTCTTTCAAATTTTTATTTGTATTTTCGGTTTCCGTAATTTTATATCTGGACTCTTCTAACTCGGCTTCTTTTTTAATTAACTCATCTTTTATGGTTTGGTTTTCTTTTTCTATTAAATCGATTTTATTTAATAGTTCATGATTCCCCGAATCTTGATTATTTAGTTTTTGCTCAAAAACTTTTAACTCATTAATAATGCCATCTTTTTCTTGCTGTAGATTTTTAGACTTTTGATGCAATTCTTCTTTTTCTTTTTCTAGTTGGGA
Organism: alpha proteobacterium SCGC AAA028-D10; assembly: GCA_000510845.1. Taxonomy (GTDB): domain Bacteria; phylum Pseudomonadota; class Alphaproteobacteria; order Pelagibacterales; family Pelagibacteraceae; genus Fontibacterium; species Fontibacterium temperatum. The sequence goes on along the minus strand of KI783336.1, from coordinate 69,093 downwards.
GCTTAATTTTTTTAAATAACTGCTTTCTTCCTTAGAGTTTTTAATTAAATCTGCGATTGAATCTAGTTTAGTTAAAGTTTCGAATAGCTGTGTTTCTTTATTTTTTAAATTCATTAAACTGAAAAAAATTGTTTAATTTGCATCTTAAACATAATAATAATTCCTGCAATCCAAGTCTACCTATGTTTCATGGCAAAAAATAATTACTCAGATCTAGCTAATGCAATAAGATTTTTATCAATTGACGCAGTGCAAAAAGCAAATTCTGGTCATCCTGGTATGCCTATGGGCATGGCTGATGTGACGACGATTCTTTTTCATGAATTTTTAAAGTTTAATCCTCATAATCCTTCTTGGTTTAATAGAGATAGATTTGTTCTATCAGCAGGTCATGGATCGATGTTACTTTATTCTGCTTTATATTTATCTGGTTACAAAACTATTAATATTGAAAATATTAAAAATTTTAGACAATTAGATTCTATTTGCGCTGGGCATCCTGAGTATGAAAAAGATTCTGGAATAGAAACTACCACTGGTCCTTTAGGACAAGGCATAGCTAATGCTGTTGGTTTTGCTTTAGCTGAGGAAATTAATAGAGAAAAATTTGGTGATAAAATTTGTAATCACAAAACTTATGTTATTGCAGGCGACGGTTGTTTAATGGAAGGCATTAGTCATGAAGCGATGAGTCTTGCCGGACATCTTAAGCTTAAAAACTTAATTTTATTTTTTGATAACAATTCTATTTCTATAGATGGAAATACAAATCTTAGTATTTCTGATGATTATAAAAAAAGATTTGCTTCTTATAATTGGGATTTAATTGAAATTAATGGTCATGACTATAATCAAATTTCAAAGGCTATTAGTAAAGCGCAGACAGCAAAAAAACCAACTGTTATATCTTGTAAAACTATCATTGGTTATGGCTCACCCAACAAAAGTAATACTGCATCTGTTCATGGAAGCCCTTTGGGAAGCGCTGAAATTGAGTTGGTTAGAAAGAAATTAAAATGGTCATCACTACCATTTGAAGTACCTGAAAATATTTTAAAAGAATGGAGAAAATTAATTATTAGTGGGAAAAAACATGAAGAAAATTGGAAAAAGAATTTTGATAAATTAGAAAAAAATAAAAAAGAAGAACTTTTAAGAATTAAGTCTGGTAACTTACCAAAAAATTTTAATGAGAAAATTGCTCAAATTAAAGATAAGTTTTTTGAAAACTCAAAACCTACAGCTACAAGAAAATCGTCAGAAGCCTGCCTTGAAGCAATTACAACATTTATTCCAGAGCTAATAGGAGGTTCTGCAGATTTAACTGGTTCTAACAATACAAAATCATCATCGCAAAAAATAATTAAAGCAAATAATTTTAACGGAACATACATTCACTATGGAATAAGAGAGCATGGTATGTGTGGAATAATGAATGGTTTGGCTCTAGATCAAAGTACCATTCCTTATGGAGGAACATTTTTAATATTCTCAGATTATTGCAAACCTTCAATTAGATTGGCTGCTTTAATGAAACAAAGAGTTATATATGTATTAACTCATGACTCTATTGGTCTTGGAGAGGACGGTCCAACACATCAACCAATAGAACAACTATTTAGTTTAAGATCAATTCCTAATTTAAATGTATTTAGACCAGCTGACTCCATAGAAACTTTAGAATCTTGGGAGCTAGCTTTAAAATCTAATTCCTCTCCTAGCGTTCTTGCTCTTACAAGACAAGATTTGCCAATGGTAAGAAAAAAAGAATCTAAAGAAAACTTAACTCAATATGGCGGTTACATATTAAGCGATTCAAAAAAAGGCAATTGCAATCTGACAATAATTGCTACTGGATCGGAAGTAGAAATTGCTTTGGAAGTTCAAAAAAAACTAAATGAAAAAAATATAGAATCGAAAGTTGTTTCTATGCCTTGTTTAGAACTATTTGAAAAACAATCTCAAGAATATAAAAATAAAATTTTAGGAAAAAACTCTTTTAGAGTAACTATCGAAGCTGGGATTACAATGGGCTGGGAAAAATATACTTCTAATGGAATTTCTTTTGGGATTAATTCATTTGGGAAAAGCGCTCCATACAAACAAATATATAAACATTTTGGTCTTACTTCTGAAAATATTGTCTCTGAAATCACGAAAAATTATAAATAATCAAGTTTATCAATGAATAATCTAAATACGCTACCAGGGAATGAAGATATTAAAGATAAAATTATTTTTTTGAAAGTAGATTTTAATATTCCAATAAAAGACGGCAAAGTAATTGACGATACAAAAATCGTTAAAATGAAAGAGATTATTAATAAGCTACTATCTAGAAAAACTAAAATTATTTTATGCTCTCATTTAGGAAGACCTCAAAAATATGGCAATGAAGGATTGTCTCTAGAACAAGTCAAAAATAGATTAGAAAATATTTTTAAAAAAGACATAGTCTTCTTAAATAATTATTTAAATAAAGAAACTAAAGACAATATAAAAAAATCAAATAAGGAACTGTTTCTTCTTGAAAATATTAGGTTTCATAAAGAAGAAGAAAATAATGACTCTGAATTTGCAAAACAATTGGCCAGTATTGCTGATATTTATATAAACGAAGCGTTTTCTTGCTCTCATCGAGCTCATGCGTCTGTAACCGGAATAACTAAATTTATAAGATCCTACGCAGGAGAAACAATTATTAATGAATTAGATTCTTTAGAAAAAATTTTTAATAAATCAAATAGACCAGTAGCTTGTATTATTGGTGGTTCAAAAATATCTACTAAAATTGATTTAATTTCTAACTTAATTAAAAAAGTAGACTTTATGATTATTGGCGGAGCAATGGCTAATAACTTTATAAAATATAACAATTTTAAGATTGGAAAATCTTTATTTGAGCCACATAAAGAAGAAACTATAAAAGAGATCATCTCTGCGGCTCATGAAAATAACTGCAAACTAATAATTCCAGAGGATGTAATTGTTTCAGCTAATGAAAATATAGCTGGAAAAAATAAAAGTTTATCCGAAATAGAATCTAATGATATTATTTTTGATATTGGCGCTAATACTATAAAAAATATTGGTAAAATTATTAATTCATCAAAAACTCTACTGTGGAATGGTCCGCTAGGATTTTTTGAAAGAGATTTTTTTGCTAGTGGAAGTAACGAAATTGCAAAATTAATTAAAATAAATACCCAAAAAAAATTATTAACATCTATAGCTGGCGGTGGAGATACTGCTGCTGCAATCAAGAAAGCAAAAGCTGAAGATGGATTTAGCTACATCTCAACTGCAGGTGGTGCTTTTTTAGAATGGCTTGAAGGAAAAATACTTCCTGGACTAAAAGTCCTTGAAAAATAATTTTTAAATAACTAAAAGATTAGTTCTATGAATAGCATCGAGTCTATTGCTCTTGCAATGGTAGAAAAAGGTAAAGGAATTTTAGCAGCTGATGAAAGCAACAGCACAATGACTAAAAGATTAGATTCTGTAAAAATTCCCTCTACAGAAGCAAATAGATTAAATTTTCGAGAAGCTCTTTTTACATCAAAAAAAATTAAAGATTTTATAAGTGGAATAATCTTGTTTGACGAAACAATAAAACAAACTTCTTCTAGCGGTAAAACTATTTCAAAAATGTTGAGTGACCAAGGAATTATTCCTGGAATTAAAGTTGATAAAGGAGTTAAGCCACTTGCTTTATCAAATGATGAAAAAATTACTGAGGGTCTTGATGGTCTTAAAGAAAGATTAATTGAATATTATAAATTGGGTGCACGATTTACTAAATGGAGAGCCGTTTACGATATATCAAATATCTATCCATCAAAAATTTCAATAGTTGCAAACGCACACGCTCTAGCTAGATACGCAGCTATTGTTCAAGAAACAAACATGGTTCCGATTGTAGAACCTGAAGTTTTAATGGATGGCAATCATGATATTAAAAAATGTTACGACGTAACTACTGCAGTATTAAATGAGTGCTTTAACCAACTAACTATTCATAAAGTAAATTTGAGAGGAATAGTGTTAAAACCAAACATGATATTAAATGGTTCTGAATCTGGAAAAAAAAATATAAGTAATGAGGTTGCTGAAAAAACCCTTGATTGCATAAAAAGAAATGTTCCAAAAGAAGTTCCTGGAATAGCTTTTCTTTCAGGTGGACAAAGTGAACTTGAAGCAACTGAAAACCTAAATTCTATTAATAAAATTAATGATACAAAATTTGCATTTACATTTTCATACGGAAGAGCACTTCAGCAAAGTGCATTAAAAACTTGGGCAAAAAATATTAATGACAAAACTACTGTGCAAGCTGTATTCGATGCAAGATCTGAAATGAATAGTCTTGCCTCAATTGGTAAGTGGAAATTAGATTTAGAAAAAAAAGCGGCCTAATTTATTGAGTAAATTTCTTTACTTAATTTCTCCTGAAAAAATTACTAATCATAAAATATTTCTTAGAAAACTAGAGCTTGTTTTTACAAGCAATATTATAAAATTTTTTCAACTTAGAATTAAGAATCAAAAAAGAGAAAAAATTATTGCACTCGGGAAAAAAATTATAAAACTTACTAGAAAATATAAAGTTAATTTTATTATAAATGATGATCCTTACATTACAAAAATATTAAATGCTGACGGCTGTCATCTTGGTCAGCAAGACATGTCTATTAACTTTGCAAAAAAAATATTAAAAAAAAATTCAATTATTGGAATAACTTGTCACAACTCTAAAATACTTGCTTCTAAAGCTTTTGCTAATAAAGCAAGTTATGTAGCTTTTGGTGCTTTTTATCCAACAAAAACTAAGAAAGTAAAGTACAGAGCCAAATTGAGTTTAATTAGATGGGCTAAAAAGAATATTAAAAAACCTATTGTTGCTATAGGAGGGGTTAATCAAAAAAATTATGAAAAAATATTAAATGCTGGCGCAAATTATATAGCTTGTTCGGCCAGTATATGGAAAAGTGACATAAAAAATCCATTAACCGCTGTAAACATGTTTAAAAAATAGATATACGTTCTCAGAATAAATATGAAAATTTTAGGATCAGACATCAGAGTTGGCAATATTATTGAATATAAAAATGATCTTTGGAAGTGCCTTAAAAACCAAACATCAAATCGTGGAAACCTTCGATCACATAATCAAGTAGAGCTTAAAAGTATTACTAAAGGAACAAAATTAAATGAAAGATTTAGAGCAGACGAAACAGTTGAAAAAGCAAGTCTAGAAGAAAAAAAATTTCAATTTTTATATTCAGCAAACGACGAGTTTTTTTTTATGGATAGCGAAAATTTCGAACAAATTTCAATCAACAAAACACTTGTTGAAAATTGTGAAAAATTATTAAAAGAAAATTTAGAAATTACTATCGAATTTTATCAAGAAAAACCATTGAGTGTTATATTGCCTAGATCTGTTGAATATGAAATTCTTGAAACAGACTCTGTTGTCAGAGGACAAACTGCTTCCAGCTCTTTTAAACCAGCAACTATTCAAAACGGTGTTAAAATAATGGTTCCCCCATTTATAGACCAGGGTGATAAGATAATCGTTGATACAGAAACTCAAGAGTATTTAAAAAAAGTTAGCTAATGCCTTTATTATCGGCAAATCTAAACATTATGGAGAAGGCTTGTAAAAAAGCATCTAAACTCCTAATTCGTGATTTTGGTGAAGTTGAAAAATTACAAGTATCAAAAAAAGGCCCTGGAGATTTTGTTACAAATTCAGACAAGAGAACAGAAAAGATAATTATAAACGAACTATCTCTTGCTAGGCCAGATTATTCATTTCTAGCTGAAGAAAGTGGCTCATCTGGAAAAAGCAACGAATTTAGATGGATTATTGATCCAATCGATGGAACAACAAATTTTTTACACGGCATTCCTTATTTTGCAATTTCAATAGGTCTGGAAAAAAATAAAGAAATTATATGTGGCATGATCTTTAATCCTATAACTAATGAAATGTTTTATGCAGAAAAAGGGAAAGGTGCATATTTAAATAATTCAAGAATTCGCGTTTCATCAAGAAAAAATATTGATGAATGCGTTCTTCTTACCGGTGGACCTATTCTTTCTTATAAAAATAAAGAAATATTTTTTAAAGAGTATGAATCTGTTAGCAGAAGAGTTGCTGCAACTAGGAAATTTGGTAGCTCAGCGCTGGATCTTGCATATCTTGCTAGTGGAAGGTGTGATGCGGTGTGGGAAAGAAACTTAAATTACTGGGATGTTGCGGCTGGAATTGTAATAGTTAAAGAAGCAGGTGGAACAGTAACTGATTTTAAAGGCGGAGATAAATATATTGAAGATGGAAATCTGCTAGCTACAAATTCGAAAATAGATAAAGATCTTATTGCTTTGCTTGCATAAATTCCTAAATGTTAAAAATTCTAATTTTTTTATTTCTTGATGTTCTTGCTTTTAGCGGAGTTTTAATCTCAACTTTACCTTTTCTAATTCATGAGTACGGTGGAAATATTCTTTTAATAACAATAATTTTTGGATCCTTTTCATTTTTTCAATTCTTTACATCTCCGTTTTGGGGAAGTTTATCAGATAGATTTGGTAGAAAACCACTTATCATCTTAAATTGTTTTGCAGAAATTTTAGCTAATATAATTTTGGCAATTAGCGGAAGTTTATTAATGATATTTTTATCAAGAATTATTGCAGGTTTATTTAAAAACAACGTTTCTGTAGTAACTGCCTATATCGCAGATATTACCACTAAGAAAAACCGAACTAAAGGAATGGGTTTGTTCGGTGTTGCCTTTGGTTTAGGATTTACAGTAGGTCCATTGCTTGGTGGATTAGTTGCTGGATCTAATTTTACTATTATGACGCTTGCAAATGTTGCCTGGATTGCATGTATAATTAATATTTTTAATTTATTATTTGTAACTTTTTTTTTAAAAGAATCTAAGAAATCTTTCAATAATTTTTCAATAAAAAATTCTTTTAGTAAAATTTATTTACAATTTAAATTAATGAAAAAAAAAATATTACTTCCATTCTTTTTAATTATATTCATAGTTTATTTTGGATTCTCTGGAATGGAAGGAATATTTGCGATCTGGATAAAGGAAACTTTTACATGGGGTCCAAAAGAAGTTGGAATAGTTATGCTGTATGCTGGCTTAAGTCAGATTTTAGTTCAAGGATTTATTTTAAGAGTATTATTAAAATTTTTTAATGAGTCTCAATTAATAAAAAGTGGAATTTTATTTTTAATCTTTGGTTTTTTGTTAATTCCAACCTCTAATATTTATTTAGTACCAGTTGCAATATTTTTTTTATGTTATGGAATTGGTGTAACCAATCCTTGTTTGAATAGTTTGGTTTCTAAAAAATGTTCCGAAAATGAAAGAGGATTTGCTTTGGGTGCTGCTTATTCTGCTCAATCCATCTCTAGATTTATTGGCCAACCAACGGCCGGTATTTTATTTTTATTTTTTGGTAAAGATATGCCTTTCTATGTAAACTCAACAATTCTTGTTCTAACAATAATACTTTATTTATCTTTGATTAAAAAAGTTAGTAAATAAGGACTTTATTCACTAAGAAGTGTTGTCTATTTATCTAATTTTGTTATAAAAACTTTCTTCTAAAATTATGAAAGAAAAAATACACCCAAAAACACATAAGATAAAAGTTGTAATGACTGATGGAAGCCAGTTTGAAACTTTGTCTACTTGGGGAAAAGAAAACGACGTTATGAAATTAGATATTGATCCAATATCTCATCCTGCTTGGACAGGCGGTTCGCAAAAAGTTATTGATAAAGGAAGAATAAGCAAATTTAATAAAAAATTTGAAAATCTTACAACTAAAATACCAAAAAAATAAATATTTATGCTAGACAAACCTTTGATGCCAAAAGCTACGGCGGTATGGTTGCTGGAGAATACAAGTCTTACTTTCAAACAAATAGCAGATTTTTGTCAACTTCATGAACTCGAAATTAAAGGAATAGCAGATGGTGACGTTGCAGTTGGAATAAAAGCTTACAATCCAATACTTGCAAATCAATTAACAAGAGAAGAAATCGAAGAATGCAGCAAAGATCCTAATAAGTCATTGTCGATAAATAAAAAAGTATTAGATTATGAAATCAAAACTGTTGTTGGTCCAAAATATACACCTCTCTCAAAGAGACAGGATAGACCAGATGCAATTGCTTGGATAATTAAAAATTACCCACAATTATCTGAGGGACAAATTTCAAAACTTGTTAGTACTACAAAAAATACTGTAGAATCTGTTAAAAGCAGAAAACATTGGAACAGTTCAAATATATCACCTAAAGATCCTGTAGCTTTAAACTTATGTACTCAAAACGATCTACAAAAAGCAGTAGAAAAAGCTAATAGAAAAGTTGAGAATCTGAAAAAAGCAAAATTAAAACTAGAAGCTAATAAGTAATTTAACTTATTTTATAAGTAAATATGTCTTTTAATCCAAAAAAAAAATCTATTGTTTCTATAATCATGGGAAGCAAATCAGATTGGTCTACTCTTAAAAAAACTGCTGACATCTTAAGAAAATTAAAAATTAAATATAACGTAAAAATCGTGTCGGCCCACAGAACTCCCATGAGACTAGTAGAATTTGCTAAGTCTGCTAAAAAAAATAATATTTCAGTTATTATTGCTGGTGCTGGTGGCTCTGCTCATTTGCCTGGAATGGTTGCGGCAATTACAGACTTGCCTATTATTGGCGTTCCTATGGAAACAAAATCATTAAAAGGCTTAGATAGTTTATTATCAATTATTCAAATGCCTTTTGGGATTCCAGTGGGAACTGTTGCTATAGGAGAAACAGGAGCAAAAAATGCTGCACTATATGCTGCTTCAATTCTAAGTCTTAATGATAAAAAAATTGCAAATAACTTAAGGATATGGAGAAACAAACAAACTCTATCAGTAAAGCATAGTCCCAAGAAATGAGTAAAAAAACCTTTACCCTTGGTATATTTGGGGGCGGTCAATTAGGAAAATTTTTAGTTAAGTCTGCGAAAAAACTTAATATAAAAACTTTTATATATACTGACAGCATTGACTCTCCTGCTATCTATTATAGCGATGATTTTATTATCTCAAGTTATGAAGATAAAAAAAAATTAGATTTTTTTATAAAAAATGTTGATTTAGTAACTTTTGAATTTGAAAATATTCCTTTTAAAACCCTTGATTATGTTCAAAAAAAAATCAAAGTATCTCCTAAACCTTCTATAATAAAAATCCTTCAAGATAGATTAAAAGAAAAAACTTTTTTAAACTCAATAGGAATAAAAACAACTGAATTCTATTATTTAAAAAAAATTAATAAAAAAAGTTTAAGTAATAATATTTTTCCAGCAATAGTAAAAACAACACGTCTTGGATATGATGGCAAAGGCCAAGTATTTTTTAAAAATAAAAAAGATTTTCTAAAATATACTTTTAAAAGTAAAGAATACATAATTGAAAAATTAATTGATTTTAAAAAAGAAATTTCTATTACTATTAGCAAAAATAAAACAAAAAGCGTCTCATACGATGCTTTTGAGAATCTACATAAAAATCAAATACTGCAAAAATCACATATTCCAGCAAACATTAGTGCAAAATTAAATAATCAAGCAAAAGAAATTGCAAAAAAAATTGCAAATAAATTAAATTATATCGGAACTATGTGCGTTGAATTTTTTGTGACAAAAAAAAATGAATTATTAGTAAATGAAATAGCGCCAAGAGTTCACAATTCAGGACATTTAACAATGAATGCACATGATGTAAGTCAATTTGACAGTCATATAAGGGCTGTATGTAATCTTAAGTTAAAAAAACCAAAAAGAATTCATAAAGCCATCATGTATAATATTTTAGGCGATGATATTAAAAAATACAGATCAAAAGAAACTATGAGTAATGAATTCTTCTACGATTACGGAAAAAAAGTGATTAAAGATAAAAGAAAAATGGGTCATCTAACTAAAATCTTTTAAAAACCACGACCTGTTTTTTTTAAAGAAAAAAAATTAAAAAAATCTTTTAAGTTTTTAAAAAAATCTAATTTTATTTTAAATTGAGATATTAATTTTACATGCTCAAGTGACTTTGAAATTTCTTCATTAAGATCTTTCTGTGTCATGTTATCTTTATAAAAAATCAATATCAAAATTTTTAAATACACTGAGGATAATATTAATCTTTTAGTATAATAATTAAAATCTACCGAACGATCATTGGCATATTTCCACATAATATCAGAAACGGAATATATGTAAGTTAAAACTTTATTTGAATTATTGTCTTTGATTAAGTGAATAAAAAATTTCTTAATTAAATCTTTATTCTTTTTTTCTATCTGTAATCTTTTATTTAATAAAAAAGATATTTTTTCATTAGTTTTAGTAATCTTATCAACCTTGGATTTAACTTCGTTCAAAAATCTTTGATCCAAATCCTCTAAAAACAAACTGCTAATTTTAAGTAATAATTCTTTTTTATCAAAAAAATCTAAATCTCCTATTTTTTTAAAAATAATATCTTGATCTATATTATCAAAATCTATTTTTTTAAAATTTTTATATAAATGATTTAAAATTTTATCTTTTTGTAACTTAGTAAAATCGGACATTAAAGATTTAATAATAATAAAATACTTTAAGAAAAGTTCTTATAACTGGGTAAAAAATAAGACTTACGATTATATTAATGGCTAATAATAAATATTCAAAAGGTGCCTGAGAAAAATAACTTATGATAATAACCGATATAATTTGTGTGACCAATAATGATATAGCAAAAGCTATGAATTCATTTTGAAAATTTGCCTGAGTTCTTCTTTGCTTTAAATATGAAGCTAACTTGCTTAAAAGAATAAAACAAATTGGTGTCATTCCAAAAGGCATTCCTTGTAGTGAGTCAAAAATTAATCCTATAAAAAATAGAAAAGTAATTGAAAAACGCCCTTTATCAAAAAAAGAAAAGTAAAAAACCAATATATATTTAATATTTATAATTGGCCCTGGCGCAATCCAAGTATTTATAAAAATACTATCATTAATACAAATAAGCGTAAAAATAATATGCGCTGAATAAAATTTAATTTTTTCTATATAAGAGTTCATTATTTTTTAACCTTCAAAACTGAAACATAATTCAATTGATGCTCCTTAAAACCAAGATCAACTGAATATTTTCTTTTTTTAATATCTTTTTTATTATCGGTAACTATTTTTCCAACATATAGACCTTCCTTAATAATCCCATCTGAACCAGAGGTATAGATTTGATCATTATTTTCAAAAACAGCATTTTGTGGAAGAAAAAGTAATTGCGCTCCTCCAAGACCATTGCCTTTTAAAATAGCATTAACTCCTCTTGACGGAATAACCACAGGAACTCTACTGTTAAGATCTGTGATCACCATAGCCTTTGAGCTGAACAAATTGACTTCTGAAATTTTTCCAAGATAAACATTATTTCGTACAATCGCCTGTCCTAATTGAACGCCCTCATTAGATCCAATTGTTAAAATTAAATTTTTAGCAAATTCATTTGTATCTTCATGAATTATTTTTGTATAAACAGATACGTAGTCATCTCTATTCTTAATTCCTAAAACTCTTTTTAAATTGTCATTTTCATTTTTGAAAAATTGCAATTCTCTTTTTTCTGCATTTAATTGTTCGACTTCATCTTTGAGTTTTTTATTCTCTAAAATAATATTAAAATTAAAGTATTGTCTGGCTGAACTGCCAAGGTTAGACACAAACTTAACTGGAGCATTAACTACATAAATACTATAAGTAATTCCATCATTAATTAATGCTTTTAAAAATCTTATAGCCTTAAAATCACTTTTTTCTGAAAGTAAGAATAAAAAAGAAATTATAATATAAGTAGGAAGAAGAAATTTTTTGCTGATAGTTTTTTGAAGTGCGGAAACGCCTGGAGTTGTGCTTCTTGCAAGCCGATTTTGACTCATATTAGATTAATATAACTTTTTAATATGAAGTTAGCATAGAAGAAAATATTCCTTCTTGCTCTAAGGCCTTACCAGTTCCAATTGCGACACATGACAACGCATCCTCTGCGATAGTAACCGGTAATCCCGTTTCTTTTTTAATAAGTTTATCTAGATTTTTCAGATATGCGCCACCACCTGCTAATACCATTCCAGAATCAACTAAATCTGATGATAATTCTGGTGGAGTATTTTCTAAAGCATGTTTAACAGCATTAACAATTTGATTAACCACTCCTTCTAAAGCCTCAGCAGTATCTTTTTCTGTTAAAATAACTTCTTTCGGAGTTCCAGTTCTAATATCTCTTCCTTTCATTAAAAAAGTTTTTTCAGAGCCTGTTGGGATTGCAGATCCAATTTCTTTTTTAATTCTCTCTGCTGTCGAATCTCCAATTAATAAATTAAATTTTTTCTTCATAAAAGTAACAATTGCATTATCCATTGCATCACCAGCAACTCTTAAAGAATGAGAGTAAACAATTCCGCCTAATGACATAATTGCAATTTCAGTAGTTCCTCCACCAATATCGACGATCATGGATGCTTGGGGTTCTGAAATAGGAAGTCCTGCTCCAATAGCTGCTGCCACTGGTTCTTCTATAAGTTGTACTTTTCTTGCTCCAGCTGCATAACCAGCTTCTTGAATGGCTCTTCTTTCAACTGGTGTCGATCCAGTTGGGACACAAATAATAATTCTAGGGTTTGCAAAAGCATTTCGTTTATGAATTTTTCTAATGAAGTGTTTAATCATTTCTTCTGTGACTATAAAATCTGCAATTACTCCGTCTTTCATAGGTCTAATCGCTGTAATATTTCCAGGTGTACGCCCTAACATTTGTTTTGCTTCTTCACCAACAGCCAAAACTTCATTTCTTCCATTTCGAGATATCACCGCAACAACAGATGGTTCATTCAATACAATTCCTTTTCCACGAACATAAACTAAAGTGTTTGCTGTTCCTAAATCAATCGCCATATCTGTCGACCAAAATCCAAATAATTTATCAAACATTTTTTTCTTTCTTAATTAAGCAGAGGCACTCAAGTCTGGGCTTGGCGCAGTTCTTTTTCTCTTAATAATTAATTTATTTAGTGCATTTATATACGCTTTTGCCGAAGCAACAAGAGTATCCGTGTCTGCAGCCTGACCTACTGAAATCTTACCTTTTTCTTCAATTCTTACACTAACTGTCGCCTGCGCATCAGTTCCTTCTGTCACTGCTTGCACTTGGTAAAGCTGAAGATTAACATTATGAGGGTAGATTTTTTTTATTGCTTTAAATATCGCATCCACAGGTCCATCTCCTTCTGACTCTGCTTTTTTAATATCATCATAAATCATAAGTTCAATTTTTGCTTTTTGTGGTCCTTTAGTTCCAGCAATAACTTCTAATGAGGATAAACTAATGGCATTATTATGTTTCATTAAATCATCATCAATTAATGCAATAATATCTTCATCAAAAACATGTTTTTTCTTATCAGCTAAATCTTTAAATTTTGTAAAAGCATTATTTATTAATTCATCCGTTAAATCTGGGTAGCCTAATTCGGAGGCTTTATCTTTGAATGCATTTCTTCCAGAATGTTTTCCCATAACTAAAGAAGATTTTGTAACTCCAACGCTTTCTGGAGTCATAATTTCATAAGTTTTTTTATTTTTTAACATCCCATCTTGATGAATTCCTGACTCATGCGCAAAAGCATTTTTTCCAACAATTGCTTTATTGAATTGAACTGGAAAGCCAGTTACATTTGCAACTAATTTTGAGCAACTACTAATTCTTTTAGTATTAATATTTGTTTTATAAGGCATCAAATCACTTCGTGTTTTCATTGCCATTACAATCTCTTCTAAAGCAGCATTTCCTGCTCTTTCACCAATACCATTAATAGTGCATTCAATTTGTCTCGCTCCGGCTTTTACTCCGGCTAAAGAATTTGCAACTGCAAGTCCAAGATCATTATGACAATGAGTTGAAACAATTGCCTTGTCTATATTTGGAACTTTATCAAATAATAATTTAATTGTTTTATAATATTCATCTGGAATCGTATAACCAACAGTGTCTGGAATATTAATTGTTCTAGCTCCGCATTTGATTGCGAGTTCCACAGTTTTGCATAAAAAATCTGGTGTAGTTCTAGTGCCATCTTCTGGCGACCATTCAACATCATCTGTAAATCTTCTGGCTAAAGAAACGCTATCTTTAATTAATTCTAAAACTTCTTTTGGAGTTTTTTTTAATTTGTGCTTCATATGTAAAGCAGATGTTGAAAGAAATGTATGAATTCTAAAACGTTTTGCGTGTTTTAATGCGTCTTTGCATCTTTCAATATCCGCTTTAACTGCTCTTGCTAATCCGCAAGGAATGGTTTTTTTTAAAATTTTTGCGATTTCTGATACGGCTTCAAAATCACCGTTAGAAGCAGCTGGAAATCCAGCTTCCATAACATCTACTCCTAAATCCTCGAATGCTCGTGCAATTTGAATCTTTTCTTCAAGACTCATTGAGGCTCCTGGTGACTGCTCTCCATCTCTTAATGTGGTGTCAAAAATGATGATTTGATTATTACTTTTTGCCATATTTTCTAAACTTAATTTAGCTAAAATTAAAAATCTACAGATAAATGTTTTTCAATATTTAGTCGATTTTTAAACTATTAAGAAAGCTTAATTTTATTAAACAATCTTAATTTTTGCTCTTATCTACGAGCTTATTTTTGCCAATCCAAGGCATCATGGCTCTGAGTTTTTCGCCAACTTTTTCTATTGGGTGCTCAGACAATTCTTTTCTCATTCTTAAAAAGTTTTTTTGACCAATTTTATTTTCATCCATCCAAAGTTTAGTAAATTTTCCAGACTGAATATCTTTTAAAACTTCTTTCATTCTATCTTTAGTTTTATCATCAATAATTTTTGGTCCTGAAATATACTCTCCATATTCAGCTGTATTTGAAATTGAATAATTCATATTAGCAATTCCACCTTCATAAATTAAATCAACAATCAATTTTACTTCATGTAAGCATTCAAAATAAGCCATCTCAGGTGTGTATCCAGCCTCAACTAATGTTTCATAACCTTTTTTAATTAATTCAACTAAGCCTCCACACAAAACAGCTTGTTCTCCAAATAAATCTGTTTCGCATTCTTCTCTAAATGTTGTTTCAATTATTCCAGATTTTCCACCGCCGATAGCACTCGCATATGACAAGGCAAGATCTCTTGCTTTTCCTGATCCATCTTGATGAACCGCCATTAAGCATGGAACTCCACCACCTCTTTGAAATTCGCTTCTAACTAAATGCCCAGGTCCCTTTGGAGCAATCATAAAAACATCTAGATCTTTTCTTGCGCTTATAAGATCAAAATGAATATTTAATCCATGAGCAAAAGCTAAGGTTGTTCCCTGTCTCATTCTTTGTTCAATATGATTTTTGTAAATTTGAGATTGTAATTCATCTGGTGTTAAGATCATCGCAACATCTGCCCACTCTGCGGCATCTGATAAGGACATAACTTTTAATCCGCTAGCTTCAACTTTTTTACGACTAGGAGAATCTTCTCTTAAAGCTACAACAAGTTCTTTAACGCCGCTGTCTTTTAAATTTAAAGCATGAGCATGCCCTTGACTACCAAAGCCGAAAATTGCAACTTTTTTATTTTTAATTAAATCTTGATTAGCATCTTTTTCGTATAAAATTTTCATATAACTTTTCCTTTGTTTGCTTCTGTTATCTCAGCTCCTTTTGCCATTGCTAAAGGGCCTGTTCGTGCAACACTTGCTATTCCGTAAGGTTTTAATTCTTTAATAAAACTATCTATTTCTCGTCTTGTTGAATGAAATTCTACAATAAAAGAAGAGCTTGTTGTATCAAGATATTGCGCCTTATAAGAATTGCAAATTTCTTTAGCTTTTTCAAGATTTTTTTTCTCAGCTATCACTTTAATTAAAGCCAGCTCTCTAAAAATAGACTTATCGTCAACAGGAAATGAGGCAACTTTATAAACTGGAATAAGTTTTAATAACTGAGCTTTGATTTGCTCTATAACTGAATTTGTTCCATTAGTTACAATAGTAATTCTTGATATATTTTTTTCTTCGTCCACTTGGGCAACGGTTAATGATTCAATATTATAACCTCGTCCTGAAAAAAGACCTGAAACTCTTGCCAACACTCCAGCTTCGTTATCAACCCAAACAACCATAATATGTCTTTCTAACTCCTCTTTTGTAGTAGCTTCTGAATATGCTGATAATGATTTTTTCATACCAAGGTTTTTCCTTCTTTTGAAATTTTAGTTTCTTTTTCATCTTGTGGACTTAAAATCATTTCATTATGTCCTTTTCCTGAGGGTATCATCGGAAAACAATTTTCAACTCTGTCTACAACACAATCAAAAAGCACTGGTTTGTCTGATTTAATCATTTGTTTAATCTTTGAGTCTAACTCATCAGGAGTTGATGCTCTAATTCCTACGGCACCATAAGCTTCTGCTAGTTTAACAAAATCTGGTAATGCCTCTGTATAGCTTTCTGCATAATTTTTTTCATGAAGTAATTCTTGCCACTGTCTAACCATTCCCATGTACTGATTGTTTATAATAAATATTTTAACAGGAAGTCTATATTGAACTGCAGTAGACAATTCTTGAATATTCATCAATATCGAAGCTTCACCAGCAACATCAACAACTAACTTTCCAGGATTTGCTAATTGAACTCCAATTGCAGCTGGTAGACCAAAGCCCATTGTTCCAAGACCACCTGAAGTCATCCATCTTTTTGGTTTATTAAATTTATAATATTGAGCTGCCCACATTTGATGTTGACCAACTTCAGTTGTAATAAAAGTATCTTGATCTTTTGTTAGCTCATATAATCTCTCAATTGCATATTGCGGTTTAATAGTTTTCTTTCCTTGAACAAATGACAAACATTTTTTTTCTCTCCATTTATTAATTTGCTTCCACCATTCACTAATATTTTCTTTATTAGAATTTTTAAAATTGGGATATTTTTTCTTAAAAACTGCAATTAGTTTATTTAAAACATTTTCAACATCCCCAACAACTGCATGATCAACTTTTATAATTTTATTTATAGATGATGGATCAATATCAATATGAATTTTTTTAGATTCCGGTGAAAATTTATCTATTTTTCCTGTGATACGATCATCAAAACGGGCTCCAATATTTATCATCAAATCACAATCATGCATGGCATTGTTTGCTTCATATGTTCCGTGCATCCCTAACATTCCAAGAAATTGATGATCGTCTCCTGGAAAAGCTCCTAGTCCTTGTAATGTTGAGGTAATAGGAAAACCGGTCATACGAACTAAATCTTGAAGGAGCGCTGAAGCTTTATCTCCAGAATTTACAACTCCACCTCCAGAATAAATAATTGGTTTTTTTGATTTATAAATTAAATCAACAATCTTATCTAATTCTGAAGTTTCAACTTCAGTTACAACCTTATTAATTTTTTGTATTACATCTTCCTTTTTTACATATTCTGTTTTCTGAAATTGAATATCTTTTGGAATATCAACAAGAACTGGTCCTGGTCGACCGCTAGTTGCGATGTGAAATGCTTTATGCATGATAATTGGAAGATCTTTTATATTTTTTACTAACCAATTATGCTTTGTGCACGGTCTTGTAATACCTGTCGTGTCACATTCTTGAAAAGCGTCTGTTCCTATTAGATGAGTTGGTACTTGACCGGTAACACAAACTAAAGGGATTGAGTCCATGTAGGCATCTGTTAACGCTGTTACCATATTTGTTGCTCCCGGACCTGAAGTAACTAAAACAACTCCTGGTTTTCCTGATGATCTTGCATAACCTTCTGCTGCATGTCCTGCTCCTTGTTCGTGTCTAACAAGAATGTGTTTAATTTTTTTATGATTTCTTAATTCGTCATACAAAGGAAGGATAGCCCCTCCAGGATATCCAAAAATATATTCAACGCCATGATCGGCAAAAGCTTTGAATACGATTTCTGCTCCAGTTATTTGTGACATAAATTTTCTCGAGAAAATCAATCTAAACTAGTTAATTTAACGGTCAAGATGAAGTAGCTAATTTTACAATTTTTTTTGTTAAAATATCAAAATTAGGGTGAAAAATACTAATCCAGTCTTTCATATGCCCTCTAAACCAGGTTCTTTGTCTTTTTACATATCTTCTTGTTCTTATAAAAGTTTCTTCAAAAGCTTTCTCGATAGAAATTTTTTTATCCAGATATTTTTTAATCTCCTCTAATCCTAAAATTTTATTAGCCGGTAAAGTTTTATCTACTTTTAGTTTATAAAACTTTTTAACTTCATCGACTGCATTAAGTTCGAACATTTTTTTAAGACGTAATCTAAGCAACTTATGTAAAAAATTATTTTCAGGGTTAATATATATTTTTATAAATCGATAATTACTAAAGTCATTTTTATTAGTTTTTTGCCACTCAATTAAAGATTTTTTTGTAAAAACTATAACTTCATACGCTCTAATTAGCCTGTGTGTATCATTTTGCTTTATATTATTCTCAACTAAAGGATCTAATTTTATAAGCAAATTGTAAAATTTATCATTTCCTAATTTCTTGTTTAATCTTCTTGTTTTTGCTCTTATAGAATCTGGAATTTTTGGAATATCAGAAATACCCTCTGTTAATAATTTAAAATATAAACCTGTTCCGCCAACAAAAACCGGTATTTTTTTTTTATTTAAGATTTTATTTAAATTTAATTTAACTTTTTTTAGCCATTCACCAGCTGAAAAATTTTGTTTTACAGAAATATTACCGTAAAGATAATGTGTAATATTATAAATTTTTTCTGGTCTAGCTGATAGAATTTTTATTTCTTTATAAACTTGCATGCTATCAGCATTAATAATTTCGCCATTTATTTTTTTAGCAAGTCTTATGGCAATTTCAGATTTACCAGAACCAGTAGGCCCTGCGATAAGAATAATTTTTTGCATTGGTAAAAATTATTTAATTTTTACACCAATAAATTTACTTTGATTATTGCTATCAAAAATTGTCAATAAAATAGAATTTGTATTTTTCCTAATTTCCTTTTTAAACTGATCTTCAAAATTTTTTATATCTACAACAGGAGCATTACCAACTGCAGTAATCACTTCACCCTCTTGAATAGGTAGTAATGCAAGTGGTCCATCCCCTTTTATTTCTAAAATGAAAACACCTTTTTTATCTTTTAGAATCGGTCTTTTTTCAATGTCTTCGCTAGTAATATTTCTAATTTTAATACCAAGTTCTTTAATAAATGCCGAAGTTGGCATTACTTGCTTATTGTTTTCTCTTCTGCCTTCAACTGTTTCTTCAAGTCTTGCAACTTTTATATTTTTTATAATTATTTGTTTATTTCTCCATATTTTGACATCAACATTTTTTCCAATTGGTGTCTCTGCTACAATTTTTTGAAGTCTTCTGTAGTTTTCAACTTTAATATTATTAAACTCAAGTATTACGTCTCCTGCTTGAATGCCTGCTTTATTTGCAGGCCCCTCAGTAGCAGCGCTAGAAATTAAAGCCCCTTCAGGATTTTTTAGTCCAAGACTGTCTGCTATCTCTTTTGTAACCTCCTGTATTCTGACTCCAATATATCCCCTCTTAATTTCTCCAGTATTAATTATTTGATCAATTACATTTTTTGCAAGATTAGATGGGATGGCAAAGCCTATTCCGACTGATCCGCCTGAGTTAGACAAAATTGCACTATTTATTCCAACAACCTCTCCTTTTAAATTAAATAAAGGCCCCCCTGAATTTCCAACATTTATAGCAGCATCTGTTTGAATAAAATCATCATATCTGCCAAGACTTATATCTCTATTTCGCGCCGAAATAATTCCAGCAGTCACTGTTCCGCCTAATCCAAAAGGGTTTCCGATTGCAACTACCCAATCCCCAACTCTTGCCCTATCAGAATCTCCAAACGATACTGCTTTTAAATTATCTTTAGTTGTTATTTTAATGACAGCAATATCACTCGTTGGATCTGTTCCTAAAACTTTTGCTTCATATTCTTTTCCATTTGTTAACTTTACGAAGATTCCCTCAGCGCTTTGTATGACATGATTATTAGTAATTATAATGCCCGCTTTATCAATTATAAAACCTGAGCCCAGAGCCTGTGATTTTCTTTTTTGTGGACTTCCGCTTCTATCAAAATCTTTAAATAAATCTTCAAATGGATGTCCTGGGGGAAATTGAAATGGAAATGGATTTTGAGATCTTGTTTCTATAACTCGTGTTGCAGAAATGTTTACAACAGATGGTATTAATTTTTCAACTAAATCTGCAAATGAATCTGGTACTTCTTTTGAATTTAAATTTGTAATTAATAAAACATTGCAAAATATAATTAATAAAAATTTTTTAAAATTTTTCATTGAAATTTTTTTACATAAGCTATTATTATAAAGCCTATAATAGCAAAAATAAGTCCTCCAACTCTTAATTTTTGTTCTGATAAATCTTTCATAGAATTTAGCATACTCTTCATGCCACTTGGAAATAATGCATAGAGAAGACCTTCAATAAACAGCAACAAACCAACTGCTGTTAAAATCTCAAGCATTAAGTTATTTTTTTAAAACTTTTTTAAGGCCAGACTCGCCAAAATATCTAAAAAACTCGCTATCGGGCGACAGGACTAAAGATGTTTCGCTGCCACTAATCAAAGATTTTTCATAAGACTGCATTGCTCTATAAAAACTAAAAAATTCCGGGTCTCGTCCGAATGCTTCTGCAAATATTTTGTTTCTAAGACCATCCCCTTCTCCTCTTGTAATTTGAGCGGTTTTTCTTGCGTCAGCTAATATAATAGCAACTTCTTTATCAGCTATGGATTTAATCGTTTGCCCAACCTCAAAGCCCTGCGCTCTAAACTCTTTTGCTTCTCGGGTTCGCTCAGTTTGCATTCTCTTAAAAATTGCCTCACTATTGGCAGATGGTAGATCTGCTCTTTTAATACGCACATCAATAACATCAATACCAAAGTCTTTAGCCTCTTCAGCTACATCTTTAGTAATTTGACTCATAAGTTTGTTTCTATTGGTTGAAATCAAATTAACTAGATTTTCCTTACCTAAAACACCTCTTATTTTAGCGTTAATAATTGATGCTAGTCTTGATTGAGCAATTCTCTCATTTCCTACCGAGATATAAAATTTTAATGGGTCATTAATTATAAATTTTGCATAAGCATCAACAATTATTCTTTTTTGATCTAAGGCTATAACCTCTTCCGCTGGAGCATCTATATCTATTACTCTTTTATCAAGGAAATGAACATTTTGAATTAAAGGAATTTTAAAATATAAGCCCGCATCTTTATAAACTTTTTTTGGTTCTCCTAATTGTAAAACAATTGCCTGATGAGTTTCTTTTACAATAAAGAATGTTGAATAAATTAGTAAACCAGTTAGCACAGCTACAAAAATTGAAATTTTTAATATTTTTTCAGACATTAGTTTTTAACCTCACTTTTTTTGGACTGTGCATCAGTATTCTTTTTTAATTCTGGTAAAGACAAGTAAGGCACAACACCTGAGCCTGACTGCTTATCAATTATAATTTTGTTAACACCTGACAAAACTTTTTCCATAGTTTCAAGATACATTCTTTCTTGGGTGACAGTTTTTGCTTTGGCATACTCATTATATATAGCTATAAATCGACTGGCCTCTCCTTCTGCTTGAGCAACTACTTCTTTTTTATAACCTTCTGCTTCTTGAACAATTTTAGCAGCTTCTCCTCTCGCTCTTGGAATTACATCGTTTGCATAAGCTTCAGCTTCATTTTGCGCTCGCTCTTTATCTGCTTTTGCTGCCTGAACATCTCTAAAAGAGTCAATTACTTGTGCTGGTGGATCTGATTTTTGTGCTTGTACTTGGGTAATATCAACTCCACTATTATAAGAGTCTAAAATTTGTTGCATTATTTTTTGAACTTCAATTTCAATTTCCGCTCTACCTTGCGTTAAAATTGTTTGAATTTTTTTTCTAGCAATAACTTCTCGCATTGCAGTTTCGGCAACAACTTTAATTGTTCCAATTGGATCTTGAATATTAAACAAATACTTACTTGCATCTTTTATGACCCAAAAAACAGAATAATTAATATCAACTATATTTTCATCTCCTGTTAACATTGCGCTTTCTTCTTTAATATCCCCAATTGTCCCTCTGCTTCCCTCATTTGACGATCTAAAACCAACATCAATTCTATTTACTCTAGAAACTTTTGGTGTCATCACAGACTCAATTGGGAACGGTAGATGATAATTTAATCCTGGTTGAGTCATGTTAGTATATTTTCCAAATCTCAAAACAACTCCTTGTTCGTCTGCATCAACTCTATAAAATCCACTTAAAGCCCAAACAGCAATTGCTCCAATTATAAAAAGTGTAATTGGTTTTTTTACATCTGGAGTTTTTGAAGAACCTCCAAACATATTTTTTAAACCGTCTTGAAATTTTTTTGCTAAATCCTCCATGTCATCAGGAGTATTCGAGCTAGGCTGCTTGTTATTCTTATTAGGAGCGCCCCAAGGAGATTCTTTTTTTAAGATATCTTTAGTATTATCAGTCTCAATTAATGACATATTATTTTAAAAATTGGCTTATTAATATAGGTATAAATGGTTATTTAAAAGAAAATTGCAATGCGCCAAAATGACTGAAAAAGAAGCAAATCTTAGTAAGAATTTTATGGATCAAATATCTCCTAAAACTCAATTTAAAAAAAATAAAATAAATGGAGTAAAAAAAATTATTGCTGTTTCTAGTTGCAAAGGTGGTGTTGGAAAATCAACAATTGCAGTTAACCTTGCAATCGCTCTTAAGAATTTAAAATATAACGTTGGTATTTTAGACGCTGATATTTACGGTCCTTCTATTCCTAAAATGATAGGTATTTCGGAAAAGCCAAAAAGTGAAGATGGTGTAAATTTAATTCCAATTAAAAAATTTGACCTTCAGTGTATGTCCATAGGATTCATGGTCTCAGAAGAAACGCCCATGATATGGAGAGGTCCAATGGTTGCTAGCACTATAAAAACTTTTGTTAATAAAGTTTTGTGGGATAACGTTGATTTTTTAATTATTGATATGCCTCCTGGTACTGGAGATGCTCTTTTAACTTTTTCTCAAGAGATAGATATCGATGGCGCTATCATCGTCACAACTCCTCAAGATATTGCAATTATTGATGTGAAAAGAGGAATTGAAATGTTTAAAAGAACTAATGTTAAAATATTAGGCATTATTGAAAATATGACAAAATTTACATCAGATGATGGTATTGAACATTTTATATTTGGAAAAGATGGTGGAAAAAATATAGCAAGTAAATTTAATATTGAACTTTTAGGGCAAATTCCAATTAATATTAATCTTAGAAAAAACTCAGATGAAGGAACGCCTTTTGTAGATCAATTTAAAAACCACGAAGTTTCAAAAATATTCTTAGAAATTGCAAACAAAATTACAAAAAAAATTAATTAACTATAAGATTTTTTTTATCTATTACTTCCATTAATTCATTCCACTCTCTTTTACTAAGTCCAGAATCTTCATAACTAATTTTATTTCCATTAATCATTGATTTTACAATTTTTAATCCTTTTGATGATAAATGAGCAGCTCCAACCCTATAATCTAAAAATGCAGCATGTGTAATTGGAACCCATTTTTTAACTGTATCTAACATTTTCTCTGCATAAACTCTAATTTCATATTGTGCATGGCTATCTCCTCTTAAAAATAAAAAATTCATGAGATTCAAAAGATCAGTTTTCCAATACCACTGGGTATATGAATTTAATGTTAAATTCATTCTTGCAAGTTCTCTGGCTAAACCAGATTTTTTTTCATCAATAATTGTTCCATCAAATCTTTCATTCAACATTTTTTCATAATTGTCATAAGTTCTTACCGCATCATCTTTTAAAATTTTAAGGACTTCATCGGCTTGTGGGCCCGTAATCAAATCACCTCGACCTTGTCGATTATTAGTTGCCTGCGCCGATAATTGCTCTTTTGCTGGAATGTAAAACTCTTTATCTAATATAGAGTATCTTGCTGAGTACTCATTTACATTAGCCGTTCTGTGTCTAATCCACTGTCTTGCTATAAAAATTGGAAGCTTTACGTGATACTTGATCTCGCACATTTCAAATGGAGTGCTATGCCAATGCCTCATTAAATATCTTATCAAACCTTCATCTGTTGAGACTTTTTTAGTTCCTTTTCCATAAGAAACTCTGGCAGATTGAACAATTGAAGTATCATCGCCCATATAATCTATAACTCTTATAAATCCATGATCTAAAACTGGAATTGCTTCATAAAGAACCTTTTCAAGTTCAGGAGAGGTTACTCTTTTTGTAGAGTTACTTTGCGATTGTTGTTCTTGGATTTCTTTTTTTTGTTCAGAAGTTAGTTCCATTGTCTACGTAATGCTTGGATTTTAAATATATCTTTAATTTAGCGATTCAAAGTCTTATATTATTAATGTTGGTTTTCCAACTATGACGATAAACGAGATTCGTAATAAACATTGAGGACCAGGGGGCGGTACCCTGCACCTCCACCAATTTCAACTTATGGGGGTGAAATAGAATCGACTAGTGTCTAAAGGCTTTTCTTTCGTCCGGTATAGTACCACCGTAAAGGACTAAAATATAAACGCAAATGAACAATTTGCTCTCGCTGCCTAATTAATTTATTAATTAGATAAGCACGGTCCGGGGCACCGGGTAACAGAACGCCCCACTAAAAATTCGAATAGATCGTAGAGTCAAATACGTTTTCTTAAAATATCTTCCTTCAACACAACTTTGACACAACTGAAAGAAAAATTTACAATTTACTTTTTAATAATTGAGTTTGAATATTAAAATTTTTTTTAGAACCCTCGTTATTACTATTTCTTCCTAACAAATATGGCATCAAACTGAAGCAAGCGTCCTGTTACGGGATGTGCGTGTCCCGGATCCAAATCAAACAAAACAAAACCTAATTTTTTTAACCAATCAAAGTAGAACTCGTATGTCTTATCACCTTCGTAAAGCGACACTAAGCTGCATTCAATCTTTACTGCTCGAACTTTTTTAATACTATTAATAGCACCTATTAGTACCTGCTCTTCATAACCTTGTACGTCTATTTTTATCAGAACTTCGTCATTATTCATTACATAATTATTAAAGATAGAATCAAGAGTAATTAATTTAACATCTTCACTACTAACATATAGTGAATCAGGAGCGCTTTCTTTGTGAGTAGATTTCATATCTAACAAGGACGAACTTAATCCAGAATTACCAGCCACATTTATTTTTCCTGTACTATTTTTTTCTGCCAGTGCAACACGTGGGTAAACTATCCAATTAGGATATTTTCTTGATAATTTTACTAATTCAAAATGGGCATGTACAGTTGGTTCGAAGCTTATTATTTTTCCTTTAAAGTCATTTTGAAGTAACTCTAAACCAAATTGTCCATTATTCGCACCAACGTCAAAAATTATATTTATGTTATTATCATCAATAATCTTCAATAATCGACTTTTATTATGTTTATTATGACCATTATAATAAGACAATCTTAAGTTAAAAACTTTTAACGTTTTTTTTATAATACTTTTTATTACCTGTTTCATTTTAGGGTCTGTTTTATAAGAGGAATTATGCTTAAACAATGAATTTGCTTATTAAAAAATTATATATAATACTTTTACAAGATTTAATTATTTTACTTCAATCTAATTTTTTACTTTATATAAAACGAGACATAAACAACAAACTTAACAACGAACTTTTTTAACTATAATAATTACCATTGTGCGCAATTGCGTAAATAATTGAAATCAGAAAATGCACTAAAGGACACACTCTTTTAATTATTGTTGATTACTGTTATTAATTTAAATTAATTGGGGTCACGGAACGCCCCACTTTTTTATGAAAAAAATAGAAATATACACAACAAATTATTGTCCCTTTTGCGTAAAAGCAAAATCATTATTAAATAAAAAAAAAATTAAATTCTACGAAATAGATATATCTAATGATGAGGCTCTAAGAGAAAAAATGTCTGCTATGGCAAACGGCGCAAGGTCAGTTCCTCAAATATTTGCTGACAATATTCACATTGGCGATTGTGATAAAATTCATAAATTAGAACAAGAAAAAAAGTTAGATAAATTACTAGGTATCAAGTAAAAACTTAATGATTGTTTCCCTTTCTATAGCTTTTTTTGCTGGCATAATAAGCTTTATATCTCCATGTGTGCTTCCTTTAATTCCAGGTTATGTTTCATTTATATGTGGAACCACACTTAATGATCTAGATCTAAAATCTAAAAAATTTATATTACAAAAATCTTTATTTTTTTCTTTAGGCTTTTCTTTAGTTTTTATTTCTCTTGGAGCAACAGCTACTTTTATTGGAAGTTTTTTACTGCATAACTCTCAAATTTTATCAATTATTTCTGGAATAGTAATAATTTTTTTTGGTATTTATTTATTAGAATTAATACAAATTAATTTTTTAAATAAAAATTTTGGCAGTTATAATATAAAATATTCTAATAATCCGTTCTTTCCGTTTCTTGTTGGGATAGGATTTGGATTTGGCTGGACTCCCTGCATTGGTCCAATACTTGGTTCAATCCTAGCGTATGCTTCTATGGAAAATTCCATATATAAAGGAGTGTTATTATTGGGCGTTTATTCACTAGGTCTTGCGATTCCTTTTGTAGTTTCTAGTTTAATTATTAAAAAATTTTTAATCGTTTCAAAAAAAGGGAAATCTTATCTAAATAAAATAAAAAAATTTTCTGGCATTATATTATTAATAACTGGCATTTTAATCGTAACTGGAAAACTTCAGACAATCGGTTTTTATTTAATTGAATTCTTTCCAATTTTACAAAATTTAGGATAATTTCTAATTTAGCATTTGAATAACTCTGATGGGCTTTCCATCTTTAAAAGCTTCTAAATTTTCAAACATCTGCGAATAGAAAACTTCATAATTTTCTTTAGTTACATAGCCTAAATGTGGCAACAATAGTGTATTGGGTAAAAATCTTAATTTATGATTTTCAGGCAAAGGTTCGATGTCATAAACATCAAGACCGGCTCCTGCTATGATATTTTTCTCCAATGCCTC
The DNA here is from genome assembly GCA_000510845.1 of alpha proteobacterium SCGC AAA028-D10. Classification (GTDB taxonomy): domain Bacteria; phylum Pseudomonadota; class Alphaproteobacteria; order Pelagibacterales; family Pelagibacteraceae; genus Fontibacterium; species Fontibacterium temperatum. The sequence continues at coordinate 41,828 of KI783336.1, read as the reverse complement.
AACCAAATCAAATTCATTTACTATGAACCCTCTTGAAGTATTGATCAAAAAAGCAGTTTCTTTCATTAACTCCAAATCCTTTTTTGCTATCAAATTTTTTGTTCTATCGCTTAAAACTGTATGAATTGTAATAAAATCAGATTTTTTTAATAACTCTTCTTTAGTTACAGCCAATACTTGATTATCTGTTGCTATAGAAAGTTTAAGATTTTCACTCCAGGCAATAATATTCATTCCAAATGCTAAAGCTACTTTTGAAACTTGAACTCCTATTTTTCCAAGACCTATAATACCTAAAGTTTTACCTTTTAGTTCATATCCCAATGTAGTTTGCCAATAACCTTGATACATGTTTTCTGATTCTTCTCTTAAATTCCTTGCAAGTCCCAAAATTAAAGCCCATGTCAATTCTGCTGTTGAGTTAGATCCTGAATCTGTGCCGCAAACTAAAATCTTTTTCTCTTTAGCGGTTAAAAAATCTATAGACTTATTTCTCATGCCGCTTGTAATGATAAGTTTTAAGTTTTTTAAATTTGAAATAATTTTTTTAGTAATTGGGGTACGTTCTCTCATCACCAAAAGAACTTCAAAGTCTTTTAATTGTTCTATTGTACTATCTTCATTTTCAAATGGCTGATTAAATACATGAAAATTAAAATCTTTTTTTAGTTTTGCAAAGTTACCAAGAATTACGGAAACATTCTGATAGTCATCTAAAATTGCAACTTTCATCATGATAATGATTTTTTTGAAGAAAGGTAAATGCCTATAATAATTATTATGGCTCCAATAATATGAAAATTCATTAATTTTTCATTTAATAAAAATATTGCCATAAAAGAACTAAATACTGGCATCAGATGTAAAAAAATCCCAGCTTTATTAGGGCCAACAATAACAACAGCCTTATTCCATAAAATATAAGACCCAAGTCCCGCAAAAAAAACAACGTAAGATGTGATTAAAAAAACTGGAATATTAAATCTAATAATCTGATGATTATAAATTTCAAATAAAAATTGTGGGAATAAAAAAATTAAACCAATAGAAACAATTGCTGTCATAAAACTTAAATATTTTAATCCTGTCTTATGAGTTCTGAGCATTGTTGAATAAATGGCCCATGATAACATTGCAACTAACAACCAAAGATCACCTTTATTAAGATCAAGATTAATTAGTTTACCAAAATCTAATCGCGTAACAATTGTTGCAACCCCTGTTATTGATAATATGAGACCAAAAATTTGACTAAAATTTATTTTTTCAGTCTTGAAAATAAAAGAAATAAAAACAATTAATACTGGTATTATTGAAATCATTAACGCACCGTTAAGCACTTGTGTAAAATTTAAAGAATAATAAACCACAGAATTAAATACGCTAATACTAGTGAAGGACATTAATAATATTGAATAAAAATTTTTTTTTATAACTTTAATATTCTTTAATATATCTCTAAGTGTAAAAGGAATTAGAATAAACCATACTATTAGCCATCTAAAAAAATTTAGCGTTAAAGGGGGGACTTCATAAAGAGTTGCAAATTTTCCAACAACAAAATTTCCTGACCAAAAAAAAGCACAGAGTATAAGCATTAAATATGCTTTGAAATTATTACTCATTTTATTTAAATTTTACTGGTAACTTTATAGTAAGAAATTCCAAGTATTTCACGAAGTATAAGTTTCCAATGTACAAGTCCTTTTTTAATGTCAAAATTTATCCAAAATATTTGACTAGTTCCTGTTTTATAATCAACGATAATTGGTTCTAAAATTAACCCCTGTCTTTTAAATGCATAATAAGATCTTGGCATATGACTAGCTGAAGTAATCAATCCCCATGTTCCTTTATAGTTTGTAATAATATCTTTGGAATATTTAATATTTTCAAACGTATTCCTAGACTTATTTTCAAATATTAAATTTTCAAACCTAATTCCTTGATCTAAAAAAAAACTTTTTAGCTATATCTGATTCATTCCAGCTAGTTGGTTTTAGTTTATTTGAATAGCCAGAAAATAATATTAAAACTTTTGGATTTTTTTTATAAATTTCCAAAGCTTTAGTTAGTCTTTCCGCTGAATCATTTAAGAGAATCTCATTTCTCTCTTTTGACTCTAACTCAAGACCAAAACTACCTCCCAGCACAATAATTCCAGTTAATTGCTGAATTGGATATCTCGATGGTTTTATAAAATCTTCAATTTTACTAAGTAAAAAACTACTAAAAGGAGTGTAACCAAAAAATAAGAATAATATTAACAAAAACTTTGCAAAAAAAATAATTACTTTTTTTAGATTTGTAAAAAGTAATAAAAAAACTAAAATTAATAAAAAAAAAGATAATATGTATAAAGGCTCTAATAAAATATTGGCAACTTTTGAAATATAAAACTCCATAAAATTTTAAATAAAATCCTCATTATATAATTTAGAACTTAAAACAATTCCTAATCCTATCATGTTTGTTAGCATAGCAGTTCCACCATACGATAATATTGGCAAGGGCACTCCCACGACGGGCAATAATCCTGTAACCATTCCCAAATTTATTGCAATATATAAAAAAAAGTTGAAGGCGAATGCATAACAAAATATTTTTGAAAAATTATTCTTACTCTGGTCTCCAATTAGAGTTACGCGCTTAATTATCGAGAAAAATAACCATAATAATAACAAAGAACCAACCAATCCAAATTCTTCTGCAAAATGAGAAAATACAAAATCAGTATGGTTTTCTGGCACAAAATCTAAAGAACTTTGGGATCCCTTTAAATATCCTTTTCCAAAAATTCCACCTGATCCTATTCCAATTTTAGATTGAATAACTTGATAATTTGCTCCCAAGGGATCTCTTTCAGTGTTAAAAAAATTAACAACTCTTTGTTTTTGATAAGGTTTCATCCCCGCAAAAATAAAAGGTAGACATAAAATAATAATTATAAATCCAGATATAAATATTTTTCGATTTAAACCAACAATCCATAAAGTTCCTAGTGCAGCACCTAAAATTAATACTGCGGTTCCAAGATCTGGCTGTCTTAAAACTAATAAAAATGGAATTAAAATTAAAATTGCCGAAGCTAACAATGAAAATAGTTTATTAGTATTTTCAACTTTTACTAAATTATAAAACTTTGCAAGAACTAATATAATTGCAAGTTTTGCAACTTCTGATGGTTGGACGTGAAAAAATCCAAAGTCAAGCCAACGCTGAGCGCCTTTAGCAGTCACACCAACAAATTTTAAAACTACTAAAAGAAATAATATTAAAAAATAAAAATGATACGCATATCGATACCAAAAGTTTACATGAGTAAAAGCAACTGTAATTAAAATTATAAATGCAAACACAAATCTGACTAAATGTTTTAAATAAATAGTCCCTTGTCCTTTATCTATTGAATACAAAGACAAAATACTTATTAATCCTAAGGCTAAAATCATATAAATTAGACTTCTGTCCAATTTCTGAAATTTTTCATTTAATAGGAAAATTTTGGATACTTTTACTGTTTCACGCATTGGATATTCTTTTTTTAAATAAAAAATCAAACATACTACTTGCAATTGGAGCTGCAATCCTTGACCCTGGTCCAGCATGCTCTGCAACTACTGCTACTGCATATTTTGGCTCCTCTACTGGACCAAATCCTGCAAAAAGAGAATGATCTCTGTATTTGTATTCTCTGGAATTTGGATTTGCATTGTCTTCCCTGTCTTTGATGGTTAGTTTTGTAACTTGAGACGTTCCTGTTTTTCCAGCAAATTTTAATTTACCATTTAGTCTAGAACCATAAGAAGTTCCTCCTGGCTCGTTTGTTGCTGCTACTAAAGCTTCATTAATTATTTTTATATTTTCTGCATCAAAATCCATGCGACTTAATTTTGATTTTTCATCAAGGTAAAAAGTTGGATTGACTTTATAACCCCCGTTTGCAAATTCAGCCATTGATTTGCAAATTTGCATTGGAGTAGCCAATATATAACCTTGTCCTATTCCTGTAATCAAAGTTTCTCCTAGCAACCAGGGCTTGCCTAAGACATTTTTTTTCCATTTTGTATCTGGAACTAAACCTTTTTTCTCCTCATCAAAATCTTTTAGAGCGGCCTGACCAAAATCAAATTTTCTTATTGTTTCTGCTAATCTATCCACTCCTAATAATCTTGCTACTTCGTAAAAATATATATCGCATGATTTTTTTACCGCATCTTTTAAGTTAATTCTTCCATGTCCTCCATCTTTCCAGCAATAAAATTCTTGACCATATAGCTCAATCTTTCCAGAGCAAAAATGAGTATAATCTTGATCAACGATTTTATTTTCTAGTGCTGCCAAAGCTATAATTGGTTTTATTACAGATCCTGGAGAATATTGACCTGATAAAAACTTATTAATTAATGGTTTTCGTTCATTCTTTAATAGCTCATTAAATTCTGGTTGGGTTATCCCAAAAGCAAATTTATTTGTATCAAACGATGGAGTTGAAACACATGCCAAAACTTCACCTGTTTTAATATCCATAGCAATTGCAGACCCTGCATATCTGCCTAATTTTTGATAAGTTAATTTTTGAAGTTCAAGATCAAGGGAAGTTTTTAAAGCATTGCCACTTACTCCATCTACAAATTCAACAGTTCTAACTGCTCTTCCTGCTGCATTCACTTCAAAACGAGTAAAGCCAGGAGTGCCAATAAGCTCTCTGTTCAATATTTTTTCAATTCCAAGCTTTCCTATTTTAATTCCTGGTGTTCTATAAAGATCATCTTTTTGATTTTGCAGATCATTTTCATTAGGAACACCAACATAGCCTAGTACATGAGCAAATTCATAAGGAAAATTGTAATGTCTCTCCATTGAGATAAAAGGCTGAACTCCATTTAAAATAAAAAGATTGCTATTTATTTTTGAAAATTCAGCCCAAGTTAGATTTTTATTAATAACATAAGGTTGAAATTTTCTAAGTTTTATAAAATCTGATCTAGTTTTTTCAATTGTTTCATTGTCCAATCTTAAAAATTTATTTAATGTTGTAAGAACAAAATCAAGATCAGTAACATCTCCTTTAATAAGAGCAATTCTGTAAAGTTGACGATTTTCAGCTATCTTATTATTGAAGCGGTCTAATATTAATCCTCTCTCTGCTGCAATTTTCCATTCTTTAAAACGATTTCGATCGGATAAAGTTGAATATTTATTTCTTTGAAATACTTGAAGCCATAAAAGTCTAAGACCAATTATCCCAAAAAAAGTATATTTGGCGGTAGTTAAGATTGCTTTTCTTCTATTAATTATACTTGTTTTTGTTTGATAACCTTCTGTTGGTCTATGCTTAAAAAGCTTCATAAAAATATAGACAATATAACATCAAAAATGCTAAATCGTCTCACTTTTTTGGAGGAAAGCATATATTAAAATAGAAGTTAAAAATGATAATTTAGAGCAGGCTCTAAGAGCTCTTAAAAAAAAATTACAAAGAGAGGGAGTTTTCCGCTTACTAAAAATTAAAAGTCACTATGAAAAACCCTCTGAAAGAAATAAAAGAGAAAAAGACGAGAACACTCGAAGAGTTAAAAAATTCAAAAAACTCAAAGCTCGTTACTAAACTCAAAAGTCTATAGTAAAAAAATTGCCATCAAAATCAAAATAAGAACGATAGCCACTGATATATAAACTGACAATTTTTTAAAACTAGACCAAGTTTCTTTTTGAGAACTGATATCCATAAAATTTTAACCCTGACGCGCTTTAAACTTAGGTTTTTTTTTATTAATAACGTAAAGTTTCCCTCGTCTTCTAACCACTTTACAATTGATATCTCTTTTTTTAAGAGATTTTAACGAGCTAACAACTTTCATAAGGACTTTAGATATATATTAAAAGACATTTTGTAAAGAAAAGTTAACAATTATTACTTAAAAAATGGCTCACATAATCTTTAAGCTTAATTTTTGCAGATAATCTTATAATCTTATTATTCAAATTCATCTTCGTTAAAGCAGATGCAAAACGTTCACCTTTTCTCATTGGTAAGTACTTAATTTTACTTTTAAATAATTTTGCAAGTTCAATAATGCTATAAGATTGCTTGCTTGCAATAGAGTAATGTTTACATTTATTTTTTCTCCACGCAAAAATACAAGCTTTTACTGTATCCAGTACATGAGTAAATCTTCTAGCCTGTGTTCCGGGTTTAACAACCGGCAATTTTTTACCTCTCAAAAAATGATCTTCAAATATCCCTACAACTGTTGCCATGTCACCTTTGCAAATTTGTCTTTCTCCATAAACATTATAGAAATAAATTACTTCATATCTAAAATTAAACCACTTCTTAAAATTCTCAAGCAACTCTAGATTCTTGGCTTTTGAAAAGGCGTAAGGTGATAAATTCATATCCTTACCGCTATTTCCTAAACTTGCAGACGTTGCGGAATAAATTAATCTTATTTTATTTTTTAAGGCAAAATTAAATAAATTGGAACTTCCTTCAATATTAGAAGCAAAACAATCGTTTATTTTTTTAAAACTTTGGTAAATTCTTGCAAACTCCCCAAAATGAAAAATACTATGAATTTTACCAACATAATTTTTTAATAAAATTTCTATATTTTTTGTACTTCCCTTTAAATATTTAACTCTTTTATTCTTAATATGATTTTTAGATAAGCCAGATGAATAATTATCAACACTTATAATTTTATATTTTTTAAACTTTAAGAGTTCGAATATTAAATTAGAACCTATAAACCCAGCGCCACCCGTAACAATTAATATATTTCTCATTAAAATTTAAGAAGGATTTATAAAGCCTGGCAACGACCTACTCTTCCGTGCCTTAAGACAAAGTACCATTGGCGCTAAAGGGCTTAACTGCCGAGTTCGGAATGGGATCGGGTGTTACTCCTTTGCAATAATCACCAGGCAAGGTTTTGTACATAAATAGTATTCTTTTGTAAATATCTTAAATACTTCATCATCACTCCCGAACTTAACAAAAGTAGATAATTTAAAATATAATGCTATAACTGAAAAACTTTATCGCGGGGTGGAGCAGTCTGGTAGCTCGTCAGGCTCATAACCTGAAGGTCCTTGGTTCAAATCCAAGCCCCGCAACCAATTTATAAAAGCTTATTTATAAGATAAAAAATATAATAAGTTAAAATCACTAAGAAATTTTTAAATTTTTAAGAAATAACTGATTAAGCAAATTATATAAATTAAACTATTTTTTTACACTTTTTTTTAGACAAATAACTAGTGCTATATATGCTGCAAGCGAAATAAAACATGCTGCTAAATAGTTTTTGGTTAGAAAAGCAAAAATTATTGGAAAAATAGATACAATTTGTACACATAAAGTTGAATGAAAGAAACTAAATTTTTTTAATAATAAATGATGTATGTGATTCTTATCAGCCTCAAACATATTTCTTCCTTTTATTAATCTTGAAAAGGACACTCTTATCAAATCAAAACCTAAAATAGACATATATAAAAAAATTTCATCGGAATAAAATAGACTATTTTCTAAATTATAAATCTTAATAAATAAAAAAGAAAATAAGGCCCCAACAACAAGTGTTCCATTATTTCCTATAAATAGTATTTTCTTAAAATTAAAATATAAAAAGAAAAAACAAAATATACTAATAACTATCAGCAAATTTTCTAACACACCTTTGCTATAAAAAATTATAACTAATAAAAAAATATAAAAACCAAATTGTAAATTCATTCCATCAAACATATTGCAAGCATTAATAAAAAGCAGAACACAAATTATTGTAAAAACAATTGATAAATTTCCAAGACTTATTTTGTAATCTAAAAAACTAAACTTTAGTTCCTTGATATTAAAATGATCATTGAACAAAACTAATATTAAGATACTTAAAGAACTGAGCAAAAGTCTAGTGTAAGGTTTAATGCTAAATTTGTCGTCGTAAATTCCCAATAAGAAGAAGAAGAAAATTAATATAATTATCGATAAATTTTCTTTAAAACTTAATAAATTTTTATCAAATCCGTACAGAACAAATATAAAATAAATTAATAAACTTGCTGTTAATAAAACACCACCAGCAGACGAGACGGGCTTGGTGTGAATTTTTCTCTTTAAGTTAGGCTTGTCAAATATATTAATTTTTTTTTGAATTTGAAAAAAAAATAAAAAAAAAATTATATTAATAAATAAAACGAAATAAACAGAAATAGACATTTTAATTTCTTTTCATCGCAGTTCCTAAATATAAAGCTGCTGGAAGAAAGGAAACTATTCCGATCCAATTATTGAAAAAGCTTCCTGATGGCAAAATTGGAAATAAGGCTATTAATAAAGCTGTTAAGAAAAAAAATTGGCAGCGATGAAAATCTTTTATTTTATTAAAGATTTTTAATTTAAAAATTTTGAGCATTTTAAATAAAACATAAAATAAAGTTAAAATATAAAATAGTAATCCTAAAATTCCAGTTTCAGATAAAAATTGCATTATTAGGTTGTGCGGATGAGTTGTGCAGGAATGCTCATTAAATTTATATCTTTTATCACAAATTTTTCGAAACATTTTTACTCCTGATCCAAATAAAATATTTTCTTTAAATATTTGGTATGCAGAAAGTATATGATTGTGATGCTCAATACTAAATATATATGTTGGATTATTTTTATTTAAAATTCCTATTTGACTTGCAGTATTTATGAGTAGTCTTTGTTTGACAACTTCACTTTTTGTAAAAAGAAAAACAACTAATAAAATGACAAAGAAAAAAGTTACTATTTTTTTAAATCTAGTAATATTTGAAAATAAAAATAAAAAAATTATTGAAAAAATATAATAAACACTGGAAACTCTTTCACCTGATAGTAGAACTAAAAAAAATAAAAAAATTATTATTAAAAGTAAGCAATAGTCCCATTTTTGCGAAATTAATTTTAAATATTTGCAATAAAAATAAGTTCCAATCATAATTGGGGTCATTCTGGCTACATAACTTCCAATAATAAGCTCTTGATCAAAAAAACCACCTAATCTTCCTTGCAAAGAACTTACGCCGTATCCAAAAATATTTTTTCCCGTAAAAAACTGCAGAATGCCATCAGCTGCCACAATTGGAAGAAAAAAAGCTAATATAATAAATAAAAAATAGATCCTTTTAGGATTTTCTTCTATTAAGAATTTGATTGCTAAAGCAAAAATTCCAAATCTAATAAAAGTCAATGAGGATTTTAAAGAAAAATACACATCCTCTGAAAATAATGATCTGACGCTTATATATACCCAAAATATAAAAAAAATTTTAAAGAATGCACCACCAAAATAATTTTTTTTTTCCATTATATTTTTTGCTATGAATAAAAAGCATATTAGGACCACAAAAAAATCAGCCACAAAAATAGAAAATACTAAACTGAAGGGAATTATACATAGCAGAAAAAATTGTATACTACTTAAATTAATATTGTCTGTTTTTACAATTTTTAAAGTCATGTCTTGATAGTGATATTTTGATAATTTTTTGTGAGAAATTATGTGTTAAATACTTTTTTTAATCATATCTTGCTTATCTTGAAAGGCTATTGCTAAATTTAGCTTATTATAAATATTCTGTCCAACAAAACTATTTGCTCCTGTCACTAAAATCTTTTTAAATATCAGGTCTTTTTATAAACTGTAGACTACGATTAATAATTTTATGAATTAAAAATCTTATTAGATTTACTGATAAATTATTTTTACTAAATGAATTTAAGATTTCTTTATTTTGGAGCCAAATATTTTTTAAGCTTTTATTGCTAATACCTCCCATTCTCATTTTTACCCAGACCTCAGATATATATCGAGATTTAATTTTATATATCTCAAGAAATCTCATCATGAGATCAAAATCTGATGCAATTTGATAATTAACATCAAAATTTCCAAACTTTTCATATACTGATCGACGTACAAAAAATGTTGGATGTGGTGGACACCATCCTCTAGAAAACAAACCGTATTCAAATTTACTTGATTTAACATAGCGAACCGTTTTTGAACTATCTAAATTATCAACGTAAATTAAATCTGCATAACAAATATCAAGTAAAGAATCACTTTCAAACTCCTTTGCAACTTTATAAATAACTTCGCTATTTGCATAAAAATCATCAGAATTTAAAAAGCCAATTATCTCTCCAGTCGCAATTTTAAGTCCTTTGTTCATTGCATCATAGATACCTTTATCAGGCTCACTTATTAAAACTGCAATTTGAGCAATATTTGACTTTAATAACGATAAAGTTTGATCAGTGCTACTGCCATCAACTATAATATGTTCAATATGATTATACTTTTGTATTTTGACGGACGCCAAACAGTCGCTGATAGTTGAGGCGCTATTAAGTGTGACTGTAATAATAGATATTTTCAAAATTAATGTCTTTTATTATATATTTTTTATCAGAGCTATTTAAATATAAAATTGAAGGCATGACTAGAACATTGAATGCATTACGATATACCATGATATGCTCTGTTATCAAATTAGATAGTAAATACATAAAAAATCTTCTTGAAAAATCTATATACTAAATTATTTAATTATTTAGCTAGCTACTTATGACTATAAATTTTACCATTAAAGATAATAACTGATGTTGCTTTTTTATCAATTGTAGACTGTCACCCTGTTTCGCTAAAATCTAAAATTGAAAGACGTCGGTGACTTAATAAAATATCATTATCTTGCCATGCCAACTAATTTCTTTACTAAACCTGACGTCTATTTGCTCCAACATCAAAAATAACATTAACCTTTAAAGGTTTTAAAACTGCAGATAGTTTTTTTTCAGAAATATTAGATGATGCATCTCAAATAATTAATATCGAAAATAATTCAGCAAAGGTTATAATTAAGTTTATTAATTTTTTTATTAAAAATTTTATATGTCTAAAAAAAATTTAGGTTTAGCGATTTCTTTAAATTTTTTACAAATAAAATAAATATCTTTTTTTCTCAAATCAAAATTATTAGGTAAATACAATCCATAATCATGAACTATATTCGCATTTTTTAAATTAGATTTACCATTTTTTTTAATCCAAAAAGGATGTCTTCCAATATTTCCACATATCAATGGTCTTGTTTCGATATTAAATTTTTTTAGATATTTGTATACTTCCATTCTGTTTTTTACTAGAGTTCCAAATGCAAAACTAGATACAAAATTTGAAGAACTAGTTTGACACCAAAAGTTTTTTAAAAAACTTTTATAATAATTAAAATTATCATTTCTAACTTTTGAAATTTTTTTTATTTTTTTTAATTGTCCGAGGCCTAGAAAAGCATTTATTTCTGTAGATCTTAAATTGTAACCCGGATAATAAAAAGTATATAAATTTCTCACCTCGTCGATGTTATGTTTTTTTGTAAGTTCATTTTTAATTTTTTTATCTATGTCTCTAGCCCAGCCATGCGATCTAATTGAAAGCATAATATTATAAAGTTCAAAATCATTCGTTGAAACCATCCCTCCTTCAATAGTAGACATGTGATGTCCATAATAAAATGAAAATGATGAAGTTACGCCATCTGTTCCAATCATTTTTTTACTTGTCACTGTTCCAATAGCCTCACATGAATCTTCAATTAAAATCACATTATACTTTTTGCATATTTTTTTTATTTCATAAATATTATTTGGATGCCCTAACACATTAACCAATATTGCAACTGAAGGATTGTTTTTTTTACATAGCTCCTCAAAATGAGCTACGTCAATGCCAAGGTTTTTAGTATCACAGTCACAAAGCTTGATATCAAAATTAAGCTGCATGAATGGAGTAAGGGTTGTCACCCATGAAACTCCTGCTACGATAGCTTTTTTATTTTTTAATCTATTACTTTCTACCAAAGCAGACAACATGAGCAAATTTGCAGAAGACCCACTATTAACAAAGATTGAATATTTACGATTCAAATATTTTGAAAAATTTTTTTCAAATTCTAATGTAAGTTTTCCTTTTGTTAATTGCTTGCCCTTAAGTAACCATTTGCTTAAGTGACATATTTCTTTTTTTGTTATTGTATCTTGAACTAAGGGATATTTTTTCATTAATTACTTTTTAAATATTTGATTTAAAATGTTTATAATTCTACCTACGATAAATCTGAAGTAAAAAAAAAATTTATTATATGATAATACAAAGTATTTTCCCCATTTTAATACAGAGTATTTTCCTAATTTAAGAGTATAATAATACTGATCTACTTCTGCGTACGCTAGCTTGAATTTTTTTGTCTTTTCGCTTGATGATTGGCTATCTATTGTTATGGAATTTGGATGCGACCTGTAATATACTAATGGTTCAGATAAATACGCAAATTTAGAATATCTTAGCATACATAACAAAATCATTAGTTTGTCAGGCCCAACTCCTTTATAATTATTTTCAGATAGTGGTAAGTTACCAACATATAAAGCATCTACCATGTCTTTTTTCCTAATAATTAATGCGGTCGGTGATATTAGCTTTGCTAAAAAATGGGACTCATATTTATCAACTTCATAAATACCACTTTTAAATAAAAATTCATTATGAAAAATTCTAAGAACTTTTTGACTTTTATCATCAAACAAATTGGCTGATGAAAATACAAAGCCAACATCATGATTATCAAAGTACTTTATGGTTTTTTTTAAATAACTTGGTTCTATCCAATCATCATCAAATAATAAATTAATATATTCACCACTTGCCTCCATTACACCTTCTAACCAACAATAATGCGGCCCATGATTTTTGGCTTTCTTAATATATTTGATTTTACCATTAAATTCCTGAATCATCTTATCTGTCCCATCTGTTCCACCATGATTACAAACTATTATTTCGTGATTTAATGTTTGGGCTAAACAAGATTGAATTGCTTTTTTAAGATAAACTTCTCTATTAAAAGTTGGTATTACTGTTGAAACTCTTTTCAAATTAATCATAAATCAATAATAGAATTTAATTTTTTTATATTTGCCACTACTACATTTTTTTTTTTGGAATTTGTTTTAACTACAATTTTTTTTTTCGTGAGTTTTTTAGCGAAATTTTTAATTTGCGTTCCTTTGCCAGTTCCTATGTTGAAAATACCTTCAGCTTTATTTTTAAAAAGACTTAAAATAATATCAATAACACTATCAGCTTTTTGTATATCTATTATATTATAAGCATTTATTATGGAAATATAATTTTTATTGGACATTTTCTTTATTTTATTTTTAATAGAGGGATAAAGAAAATCTTTTGATTGTGAATTACTATAAAAACTAAAAATTCTTCCAATACAATACATTAGACCATTATTCAAAGTTTGATCTTCGAATAGTTTTTCTCCTAACCATTTTGTGTACCCATAAAATGTTCTGGGTGAAATGATGTCGTTTTCAGATAGAGGTATTTTTTTTAATTTATAAACATGAGATGTAGAGGAATAAAAAAGCCATGGTTTTTTTTTTAATTTACTTATAGATTTTAAAATATTTTTTGTACCACTTATATTTGTAAAACAAGCATCAAGAGGATTTTTATTGCACAAATTAACAGATACCATTGAGGCTAGATGAAAAATTGCATCAAAGTTATTTTTTTTTATCCAACTTCTAACTTTGCCTATTTTACGAATATCAGATCGAAAACAAGCAATTTTATAATTTTTTTTTTTAAGTTTTCTAAGAAGTATAGAGCCCAAAACGCCAGTGCTTCCTGTAATACCAATTGTTATCATTTTATTGGTCATATTTTATTATTAATTGGTTTTATTAATATATTTTTTTAGAAAACTTTTTAATCTATAAACAATGCCTCTTAATTTTTTATAAAAAAACTTAATCAAAGAAAAAGGAAATCGTTGATACCGTAAATAATAATGGTGATCAGAAACGAATTTATCTGCTTTTATATTTTTCTTAATTATTTTTGGATATTTTAAAATACCAATTTTTTCAAATGCCATATTAGAAAATTCACTCGATTTATCATGGGTATGAGTTGCGTCCATTCCGAATCCTATATTTTTGACTAAATTTACATTTGGAGTCGCTGTCAGACCATTTTTATACCATGCGCTTAATAACAATTGATAATCCCAAGTGTCAATTTTGTCTAAATAGCAGCGATCAAAAATTTCTTGCCAGTATCTTCTTTCAATTTTATCAGGCGTGTATGTTGTCCAAGCGAGTGAAGTCTTCCATTTTGGCCAAAAATTTATATCTACCTGATAATACTTCCAAGCTCTTCGCCAAGTTGCCCAACCCCAGACATGGATATATTTTGAAAAATAATATGAGGCATCTCCTCGCCATTTGCCCTTTTGAAAATTATTTCCAGTAATAGCAAATATTTTCTCATCACTAAAATGACGATCTAATAAATTTTCACAAAAAAAAAAAAAATCTAAATGAGGAAGGCAATCATCTTCCAAAATAATTCCTTGCTCTTCCTGCTCGAAAAACCAGGTTATTGCAGAACTTACTGCTTTTTTGCAACCTAAGTTTTTCTCTCTAAAGAGCATTTTTACTTTACACGGCCAATCCACCTCTGTAGCAATTGTCCTGACCTCTTTAACACGCTCAGGTTCGCCAAACTTACCTCCTCTAGGTCCGTCTGCAGCAACATAAAGTCTTGGAGGTTTTGCTTTTCTAATGGCTTCAAAAACTTGCTTGGTAGCATCTGGTCTGTTGAAAACCAGAAACAATACGGCTGTTTTCAACTCTTTGTTCTTAAACTCTTGACTATTTATTTTTATCACAAAAAAACACTTTATAGATTTATTTATTTAATAATTTTTTTAATTTTTTAACAATTTCTTTTATAATTAACATTTTGATTAATGATTTTATATAAATTATTATTTTTGGTTTTATTAATAAAAAAAAAGACATTACTAAATATAAAAAAAACCACACTCCAACTTGTTCTTTTAAAATAGCCAGAGTTTCACTTCTACTTTGATTACTGGATTCTGAAAATCCACCTAAATAATAATTGCAAATTATAACATCTAATTTCTCAACAGGCCCATGTTTGATATATTCAAAGTAAGAGAACAAATCTCCTAAAACCTTATATTTATCTGGGAATCTAAATTTTATATCTGCATTATAAAATACGGACTGATGGTTAAGAACGCCACTAGCATACAACGTTAAATTTAATTTATTACAAATTAATGGTTTTAATATTGTTAAAAATTTTCTATTTTTGTTAAATAATCTAATACTGCCATAAACCATAGAGTTATTTTGAAAATTAGAAAATGGAATGCTGTTTATTGTATCTTTTGAATAAAAAGTGTCTCCGCTATTCATAAAATTTATCCATTTGCCTTTAGCAAGTTGAAGTCCTTTATTCATGGCGCTATATATACTTTTATCTTTTTCTGAAACCCAACAATCTATAAACTTTTCATATTTTCTTATTATATTTAAAGTCCCATCCGTAGAGCCTCCATCAATAATTATATATTCAATATTTTGATAAGTTTGATTTAAAACACTTTGAATTGTTTTTTCTATAAAAGCTTCATTGTTTAAAACTACTGTTACAATTGTAACTAAAGGAAATCTATAGTTTGTATTTTCAAAACTATTTTTTAGTTTTATTCTTTGTCTTTTTTTTAAATATTTTTTTATTATCAACGTAGATTTTGCTTTCATGAATAAATAACAGGAGTTTTTATGAAATAATGATCATTTAATATTATTATATAGAGAGCCTCGCGCCATAGCCTGAAAGAGCTCGTTAGTCTGTATCAATTCATCAAAAGTCCCCTGCGCTTTCAGCTCTCCCCTCTCCATCAAAAAAATAGTATCGCAGGTTTTAACCGTGCTTAACCGATGGGCGATCAGAATGATAGTGATTTCATACTTTTCCTTGTTCAACGCTTCCATAATTACCTGTTCGGTTAGGTTGTCGAGTGCGCTGGTGGCTTCATCCATAATCAATACCTGCGGGCGATGATAGAGCGCTCTGGCAATGCCGATACGCTGACGCTGACCTCCGGAGAGGCGCACACCACGCTCGCCCACGGTGGTTTGGTATTGCTGTGGCATTTCGTTAACAACAAAGTCATGCAAGTAAGCTATTTTGGCGGCGCGCTCCACAGCTTTTTGGTCGATTTTTTCGGCTTCAAGACCAAAGGCAATGTTGGCAGCCACCGTGTCATCAGCTAGGTAGATCTGCTGCGGCACATAACCAATAGAGCGTTGCCAATCTCGACGGTTATGTTCGATGATGACTTGATCGTCGACTGCCAGTGTACCTTTTTCAGCCTTCAACAGGCCTAGGATCAAATCCACTGTGGTGGTTTTTCCGCTGCCGGTGGCTCCTACAAAGCCTACAATACTTTTAGCGGGAATGGTCAGGCTCAAGTTTTTTATCACTGCTTTTGGAGCGTTAGGGTAACTGTATTGAATGTGGTTCAGAATTATGTTTTGCTTAAGCACGATGACATCTTTATTAAAGTTTAGATTTTTTGGTTCCAAGCTCATCAAGTCGGCATGAAGGGCATCGAGCGCCGGTCTAACAAAGCGTAGTTGTGTGAACGCGGCATAGATCTGCTGCAAGGCGGGTAACAGACGATAGCCGGCAAAGACATAGAGCGCAATGACGGGTAAGGGGCTTGTGAAGCTATTGTGCTTGATCAAATACAACATCAACAGCAATATACCGCTGAAGGATAGGATTTCTATCAAAAAGCGCGGTAGTTGACTGATGACCTGCCCCATTGCCTGACTTCTAGCAAAGATGCGTGCTGGATCGGAGAAGCGTTTGATGTAGGTCTGCTCCAGCCCTGCAACCTTGACTTCTTTGAAGGCGCTTAAGGCTTCGTTGATCGCCACAAACCGCCCTCGGTCAGCTTTGACACTCTCGACGCCGATACGAACGAGGTGATCTTTCATGGCTTTAAAGATAAATATGTAGGCTGTTGCAAGGATTAGGATGACGAGCAGCGTAAGCTTAGTGTCGACGAACATCAGGAGTGTAAGCAGTGCAATGGTGACCAAACTTTGGGCGATAAGGTTGAGCATCGGTAAAAAGCCATTGTTGATGACTGAACCGACTTCTGAGAAAATATTTTTGCCTAAATCAGCGCTGTTACGACTTAGAAACCAGCTGTAAGGCTGGTGCAGATAGCCTTCCACCAGACGCTTGTCAATACTATATTCGCGCATCAGGGTAAAGCGAAGTTGCGCGTAGGTGGTGAGCGCCTTGAACGCCAGCGAAACCAAAAGCACCACAAATAGGAGCATACCCAATGCAAACAAGAATTGCTGAGGGTCGTCAAACTCTAGCTTTTTATAGGCGACGTTGAGGAATATGTTGTTCTGAACAAGATCTGGAGTGGTCAAAACGGCAATGAATGGCAGGATGGAAGCCACACCAAGCATATCTAGTATGGCCATAACGCAAATCATGCCCATCAGCAAGCCTAAGCGCTTTTTCTCAGCTGAGGTCAATAGAAATAATAATTTTTTAAAAGTTTGCATTAGATTCAATATAATCTTGATAAGTTTTTATTAGCCCCTCTTTTAAATCTGTCTTGGGCTTAAAACCAAATTTATTTATTCGGTCACTATTTAAAAATTTTCTAGGAGAACCATCTGGTTTACTGGTATCGAATTGAATTTTACCCTTAAAATTTATAACTTCTTTTATTGTTTTTGCTAATTCTTTAATAGTTAATTCTTTTTCACTGCCAATATTTATATGGCTGCTCAAAGATGATATTTGTTCATTATAAATTTTTTTGTCTAAATTCATTACATGAATTGAAGCTTGAGCCAAATCATCAACATATAAAAATTCGCGCTTTGGTGTACCAGTTCCCCAAATAGTAATACTTTCTAAATTGTTAATTTTTGCTTTATGAAACCGATAAATTAAACCTGGGATCACGTGACTATTTTCAGGATGATAATT
This sequence comes from alpha proteobacterium SCGC AAA028-D10, assembly GCA_000510845.1. GTDB lineage: Bacteria > Pseudomonadota > Alphaproteobacteria > Pelagibacterales > Pelagibacteraceae > Fontibacterium > Fontibacterium temperatum. Next base: position 23,865 of record KI783336.1, on the reverse strand, counting down.
GTCCCCAGGTCCATATAAATTTGTTGGCATTATCGATCTATAATCAATACCATGACTTTTGCCATATTGGCGGTTGTAGCTATCACACATTTTAATACCTGCAATTTTAGCAATGGCATAAGGCTCGTTAGTTGGCTCTAACTTTCCAGATAATAATTCTTCCTCTTTCATTGGTTGGTTGGCATATTTTGGATAAATACAACTTGATCCTAGGAATAATAATTTTTTAACCCCATTTAAAAAAGCGCTGTGAATTACATTAGCCTGGACCATTAAATTTTCATAAATAAAGTCTGCAGGATAAGTATTATTTGCATAAATACCCCCAACCTTTGCTGCTGCTAAATATACTTGGTCAATTTTTTCATGTTCAAAAAATTTTTGAACACTGCCTTGATTTAATAAATCAAGTTCTGTTCTATCTTTTATTATAATCTCAATATTTTGATTTTTTAAAAGACGAACTATGGCAGAACCTACCATGCCTTTGTGACCTGCTACAAAAATTTTAGGTTTAGCCATTATTGATTAATAATTCTACTAAACTTTATCTATTAATAAGTTGATCATTTTCAGCTAGTTTTAAGTCCTCATCAACCATTTCTTTTACTAATTGATTAAATGATATTTTAGGAACCCAATTTAATTTCTCCTTTGCTTTACTGGCATCACCTAATAACGCTTCAACTTCTGCGGGTCTAAAATATCTTGGATCAATTTTTATAATATCTTTTCCATTATAAGACCCTACTTCTTCTAAGTTTTTACCTTTCCATTCTATTTTCATATCTAGATTTTTTGCAGCTTCATTAATAAAATTTCTGACTGAATACTGTTTGCCTGTTGCAATCACAAAATCTTCTGGTTGTTTTTGTTGAAGCATTAGCCATTGAGCTTCAATAAAGTCTTTAGCATGGCCCCAATCTCTTTTAGCATCAAGATTTCCAAGATATAAATTTTTTTGAACTCCTAATTTGATACGTGCTAAAGCTTTTGTGATTTTTCTAGTAACAAAGGTTTCGCCTCGCACAGGACTTTCGTGGTTAAACAAAATACCGTTACAAGCATAAATACCGTAAGCTTCTCTATAGTTTACGGTTATCCAATATGCATAAAGTTTTGCAACGCCGTAAGGACTCCTTGGATAAAAAGGTGTTTTTTCAGTTTGGGGTGTTTCTTGTACAATTCCATATAATTCAGAAGTAGAGGCTTGATAATATTTTGTTTTTTTTTCTAATTTTAAAATTCTTATCGCCTCTAAAATACGAAGAGCACCTAGTGCATCAGAATTTGCAGTATATTCTGGTTCTTCAAAAGAAACAGCGACATGACTTTGTGCTGCTAAATTATAAATTTCATCAGGTCGAACCTCTTGAATAATTCTAATTAAAGAGGTTGCATCTGTTAAGTCGCCATGATGCAAAATAAATTTTATGTTTTGTTCGTGTGGATCTTGATACAAATGATCAATTCTATAAGTATTAATAAGAGATGTTCTTCTTTTAATACCATGAACTTCATACCCTTTATTAAGCAAAAATTCTGCGAGGTACGATCCATCTTGTCCTGTTATTCCTGTTATGAGAGCTTTTTTCATCGTAATAATTTTATTGAATAAATTAATTATTTTTTTTTATTTAATTTTTTATTAAATTATATTTATCCATTTTAAGTCTGGTTAATACCATCATTAGTAAAAAAAAATAAGCCTAACAAAAAAGTAAATGCTACATAAATTATTGGAGATTCTGTGTGATGTAAGTGCACTCGTAAAACTTATTCTAAAATAGGATTATAATCTAATGTTATATCTTAAGTTTTGCTTAATAACTCAGTTAAATAAAGTATTTGTCGTGATGGTGCTTATGTACCCTTACAAAATAATGCTTCTGTCTAACTAATAATACCGTGACACTTTCTAATATTTTCACTAATTTTTTAACAGGTTAAGAAAAAGTTAAAAGTTCTTAAAATCATTGTAGTTTGTATCAATAAAAACTTTTTTAGTGCATAAATCAGGGCCAATTGAGCTATTAGTAACGGTAAGCTTAACGTGCTACAATACTTGCACACCTGTCCTATTTTTATTAAATTGCTGAATCCAGTAAAATTATCAATCATAATATCTATCCTTTATCCTTCTTATTAATGAGGAAAAAAATACTAAGAAACTAAATGTTCTTATTTATCGAGGTTTAAAAAATATAAAGTTTAATAATTTTCTTAATACAATACAATATAGAAATACTTTTTTTGTTAAAACAAAAAAATTAGGCTGGAGAAATAAATCTAATTACATTGAATATATTTTGTGGTAAAAAAATTTTTATATGATTAACCTATATAAACCGAGCATTAGTTTTCAGTGTAAAAAATATGTTAATGAATGTCTAAATTCTAATTGGATATCTTCAAAAGGAAAATTTATAAATTTATTTGAAAATGAATTTAAAAAATATACAAAAATTAAATATTGTACAACTGTAAGCAATGGAACAGTTGGTCTACATTTAGCTTTGCTAGCCTTGGGTATAAAATCTGGTGACGAAATTATAGTCCCAACTTTTACTTATATTGCTTCTGTTAATTGCATTAAGTATGTAAATGCAAAGCCTATTTTTGTAGATTCAGACATACATAACTGTCAAATAGATTTAATAAAATTAAAAAAACTTGTTAATAAAAACACTAAAGCGATGATTATACCCCATTTATATGGTGGGGTAATTGATCTTGAACAAATCAATAAAATTAGAGAACAATTTAATTTATATATCGTTGAAGATTGTGCTGAAGCACTAGGAAGTTTCTACAAAAAAAAACACGTTGGTAATTTTGGAGACGTTTCAGTATTCAGTTTTTTTGGCAGCAAAACAATAACAACAGGGGAAGGAGGGATGGTTTGTTCAAACAGCAAAAAAATTGCAAATGAAGTTATAAAATTAAAAGGACAAGGTCTCAAAATAACTGCCGACAAACCTTATTATTGGCACGATAGAATTGGTTATAATTACAGAATGACAAATATATGCGCAGCAATAGGTTACTCTCAGATAAAAATTATCGATGATATTCTTAAAAAAAAACGAGAAATTTTTGAAAGTTATAAAAAACAATTATGTCAACTTCCTATTAATTTTATAAAAGATAGTAAATACGTTAAAGATTCAAAATGGTTAGTAGTAATTTTTTTAGAAAATAAAAGTAAAAAGTTATTTCAATTTCTAAAAAAAAAAAGAATTGAAACGCGCCCAACATTCAATTTAGCGAGTAAAATGCCAATGTACGGCGTTAAAAAAAAGTTTCCTAATGCAGAAGAATTATCAAAAAGAGGGTTATGTCTTCCAAGTTATCCTGACTTACAATTAAAACAAATAAAATATATTTGCGATTCAATAAAACAATTTTTTAAACTTCAAAAGGTAATTTAATTTGCAATACAAAATACTTTTCAATACTGAAATTTTTATAACGTGGCAAGGGGGTATTGACCTTCTTAAGTACATATTAACCCCTTTATTAAAAATGAATAAAAAAAATTTCAAAATTTACGTTATTGTTCATAAAAAAAAAACTTTTTTATCTCACTTTAAATATTTTTTTAATTTAATTAAACAATTAAAAAATATAAATGAATATTTAATTGGAAAAAAATTTATATCTCCTATTGAAGAAGGTAATAATCAAATCCTAGAATTTCTTATAAGTGCAAATGAAAAACCTATAATAATCTATTCTAATTATTCAAATTTTGAAAAAGAATATACAAAAATTAAACCAGACTTAGTTTTTCCATGTTTAAAACCACATCCAATAAGCAAAAATAAAAACTTCGGGTACGTCTTCGACACCCAGCATAACACGT
>KI783336.1:0-15000 GCA_000510845.1 alpha proteobacterium SCGC AAA028-D10 | reverse complement strand
ACCTTTCCCTCACGGTACTAGTTCACTATCGGTCACTGAAGAGTATTTAGGCTTAGAGGGTGGTCCCCCTATCTTCAAGCAGGATTTCTCGTGTCCCGCTTTACTCAAGAATCTTATTTGCTTTTACCTTTACGGGGCTATCACCCTCTATGGCAAACCTTTCCAGGTTTTTCTAGTTGTACAAATAAAACTACAGGCCTGTTCCGCGTTCGCTCGCCACTACTGACGGAATCTCAATTGATTTCTTTTCCTCTAGGTACTTAGATGTTTCAGTTCCCTAGGTTGCCTTTTCAAACCTATGTATTCAGTTTGAAATAACTCTTAAAGAGTTGGGTTTTCCCATTCGGAAATTTTCGGATCAAAGTTTACATACAACTCCCCGAAACTTATCGCAGTATATCACGTCCTTCATCGACTTTCAGTGCCAAGGCATTCACCAGACGCCCTTAAACGCTTGATTTATGCACAGAAAAAATTTTTCTGTGTAAATTGAATTTTTAAAATTTGTGAAAAATAAATTTTTCACAAGGATATAAAAATATTGATACAAATTAACAATGTTAAAGAATTTCTCTAAAATTTGGTGGAGGATAGCGGGATCGAACCGCTGACCTCCTGAATGCAAATCAGGCGCTCTACCAGCTGAGCTAATCCCCCTAATAAAAATGGTGGGCCGAGAAAGACTCGAACTTTCGACCCCACCCTTATCAAGGGTGTGCTCTAACCAACTGAGCTACCGGCCCTTTTGTTGAATGAACTCTTTTACAAACATTAGAGATAAGGAAGAGAAACGAGGACGGCTACAATGTACAATGTTAAGTGATAGTTCAAAAGTAAACTTTCGAACTGTCCTTAGAAAGGAGGTAATCCAGCCGCAGGTTCCCCTACGGCTACCTTGTTACGACTTCACCCCAGTTGCTGACTATACCTTGGTCAAACGCCTCCTTGCGGTTAGCAATCTGCTTTAAGGTAGAACCAACTTCCATGGTGTGACGGGCGGTGTGTACAAGACCCGGGAACGTATTCACCGTAGCACGCTGATCTACGATTACTAGCGATTCCAGCTTCATGCACTCGAGTTGCAGAGTGCAATCCGAACTGAGGTAGATTTTTGAGTTTAGCTTAGCGTCGCCACTTTGCATCTCATTGTCACTACCATTGTAGCACGTGTGTAGCCCAACCCGTAAGGGCCATGAGGACTTGACGTCATCCCCACCTTCCTCCAGCTTATCACTGGCAGTTCTTTCAGAGTGCCCAGCATGACCTGATGGCAACTAAAAGTAGGGGTTGCGCTCGTTGCGGGACTTAACCCAACATCTCACGACACGAGCTGACGACAGCCATGCAGCACCTGTGTTCTGTCCGGCCGAACCGAAAAGTCTAGTTTCCTAAACTCGCGACAGACATGTCAAGGGTTGGTAAGGTTCTGCGCGTATCTTCGAATTAAACCACATGCTCCACCGCTTGTGCGGGTCCCCGTCAATTCATTTGAGTTTTAACCTTGCGGTCGTACTCCCCAGGCGGATTGCTTAATGCGTTAGCTGCGATACTGAAAATAAATTTCCAACATCTAGCAATCATCGTTTATGGTATGGACTACGAGGGTATCTAATCCTCTTTGCTACCCATACTTTCGCGCCTCAGCGTCAGTGTTGATCCAGAAAGCCGCCTTCGCAACTGGTGTTCTACATAATATCTACGAATTTCACCTCTACACTATGTATTCCGCTTTCCTCTATCAAACTCTAGTCGAGCAGTTTTAATTGCAGTTCCAAAGTTAAGCTTTGGGATTTCACAATTAACTAACTCAACGGCCTACGCGCGCTTTACGCCCAGTAATTCCGAACTACGCTAGGTCCCTTCGTATTACCGCGGCTGCTGGCACGAAGTTAGCCGGACCTTATTCTTAGGGTACAGTCATTATCTTCCCCTACAAAAGAGCTTTACAACCCAAAGGCCTTCTTCACTCACGCGGCATCGCTGCATCAGAGTTTCCTCCATTGTGCAAGATTCCCCACTGCTGCCTCCCGTAGGAGTCTGGGCCGTGTCTCAGTCCCAGTGTGGCTGATCATCCTCTCAGATCAGCTATTGATCATTGTCTTGGTGAGCCATTACCTCACCAACTAACTAATCAAATGCGGGCTCATCTTATGGCATTAAAACTTTCCCCGTAAGGGCTTATCCAGTATTAGCATCGGTTTCCCAATGTTGTCCTGAACCACAAGGCAGATTCCCACATGTTACTCACCCGTCTGCCACTCAGTATTGCTACTGCGTTCGACTTGCATGTGTTAGGCGTGCCGCCAGCGTACGTTCTGAGCCATGATCAAACTCTCAAGTTTAATAACGGCGTACACAAGCTTTTACTATCTGTTTAATTAAAAACAGCTTGTACAAAATTACTTTTGTATTTTTATAGAAGTGTGTACAGCCAAATTTTTTTTACAAATATAGCCGTCCACGCTTCTCTTCCTAATTTACGTTTTTTAAAGAGCTCAACAAGACAACAAGAAATCTGTTACGATTTCTTTTTGTCTTATTTAAATTTTTATTAATTTGTCCCTAAATAATTAATTATTCAGGACAAGGGACGATGTATGTACGTCCAAAATGTTGCTAAGTCAACACAGCTATTGGTCATTTAAACCCTTTAAAATAGCCTCTAATTAACTACAATATATCTACTCAACAACTTAAAATTGAGGTTTGGGATGACTCTAAAAAGTTAATGAGATATTTAAGTCCAAATGTATAAAAAGATCCTAAGTTACAGGCCAAGCTTAAGGCCAAGTTTGGTATTTTTAATAATCCCAGTGCTGGTTATTTTCATTTTTATATCTAAATATTTTGATCAATATAGTGAGAACGGTGAAAGTCAAGATCAGGAATTAGAAAATAATTTAATAACAGTAAAAGATTTTTTATTTAATCAATTTAATTCTGGTGTAACGAAAGTTGAGCTTAAAGTTAAAAACGGAGATAGCATACAGAAAATTCTTTATGATCAAAAAATTTCACCTGCAGATGTTAACAATGTTATTAACGCTTTAAGAAGAGAATATAATATCGGTGCACTAAGAAATGATCAAAAAGTTTATTTAATTGTAAAAAGAGAGAAAAATGGAAATTTTGTTTCAAGACTAACAGTTAATATAGACAACATTACTTCAGTTCATGTTTTCTTAAACAAAGATAATGTCTATGAGACAAGAAGAGTTACAAAAATTTTAACAAAAAAAAATCATTTAGTTGAAACAACAATTGATAGGGGAATTTATAGAACAGCCAAACAGTCTGGTATTGAAAATAGTATCGTTGCACAGTTTGCAAGACTTTATGGTTTTGAGGTGGATTTCCAGCGTGATTTGAAAAAAAATGATAAAATTAAAATATTTTACGAAAGATATTTAGATGATGATGGTGTGCCGCAACGAACTGGGAATATTATTTACAGTGAGATTACTAATGTCGAAAGAAATATTATCCTTTATCGTTACGAATATCCCAACGGAAGTATTGCTTACTTTACTCCTGAAGGAAAAAGTATTGAAAAAAGTTTAATGAGAACTCCAATCAATGGAGCAAAATTATCTTCGCGTTACGGATTTAGAATTCATCCAATTTTAGGTTACAACCAAATGCACCAAGGTACAGATTTTGCAGCGCCGATCGGAACACCTGTAATGGCCTCTGGAGCTGGCACAGTTGAATATTCTGGATGGAAAGGTGGATATGGAAAATTTATTTCAATTCGTCACAGTGCTGTTTACCAAACTAACTATGCTCACTTACAAGATTATGCGAAAGGCATTAGACGAGGTACTAAAGTTCAACAAGGTCAAGTGATAGGATATTTAGGAAGCACTGGGAGCTCTACGGGTCCACACTTACATTATGAAGTTGTCGTAAATGGAAAAAAAGAAAATTCACAAACATTAAAGTTACCTTCAGCAGCTCCTTTGGAAGGAAATAATAAAAATTTGTTTGAAATACAAAAGCGTAATATTGATAACTTAATTTTAGAAAGTTCTAATAAAAAGAGATAATAAATTTTAAGAATTTCCGTCTGCTTGTTCTGAATTAGCAGCAGCTGCTTCCTGTGGTTCATCTAAGTGAACACCAGGGATTTTATTAATAATTTCAATCGTTTCAGTTGGCGCCTCTATCTCAGATCCATTTCTTTGTGATCTGTGTTGTGGAGGAGCTACTCTTATATAATGATCTGCGTGCTGATAATAATTTTCAGCTAAAATAATATCACCTGAAGCAAGGGCTTCTCTTGCCATGTTATTGTATTTTTCAACTAACTTATACGCGCCATGGGCTGAGCCATTATTTCTATAACCGTTATTTCCGTTATTATTAAAAGAATGCTCAATGTTTTGAGATCTATTAGTTCTAAAACCACCATTACTTGGTCTTCTCATTCCGCCCCCACTTCTTTGATCTGGGCGTCTTCTTGGAGGTCTTCTTTCAAAACTATTCATCAATTATTAAAATTAAAATTATTATTTATTGTTAGATTTTTTTATTTCAATTTCAGGGAAGTCCTTAAACTTCCATAAATACCATTTAATGTCAATTCTTAGTTATTATTGTAATATTTTCTAAAGTTTAGTTGCTAATAAACAACGAACTTGTTTGTTAATTAAAGTATATTTATCTAAAATTTTAAAGCGATTTTCTTTTAAATATTTCGCTAGTATGTGAAACTGATTATCACCAATTTCAAGTGCTAGCAAACCCTTTATTTTTAAAATTTTTGAAGCCAGAGTTATAATTTTAAATAAAAAATCAACACCTTGCACGCCCCCCTGCAAGGCAATTTTAGGTTCATAAAGTTTAATATCTAGATTTAAATTCTTCAATGAAACATCTGGTAAATATGGAGGATTTGAAACAATAAGATCAAATTTTTTATCAAATTTTATATTCTCTAGATTAATATTTTTAAATGATGAGCGACTATCAACATGTTGTGAAGTAGAATTTTTCTTTGCAACAGCAATAGCTTTTGAAGATTTATCTATACCAATTCCTTTAGCTTTTGTTAGTTCCTTTAATAAAGACACTAGAATGCAGCCAGATCCTGTTCCAATGTCTAAGATATTTAAATAATTATTATTATTATTAATCTGAGACAATATTAAATCAATTAATACCTCAGTCTCTGGTCTTGGTATTAGTACCGAACGATCAACGTAAAAATTTGTACTCCAAAATTCTTTATTATTTAATATATAGGCAATAGGTTCTTTTTTTGCTCTTCTACTTACAAGCTTCTGTAGTGCTTCAGTTTTATTGGACGGAAGGTGTTCTTTTAATTTAGAATAAATACTCTCTCTTGGGATATTAATTAAATGAGAAACTAATATCTCAGAATCCAATCTAGAGTTTAAATTATTGCTTCTTTTTAATTCTTGCTCTGCAAAAGCTATTGCTTCATTTATTAACATATATTTATTTATATTTTTAAGTTCTCTAACTGCTCTTCTTGGAATTGAATTTGTATGGCGTCTGATAACTCTTTAAATGCATCTCCAGCTAAAAAATCTGTTAATTTATAAAGTGTCATATTAATTCTATGATCTGTAACTCTGCCTTGGGGAAAATTATAAGTTCTAATCCTTTCGGATCTATCTCCTGTTCCAATCTGACTTTTTCTAGCCTTTGCTCTTTCACTTTCTTGTTGAGATCTTTGTAAATCGTAAAGTTTTGATCTTAAAATTTTTAAAGCTTTTGCTTTATTTTTATGTTGTGATTTTTCATCTTGTTGCGAGACAACTATTCCCGATGGAATGTGAGTTACTCGAACTGCACTATCCGTTGTGTTAACTGATTGTCCTCCTGGGCCACTCGATCTAAAAACATCAATCCTTAAATCTGCATCATTAATTTTTACATCTACTTCTTCAGCCTCAGGTAAAACCGCAACTGTTGCTGCTGATGTGTGAATTCTTCCTTGCGTTTCTGTATCAGGTACGCGCTGAACTCTATGAACTCCTGACTCAAATTTTAATTTAGAGAAAACATTACGACCTACAATGGATGCGATAATTTCTTTGTAACCACCACCCTCACTGTTTGATAAATTTATAATTTCAACTTTCCAACCGTTTAACACAGCAACCCTTTGATACATATTAAATAAGTCGGCTGCAAATAAAGCAGCCTCCATGCCGCCTGTTCCTGCTCTTATTTCTATAATAGCGTTCTTTTCATCCGCCTCGTCTTTTGGAAGCAAGAAAACCTTGAGTCTTTTTACACACTCTTCCTCTTGCTGTTTTAAATCCTTAAGTTCTTTATCGGCCATCTCATAAAATTCTTTATCTGTAGATTTATCGTCTAAAATATTTTTGGTACTTTTTAAATCGTCTAAAACTTTTAAATAATCTTTCGCGTAACTTATTATATCATTAAGGTTTGAATATTCTTTTGAATTACTAACAAACTCATCTTTTTTTAGATCAGGTTTTGCTAAAATAGTTTCTAATTCATTGAATCTACTAACTATGTTCTCAACTTTATCTTTGGGTATCATTTAAATTTAAAGGGCTTGATTTCTAAGCTGTTCTGCTTTTTTTTCAACAAGACCTACAATGTGATCAATAATTTTTTCACTAGGAACTTTATGATCTGCTAAGCCTGATAAGTAAATCATATTACTTCCTTTGCCACCCCCGGTTAAACCAATGTCAGTTTGCGATGCTTCACCTGGACCATTTACAACGCAGCCAATAATGGACAATGTTAAAGCTTCTTTAATATGAGATAGTCTTTGTTCTAGTATTTCTACGGTTTTAATAACTTCAAATGCTTGTCTTGCACATGATGGACAAGAAATTATTTTAACTCCTCTATTTTTTAAATTTAAACTTTTTAATATTTCAAGTCCTGCTTTAACTTCATTTACTGGATCAGAAGAAAGTGAAATTCTTATAGTATCTCCAATCCCTTCGCTTAATAACATTCCAATTCCAATTGAGGATTTAATAGTTCCTGCGTAATAACTTCCGGCTTCTGTTATTCCAAGATGTAAAGGGTAATCACATTTTTTAGAAAGTTGTCTGTAAGCATTAACTGCTAAAAAAATATCTGAAGCTTTAACGCTTATTTTAAAATTAAGAAAATCTAGATCCTCTAAAATTTTAATATTTCTTTCAGCGCTTTCAACTAATGCTTCTGGACATGGTTCTTTATATTTTTCTAATAAATCTTGCTCTATTGATCCACCATTAACTCCAATTCGAATTGAACAACCAAAATCTTTTGCAGCTTTAACAATTTCTTTTACTCTATCTTTTGAACCAATATTTCCTGGATTTATTCTAAGACAACTTGCTCCAGCTTCTGCAGCTTCAATTGCTCTTTTGTAATGAAAGTGAATGTCTGCAACGATTGGGACGTTTGCATGTTTTACAATTTCTTTTAATGCCTTTGTAGATTCTTCATCAGGACAAGAAACTCTAACAATATCAGCGCCCGCTTCAGCAATTTGATTAATTTGTAATATAGTCGCTTTGGGGTCTGTTGTTAAAGTATTAGTCATAGACTGAACTGATATTGGAGCATCACCGCCAACATAAACGTTGCCTACTTTAATTTTTTTAGTTTTCCTTCTTAAGATTTCTCGAAACGGTCTAATGCTGCTCATAATATTTAATCTAAATCAAATGCCGTATGAATAGCAACTACTGCTTTTTGTGTTTGATTTTCATCTATTAAAACGGAAATTTTAATTTCTGAAGTTGATATTACTAAAATATTTATATTTTGATCTGATAACGCTTTAAACATTTTAAAAGCAACGCCTGGATGGGTAATCATACCAGCACCTACTATTGAGACTTTAGCAACTTTGTCGTCAAAAGTAATTTTCTCAAATTTGAGATTACTATTTTTTTTAATAAGATTTACAGATTTATCTAAATCTTCTCTTTTAATTGTAAAAGTAACGTCAGTTCTTTTATTATCTGCTGATACGTTTTGGACAATCATATCAACGCTAATATTATTTTCAAACAAAGGTTTAAAAATACTGGCTGCAATCCCAGGTCGATCTTCAACTCCTATTAAAGTTATTTTTGCATCATCTTTAGAATAAGCAACACCTGTTATAACTTTATCATAAGAAATTTTATCATCACTTGTAATGCTGGTGCCTTCATTGTTTGTAAATGTTGAACGCACATGAATTTCAACATTGTTCATCATCCCTTGTTGCACAGAATTACTTTGCATAACTTTTGCACCCAATGACGCCATCTCCAGCATCTCTTCATAAGAAATTTTTTCAATTTTTTTTGCTTTAGGATTAATAGCGGGGTTAGTTGTATAAACGCCATCTACATCTGTATAAATTTCACAATAATCAGCTGCTATGCATTTAGCCAAAGCAACTGCAGAAGCGTCAGATCCACCTCTTCCTAATGTTGAAAGTCTTAAATCTTTTGAAACTCCTTGAAATCCTGGAACAACTGGAATCTCACCGTGATCTAAAGACTTATTAAGTTTTGTAGTTTCAATTGAAACTATTCTAGAGTTAGAATGAAAGCCTTCAGTTACAATTGGAATCTGCCAACTCAGCCACGATCTTGATTTAAGTCCAAGTTTTTTTAAAGCGCCAGCAAATAATGCTGAAGTAACTTGCTCGCCCGTTGAAAGCAAAGCATCATATTCCTCCACATCAAAATTCAGATCTATTTCTTTTGATTTTTTTATTAAATCATTAGTAACACCCGACATTGCTGAAACTACAACAACAACTTTATGACCTTCATCTACCTTGCTTTTGATAAGTTTTGCAGCATTTAAAATTCTTTCTATGTTTGCAACAGATGTGCCGCCAAATTTAACTACAATTTTACTCATGAATGCTAATTAATATATTAAAAATTTAGATTTATAATTACCCCTATGTTAAATATTTCGCAAGAAAATGAACATAGATAATAAAAATAATCAAACAGATGATCTGCGAGAAATAAATAAATTCTCGGAAATGGCTTCTGAATGGTGGGACCCAAATGGAAAATTTGCACCCTTGCATAAATTTAATCCTATTAGACAAGAATATTTAGTAGATAAAATTAAAAATCATTTCTCAATACTTCCTAATGGATCTTATCCATTCAAAAACTTAACTTTATTGGATGTTGGATGTGGTGGAGGTTTAATTGCAGAACCCATGACAAGATTGGGTGCAAAAGTTACTGGGATTGATGCGTCTGAAAAAAATATCAATGTCGCAAAATTTCACGCTGAACAGATGAATTTAAAAATTAATTACTTATGCTCAACTCCTGAAAAATTAAATGAGCAATTTGACGTTATTTTATGTTTAGAAATAATTGAACATGTTGCAGATGTTGATTTATTTATAAAATCTTGCGCTAAATTACTAAAAAAAAATGGCATCATATTTTTTGCAACACTAAACAGAACTGCTAAATCATTTTTATTTGCGATTGTAGGTGCTGAATACATATTAAATTGGCTACCTAAAGGCACACACGATTGGAATAAGTTTTTAAAGCCCAATGAAATAATCTCTCCAGCTTCTAATTATCAATTAGCACTTAAAGAAACAGTGGGTTTTAAATTTAATATTTTTTTAAGAGAATGGCAAAAAAGTAGGGATACGGACGTTAACTACACGGTAAGTTTTAAAAAAAATTAAGCATCCTCTTTTGAAACCCAAGGAATAGTTGCAACATCAATCCCTTCTTCTTGTAATTCTTTAGTCTCTTCTAAAGTAGCGTTGCCATAAATATTTCTTTTTTTCTTTTTATCGTAATGAATAGATCTAACCTCTGATACAAATTTATCCCCTACGTACTCAGCGTTCTTAGCAACATAATCATTAAGTTCTTTGATTTTGCTTTTTACATTTTTAAAAAACTCTTTTTTTTGTTCAACATCTTTTTCAGCAACAGAAGTTTTAGAAGTGGCAACACTTGGGGCCATTATACTCTTTTTAACAGTCTTTGAGCGACCACAGACGTAACAATTAATTAAATTCTTTTTTAATAACTTTTCATATTCATTGGAATTTTGAAACCAGCTCTCAAAAGTTTCACCACAAGAACATTCGAGATTATATTTGATCATACCCTTAATGTAGTAACGTTCGTCTTAATTTCAATACGTTAGTTTTTATTGAAGAATAGAATAACCTTACCAAGCGTTATTCCAAATTTTGACATGGTTGCAATGTTCACTAAGTAATTATTATCCTGCAAAAACATCCAATCATCGAAACTTACTTTGTATTTGCTAGAGCCAATTGGAAGATCAAAATCATACTTCCAATTAAATGCATTTCCAGAAGTTGAACCTGAGGCAAGACCTATAACTCCGTCTGCATAACCTTGGTATTGGTTGGTGCCAATTTTTTCAAGTTTCCACTCTCTATATTCTTTAGTTCCATCATCATAAATAAAGTTTTCCTTCATAATGAGATATTTTCCGTCCCAAGTCCCATCAATATCAACTTTGAAACTTTTTTTAACGTTTCCAAAACGATCTTCAAATACTCCTCGTGCAACGGTTTTACCTTTAAAATATTCCTCTAATTTAAATTCAGGTTTATTATTTTTAAATTGTTCTAATTTCATAGACGAAGAACACTGTGTTACACTAAAAAAAATAAAAAATATAAATAATATTTTAAGATTTTTATTTAAAAAATTTGTAATAATTTTCATAAATTCTATCAAAAACCATCTGACTTCCTGGTAAGAAATTAAAATGCTTTGTTTGCTTGCTGTTTATCCAGTTTAATTGTTGTTTTTCTTTAAGTTTAATCTTTCCAGACCAATATTCTACCAGATAAATCATCATAACGATTATATTTTTTTTATAACGATGTGTAATTAAATCTATATTTTTTAAATCTTCTTTATTTATATTAACTCCTATTTCCTCATATAACTCTCTAACAGCACAATCTTCAAATGACTCATTATTAAAAAGTTTTCCCCCTGGAAGCTCCCAAAATCCACTTAAAAATTTACCTTTGGGCCTACTGGTGATTAAAACCTTATTAGATTTTTTAAGCAAACATGATGAAACGTAAATTATTTTCATGAAAAGAATTTAACAAATTTTTAATATTAACAAAATTGACATTCTTGCCTATGCTACCTATATAACACTTCAATCTAATTAAAACATATGCCGACAATCTTTGATAATTTAAAAATAGGCAATCTAACTCTTCCAAATAGAATTATTATGGCGCCGCTTACTCGTATGCGAAGCAAGCAACCTGGTAATATTCCTTGGGAATTAAATGCAACTTATTATTCTCAAAGATCATCAGCTGGTTTTATTATAACTGAAGCGACACAGATATCGCAGCAAGGTCAGGGTTATCCTGGAACACCTGGAATTCACAGCAAAGAACAAGTGCAAGGATGGAAATTAATTACTGACGCTGTACATAAAAATGGTGGTCATATTTTTTTACAATTATGGCATGTTGGAAGAATTTCTCATTCATCTCATCAACCAAATAATAGTTTGCCGGTTGCACCTTCAGCTATTGCTGCAAAAAATTCTGGAACATTTACTGCTGATTGGAAACCGACTCCTATTTTAACTCCAAGAGCATTAGAGGCATCAGAACTTCCTGGAATTATTCAAGATTATGTAAACGCTGCAAAAAATGCAAAAGAAGCTGGCTTTGATGGCGTTGAAGTTCATATGGCGAATGGATATTTGCTCGACGAATTTTTACAAGACGTAAGCAACACAAGAACAGATGAATTTGGTGGCACAATAGAGAATAGAGTTAAATTTCCTATGCAGGTACTAGATGCTGTCATTGGTGTTTTTGGAAAAGATAGAGTTGGCGTGAGACTTTCTCCTTATGGAACGTTCAATGATATGAGTGACTCTAATCCTGTAGAATTATTCACTTATGTAATAGATCAATTAAATCAAAGACAAATTGCATTTCTTGATATGATTGAACCTAGAGCAACATCAGCTGGTGGTGGCGATGCTGTAGATACTAACGCTCCTTCTACTACAAAATTATTTAGAAAAAAATTTAAAGGAATATTTATTTCTGCCGGCGGTTATACACCTGAAGATGCAAAAAAAGCTATTGAGTCAAATGATGTAGATGCTGTGGCATTTGGTAGAATTTTTATTGCAAACCCAGATTTACCAAAACGTATTAAAATAAATGCACCTTTAAATCCCTATGACCGTGCAACGTTTTATGGTGGTAATGAAAAAGGTTATACGGATTATCCAGCTTTAAGCTAAATTTTAAACAGGATCAATGTGAGTCATTAGGTTTAAAACCCTAGAACTACGCATGACTCTATTTCTTGCCTCAACTGCAATGTCATGACCTTCTGCAACTGTTAAAGTTCCTTTAACTCCAATATGGACATCTGCAATAATACTATCGCCCACTTTTCTTGTTCTTAAATCATGAACATTAACAACGCCTGGAGTTTCTAATATTATTTTTTTAATTTTTTCAACTTCATCAGTATCGGCGGCTTTATCGGTTAAAGCATGAATTGCTTCATAACTAAAAGTCCATCCCATTTTTAAAATCATTACACCTACAATGATCGCAGCAATTAAATCAAAGCTATGATAACCGAGAAGGTTAAAAATAATTCCAATTGCAACAATTAAGGATGACGCTGCATCAGAGCGCGCGTGCCAAGCATTGGCCATTAGCAGACTTGATTTAGCTCTTTTTGCAATATTTAAAAGATAACGAAATAATAATTCTTTAACTACTAAACAAATGATTGAGGCATATAAAGCCATAACATGTACTGCTACGATCTGATCAGAATTTTCAAGCTTCTTACCTGCGCTCCAAATCATCGCACATCCAACAAACAATAATAGAACTCCTAAGAATAAACCTACGGCATTTTCATATCTATGATGACCATAATTATGGTCGTCATCTGGTGGATTTAAAGATTTCTTGCTTGTAATTAAAACAATTAAATCTGAGAGCATGTCAGCTAAAGTATGAAAGCCGTCTGCTATCAATCCTGATGATTTAGAAAAAAATCCAACAACTATCTGAAAAATAACTAGAAAAAAATTAACAACTACACTTGTCCATGTGCTCTTATTCGCAATTTTTCTTTTTCTAATATAATTGGTTAAAGAATCTGACATTTGTTCTGCTGTATAAAATATAGAATGCGAATAAGCTATTTTATTTAGTTGATTAAATAAAGTTCACCTATATGGTCTTTTTTTTATTAATATTTAAATGCCAACAATAATTGATTACCTTTTACTTACAGTTATCACGATATTTCCAGTTTTGAGTCTTGGAATAATGTTATTTTTTTCTTTTGTAATTGCACCAACTGTTCACAAATTCTTACCTACTGCACAATCTGGTCCATATATTAGAAGACTATTTCCCATTTATTATATGATTAATGCAGCTCTTGCTTTGGGTTCTCTAATCGCAATTGCCTCTCTTGGCGTGTTTAATATAATTTTCTACGCAAACACAATTATCTTAGTTTTGTTTGTACTTTGTTATTTTTATTTAATGCCAGCAATCAATAAACAAAAAGTAAAAACTAATCGTGCGTTTAAAATCCTGCACGGAAGTTCTATTACAATAAATTTTGTCCAAATAATTCTGTTAATACTGATTACTGCTATTCTGCTAGACTTTTAAAGTCCCTTTACTTAGCCCTTCGATAAATAATATCAAAAACCATCGGTGAAAAAGTTGCAAATAAGAAAGACCAAAAAAGCAATGAATTGGTAAAAATTTCATTAAAAATACTTTTATTAAAAATAACTCCAACTAATAAAGATTTAGAAAAATCTGTACTTGGAAAAAATAATAATCCCAAACAAAGACCGATCATTATTAAAACTAAAGATCTGCAAGGGTAAACTTTTTTTTGGTATAAACCTTTAAATATTACGTAAACACAAGCACAACAAAGGAGATCCGCTAATAAAAATAAATAAAGAACACTAAATTGATAAAGAGCAATAACTAAACAAACAATTGATAATAAAATTAAAACAATATTTGAAAGTTTTTTATTTGTTAAATATTTAAAATTAAAAAAATCTTTACTGTGAATAATTGTAAGACTTGATATTGAATTTAATAAAGTATCAACGGTACTAATAGTCAGGCATAGAGAAAAAATAAGAATAATTAATGAAACTAAAATATCGTTTTTATTTAAAATAATAGTAAAGAAAGCTAGATCTTCATTAAATTTTAATCCATTTAATTTAGAAATAGTTCCAGTCACCCCCATAAGTAAAACAATTAAGAAAATAATAAAAAATGAAATAAACAAACTCTTAACTAAAATCTTGTCATTCTTAGCTGCATAAACCCTTTGCCAGTTACCTTGATGAAATAAATTAGTTGCAGCAACTGCTATAAAAAAAACAAAGCCAAATTGAAAAGATGATACTAAAGATTTACTGTCAAATTTGAGAAAGTTTCCCTGAAAAATATTAAGATTTAAATTGTTATTATTGTATAAAAATACTGAAAAAATTAAGTATAAAAATAATAAGGCGATAACAACAAATTGAATGCCATCGCTTCTGATTGTTGCTTTCAACCCACCAAATAGAACGTAAGTTAGTGTAAAAAATAAAATTATAGATGCTGAAATCCAAATATTAAGTCCTGAGATATAATAAATAAGCTTAGAAATTGCAGTCACTTCTGCGCACAGAAATATAAATAAATAAAAGATCATTAAGGAAAAAATTAATTTAAATAAATTTTTTCCAAACTTCTTTAATACTAATTCGGTTAATGATTTTCCTTTGGGTAATAATAATCGAATCTTTTTTCCAAAAAATATTAGCAAAATCATTGGAAAAGCAGTTCCAAGAGCATAGCCAATAACAGATCCAAAACCACCCCATGTTGCAGCTGTTGGTGGTCCAAATAATATCCATGCACCAAGGGATGATGCGATTAAAGTGGCACTTAAACTAAATACACCTTCA
>AZOF01000050.1 GCA_000510845.1 alpha proteobacterium SCGC AAA028-D10 | reverse complement strand
TAGTCTCGGTAATAAAAATTTTATCTATTTCTTTTTTATCTTTAATTTCAATTATAATTTTTTTATTAAAATTTTTAGGAGCAAAATCCTTTTGATTTTCTTCAGTGATAATTAGCTTATATATTTTTCTTTTAGGGTTTTTGATGGCAGATAAAACTGCATGTTTGCCACCTATCCAAAATGAGCCTGTTTTCATTGATTTAATGGTTATAACTACCTTAATTTGTGATAAAAATGTATTGCATTAATATTGCTCACTAATTATATTCCGCATAATTTTAAGCTTCAAAATCGCAATAGTGTGGTTAGGAAGTTGTGTTGTAAAATTTTTCTTTTTTAGAACACTTGAAAGCCACTCAAAGCAAAACCTCCGTCGTTTTGTGAAAAATTGGAGGGGTGACCGAGTGGTTAAAGGTGACGGTCTGTAAAACCGTTGGCTCCGGCCTACGAAGGTTCGAATCCTTCCCCCTCCACCAAGAGGGAGTGTTTAAAGAAAAGAATTGTTAGCAACAAAATAAAATTAGGAGTAAGGTTTGGTTACGCGGGTGTAGTTCAATGGTAGAACTCCAGCCTTCCAAGCTGGTTGTGAGAGTTCGATTCTCTTCACCCGCTCCAGAT
>AZOF01000049.1 GCA_000510845.1 alpha proteobacterium SCGC AAA028-D10 | reverse complement strand
CTGGAGATAAGTATGCAGGACTTTCTCAAGAGTGTCTTTATTATATAGGTGGAATTATTAAACACGCAAAAGCTTTAAATGCTTTTACTAATTCAACTACTAACAGCTACAAAAGATTAATTCCTGGATTTGAAGCTCCAGTTATTCTTGCTTACTCTGCAAGAAATAGATCTGCAAGCTGCAGAATACCTTTTAGCTCAAATCCAAAAGGTAAAAGAGTTGAAGTTAGATTTCCAGATGCCGCTGGAAATCCGTACTTAACTTTTGCTTCTATGTTAATGGCTGGTATTGATGGAATTAAAAATAAAATTGATCCGGGAAAACCATTTGATAAAGATTTATATTCTTTATCAGCTGAAGAACTTAAAGGGGTTCCCCAAGTTTGTGGTTCTTTGAGAGAAGCTTTAGAAAATCTAGATAAAGACAGAAGCTTTTTAACTTCTGGCGGAGTGTTCACTGATGATCAGATTGATGCTTACATCGAGTTAAAGATGACAGAAGTATACAACGTGGAACACACTCCTCATCCAGTTGAATACCAAATGTATTACAGCTGCTAATTACAATATTTTAAAATCTAAAACCCCGTATCTAAAAAATACGGGGTTTTTTTCCCTAAAATAAA
>AZOF01000048.1 GCA_000510845.1 alpha proteobacterium SCGC AAA028-D10 | reverse complement strand
ATGTAGTAGCGGCAATTATAATAATAACCAGAGAAATTTTAATTTCAGGATTAAGAGAGTTTTTAGCTAAAGCACAAGTTTATATCCCTGTGACAAATTTATCAAAAGGAAAAACTGTAATACAAATGATTGCCATTTCTATTTTATTAGCTGGTAATACTGGTGATAAATTTTTATTTAATTATGGAATCCAATTAGGAATATATTTGCTGTGGATGTCTGCAATGCTAACACTTTGGACAGGATACGCTTACTTAAGAAAAGGAATAGATCTAATAGATTAATTAACTTTTATTTACTAATTTTGAATAATCATCATCTAACTTTTTAATCATATCACCCACGGTAAATTTAACATCTCCAATTTGAGATACAGGCGTCACCTCAGCTGCAGTACCGGTTAAAAAACAGCCATCAAATTTATCGAGTTCATCAAGTTTTATTTTTCTTTCTAAAACTTTAATCTTAAGTTGTCTTGCAATGTCTATAATTGATCTTCTAGTGATTCCATCTAAAAAAGAATCTGCTATTGGAGTATGAATTTCATTATTCTTAGTATTTATAAAAAAAATATTTGCGCCTGTGGCTTCTGCTACATTGCCTTGATAATCCATCATTAAAGCATCAT
>AZOF01000047.1 GCA_000510845.1 alpha proteobacterium SCGC AAA028-D10 | reverse complement strand
ATAATCAAATTTTAGTTAAGAGAATTACCGGCAGAGTTAATTGTTCAGCATGCAATAAAACATTTAATACTTTTTTTGATCCACCAAAAAATTGTGAATTGAAAGAGTGTGGACAAAGAAAACTTATTACAAGATCTGATGATAATGAAGAGACAATTGTAAAAAGATTAAAAACTTATGATGAAAAAACTTTTCCAGTCTTGGATTATTACTTAAAAAAAGGAATAATGAAAAATATAGACGGAATGCAGGAAATTAATGCTATAAGTGATCAATTATTTACAATTATTGCCGCTGTACGCAGTTGACTTTGATAGCTTGATTCATATAATCGCATTTTTTCAAAATATAGATTTTTAATTTATGGCTCGTATAGCTGGAGTAAATATTCCTCAAAATAAAGTTGTCAAAGCAGCTCTTACTTACATTCATGGCATTGGAGACAAAACAGCAAACGACATTTGTAACGAATTGAAAATTGATAAAGATAAAAGAACAAACGCTCTTACAGACGACGAAGTTTTAAAAATTAGAGAATTTATTGATAGCAAATATTCAGTTGAAGGAGATCTTAGAAGAAATGTATCGTTAGATATTAAAAGATTAAAAGACTTAGGAACTTATAGAGGATCAAGACATAGA
>AZOF01000046.1 GCA_000510845.1 alpha proteobacterium SCGC AAA028-D10 | reverse complement strand
GAAGAAGTTGGTCAGCAATTTTCAGTTACACGTGAAAGGATAAGACAAATTGAAGCTAAAGCTTTAAGAAAATTAAAACATCCTAGCAGATCTAGACAATTAAAAAGTTTTTTTGATAGTTAGAATTTAGTTAATAAACTATATTTTTAATGTTATATCCGTTCGCAAAGGGCCTGTAGCTCAGCTGGTTAGAGCCCCCCGCTCATAACGGGGTTGTCCGGGGTTCAAATCCCTGCGGGCCCACCAATTTAATTTAATTCGATTTATTAAAATTTTCTAGGGCGGTAATTACGCCAACAAAACCTTTACTTACTATTATTGAAGAAAATTCTTCCTTTTGTGTTCTTGCTAAACTTAATCCTTCAACAACCAGGTCTCTTGCAAGAAGTTTAGAGTCTTTTATGTAAATTCTCCACTCAACAGCAATCTCTTGAGCATCTTTTTTTGAAAAGATTTTAGTACTTACAATAATATTATTTTCGTTAATTTTTTTTGAATTTATGATTTTAAGATCTTGATCGGCAAAATCGTTTAACTTTGAAGACATATTTTTTATAAAATATTCTCTAAACAATTTATTAAAATTTTCTCTTTCGGCAGAAATTCCACCCATTAAAACTGTAACTTTTTCTTTATTCATTTTTTTCCTACAACTT
>AZOF01000045.1 GCA_000510845.1 alpha proteobacterium SCGC AAA028-D10 | reverse complement strand
TTTTGGTTCTGTAAAATTAATAGAGAATGCAAGTATAGAGGATATAAAAAAAATAGTCTCTACTGCAAATAAAAATTTAGGAAGTATTAATTGTATAATTAATAACGCTTCTATTTTTAATAATGATAATATTTTAAATTTTAGCGAAAAAAGTTGGAACGAGCATATAAAAATTAATCTTTTGGCACCGGCTGCCTTTATTAAAGAATTTTCTAAAATTAAAAATTTATCTAAAAATAAATCTATTATAAATATTCTTGATCAAAGAATATTTAAACTAACTCCACATTTCTTTTCATACACTATTAGTAAAACAGGGTTGCAGACAATAACAAAAACTGCAGCCATGAAATTAGCACCGACAATTCGAGTTAACGCAATTGCTCCTGGTCCAGTACTTAAAAACAAAAGACAAACTGAAAAACATTTTAATAAACAATCAAAAAATACTTTGCTTAGTAAGACCGTCAAAATTGAAGATATATGCAAGACCGCTTATCTTTTGGCAAATAGCGAAACAATTACTGGACAAATCATTGCTGTTGATAGCGGACAGAGTCTTAATTGGAAAACGCCAGATATGATTGGGATCAATGAATAAGAACAATATTTTTTCTTTAAAAAAAAATTTATTTTATTAATAATTTCTTCATAATT
>AZOF01000044.1 GCA_000510845.1 alpha proteobacterium SCGC AAA028-D10 | reverse complement strand
GTGAATGGAAGAAAAGTAAATATTTCTAGTTACTTAGTTTCTGAAAATGATGAAATAGAAATTAAAGATTCATTTAAGCAATCAATTCCAATTATTGGAGCAACTCAAAGCAAAGAAAGAGAAGTTCCGGAATATATTATTGCTGATCATAAAAAAATGACAGCAAAGTTTAACAAAGTTCCAAAATATGACCAGATTCCATATCCAGTACAAATGGAACCCAAATTAGTTGTTGAATATTATTCTAGATAATTTTTATTTAAGAATTTTTTGTAATTCACCCTTTTCGTACATTTCTTTAGCAATATCACAGCCACCAATAAATTCTCCTTTAACGTAAAGTTGAGGTACAGTGGGCCAATTACTAAAATCTTTAATTCCTTGTCTTATCTCAGGATCAGCTAAAACATCAACTCCAATAAATTTTACTTTAAGTTCTTTTAAAATATTACCAACAGTCATTGAAAATCCACATTGAGGCATTTCAGGAGTACCTTTCATGAATAAAACTACATTATTTTTGCTTATAATATCTTTTATCTTTTCATTAATATTTGTCATATTATTTCTCTTCCGTAGTTAGCGCTAAAGCGTGTAATTCATTCCCCATTTTTCCTTTGAGAGAAGCATATACCATTTGATGTTGTTGAACTCTAGTCTTACCA
>AZOF01000043.1 GCA_000510845.1 alpha proteobacterium SCGC AAA028-D10 | reverse complement strand
AACATTTAATGCAGGGGTAAAAGTTGAGGTAGCTTCAGTTGAGAAAAGAAATATGCAATACCTCTATCGAGACGGTGAAGATTTTATGTTTATGGACTCCACTAATTACGATCAAATCTCGGTAAGTAAGCAAACGGTTGGAGAGGCTGTTGATTATTTGTTAGAGAATGCAGGTGTAGTTGTTGCTATGCATGAAGGTAATCCGCTCTTTATTGAAATGCCCGCCTCAGTTGAGTTAGTGATTACTTACACTGAACCTGGTTTGCAAGGGGATCGTTCATCTGGGGGCACAAAACCAGCCACAGTTGAGACTGGAATTACCATCCAAGTTCCTCTATTCATTAAGCAGGATGAGAAAGTTTTAGTTGATACTCGAACTGGTGCTTACCTGGGTCGAGCGAACTAAAGATGTCAGCCCGCAATAAAGCTCGTAAGCGGGCATTGGATTTTCTATACGAAGCAGATATTAAAAAGGCAAGTGCAACTGAGCTTTTCTCTAGCCGAGGGGCTAAAGAATTGTCTCAAGAACCATATGTTTTAGTTTTGTTAAATGGAGTGGCAGAACACCTAAGTAAAATTGATGAATTAATCATCACCTATGCGCAGGGTTGGGATATGGATCGGATGCCTCCAATCGATAGAAATATTCTTCGGATTGCGATATTTGAA
>AZOF01000042.1 GCA_000510845.1 alpha proteobacterium SCGC AAA028-D10 | reverse complement strand
TGTCAGAAAAGAAAAAATCTTATTAAAAAAATTATCAGAACAAAATAATACATTTTCTGGTAAAATAGAATTATATTAATATTTTTAATGAAAAAATCATTTTTATTTTCTAAAGAAAATAAAAAATTAATTTCAATTTTAAATCCGATTAATTTAGAGACACATACACAATTTGTTGGAGGCTGTGTTAGAAAAGCAATAGAAGGAAAATTAACAACAGATATCGATTTGGCTACTGTTTATAAGCCAGAGGAAGTTAAAAAAATATTATTAAAAAATAATTATAAAGTCTTAGATTTAGCAATTAAATATGGTTCTATTACAACCTTCTCCAAGAATTATAAATATGAAATTACATCTTTAAGAAAAGACATAAAGCCTGATGGTAGGCACACAAAGATTCAATGGACAAATAATTGGTTAGAAGATTCTTTAAGAAGAGATTTTACTATCAATGCAATTTATTGTGATAAATTTGGAAAGATTTTTGATCCATTAAATGGAACCCGTGATTTAAAAAATAAAAAGATTAATTTTATAGGAAGTGCAGATTTAAGAATTAAAGAAGATTATTTGAGAATTTTAAGATTTATAAGATTTTCATTAGAATATAATTCTAATATTGAAAATCTTAATGTTATAAAAATTATTAATAAAAACGTTAAGTTTTTAAGATTTATCTCGCAAGAAAGATTATTTATGGAGTTAAA
>AZOF01000041.1 GCA_000510845.1 alpha proteobacterium SCGC AAA028-D10 | reverse complement strand
TAGAAGAAATGTATCGTTAGATATTAAAAGATTAAAAGACTTAGGAACTTATAGAGGATCAAGACATAGACTCTAATACGATTGGCTTGTTCTTGTCACAAAGAGTATGTCCTGTAATTGTATTTTTAAGACCAGCTAATGCAACAATATCTCCAGCACTTGCACTTTTAATATCTTCTCTATTATTTGCATGCATTAACAACATACGACCAATTCTTTCTTCTTTTCCAGTTGTTGCATTAAGAACACCTGTGCCTGTAGACAATGTTCCTGAGTAAATTCTAATAAATGTTAATGATCCGACAAATGGGTCATTTGCTATTTTGAATGCTAAGGCAGAAAAAGGTTCTTCATCATTACATTTTCTGATTAACTCTTCTTCTGTGTCTGGCTTAACTCCTTTTACCTGCCCAACATCTTTGGGGCTTGGTAAATAATCTACTACTGCATCTAAAATTAATTGAACTCCTTTATTTTTAAAAGCAGCTCCACAAATTATTGGAACAAAAGCAAAAGAAATTGCTCCTTTTCTGATACAGGCTTTTAATTCTGCATCCGATGGATCTTTACCATTAAGATAATTTTCCATTACTTTTTCATCTTGTTCTACGGCAAGTTCTACTAATTCTTTTCTATATTTAATCGATTGTTCTTTAAGGTCTGATTGAGTGTTCATAAATTAAAATTTTAATCCTTCTTTTCTTGCAGATTCTGCTACTGCTTTAATCC
>AZOF01000003.1 GCA_000510845.1 alpha proteobacterium SCGC AAA028-D10 | reverse complement strand
TGTTAGTTTTAATCTAAAAGTATTGATAGTTGGATAAACGAAATAGACGATAAAGATTACTATAAGACCAATACTTATAATTTTAAGCTGTTTTTTTCTTATCTCATTGAGTTTCATTAAACTCCAAAACTAATAAGAGAATGTATATGAATTAGTCCGTAATTATTATTTTTACCCTTAACAATAAGAGAAGTAATTTTTTTCTTATTCATTATATCAAGAGCAAATCCCACAAGTGTATTTTCAGAAATCATTTTTGGTTTTTTAGTCATCACTTCTTTTGCCGTTTTTTCTAAAAAATTCTTCTTGTGAATTGAACGTCTAATATCCCCATCTGTTATAATTCCTGTAACTTTTTTAGATTTATTTACAACAACTACGCAGCCATAAGTTTTTTTAGTAATTTGAATAACAGCATTTTTTACAGACAAATTTTCATTGATAAAAGGTACATCTGCTTTTTTAATCATAATATCTTTAACACGCGTAAGTTGTTTTCCTAACGTACCCGATGGATGATAAACAGCAAACTTTTCTTTACTAAATTTATTTAATTTCATTAGCGTTATTGCAACGCTATCACCCCAAGCAAGCAGCATTGAAGTTGAGCTTGTTGGTACAATATCAAGACCAGCCTCTTTCACTTTAGGAAGAACAATTTTAATTGTGCTTGCATTAATTAAAGTTGAATTTTCTCTTGAGGCAACACCAATAATGGGCATTTTAAATTTGTGTGCATAATTTAAAATAATTTTTAATTCATCAGTATTTCCAGAATAAGACATAATCAAAAAACAATCTTGCTTAGGGTTGCAAGCACCAAGATCACCATGAGCAGCTTCTGACGGATGAAGATAAATAGAAGGAACTCCTACAGAGCTTAATGTTGCGGAAATTTTTCGAATAATATGACCTGATTTTCCCATGCCAACACATATTATTTTCCCTTTACATTTCTGCATAAGATCAATGGCCTTAATAAAATTAGCATTATAAGATTTAGATAATTTTTTTAATGCACTGATTTCTTGAAAAATTACTTCTTTAGCGAATTTTATTTTTTGATTTTGTATCATCTAATGCGCAAAAATATCTTGATTATTCCATCCAGCAAGATCTAATGTTACTCGATGTTTTAAAAATTTAAAACAGTGCTCAGCTAGTTCCATTCGGTTTTCTCTAATTAAAATTTTATCAAGCTCCTCTTTTATTTTGTGTAAATATAAAACATCTGACGCAGCATAATTTACCTGTTGTTCAGTTAAAGTTTCAGAACCCCAATCAGAACTTTGCATTTGTTTTGATAGTTCAATGTTTAAAAGCTCTTTACATAAATCTTTAAGACCGTGTTTGTCTGTGTAGGTTCTGCCGATTTTTGATGCAATCTTTGTACAGTACAAATTGTTAATATCTGCCTTTAGATAGTAGTTTAAAACCGCAAGATCAAATCTTGCAAATTGGAAAATTTTTTTAATATCATTATCTTCTAGTATTTTTTTTAAATTATCAGCTTTAAATGTTTTTCTATTAATTTGAATTAAATGAACCTCTTCATTGCCAGAAGATATTTGAACAAGGCAAAGAGGATCTCTTTTATAGTCAAGGCCCATCGTTTCAGTATCAATTGCAATAATTTTTCCTAGATTTAAATTATTAGGCAGATCGTTTTTATGGATTTTGACTTTCATAGCATTGTTAAATAAAAGGTATTATCGTTAATTATTATGATTAAACAATGGCAGAAAAAAAGACAATAACAGTCTTCGGCGGCACAGGATTTATAGCTCGAAATCTAATAGCTAAACTTGCAAAAAAAGGTTTTAAAATAATAGTTCCAACGCGAAATCCATATCTACATGGCTACCTAAAACCAATGGGAGAACCAGGTCAAATTGAAGTTTTAAAGTTTAATCCTTTTAATTTTTCAAATCTTAATGAATTTATTAAGAGTTCAGAGATTGTAGTTAATTGTATAGGAGTTTTGTTTGAGAAAAAAAATCAAAAATTTGATCATATACATCATTTATTTCCAAAGTTTTTAACAAGTATTTTAGATAAAGAAATTACTAAAAAGTTTATTCATATCTCAGCATTAGGCGTAAATAAAAATTCTAACTCTTTGTACATTAAATCTAAATTTCAAGGTGAAGAAGCGATTATTAATAATTATAAAAATTCGATTATTGTACGTCCTAGTATTGTATTTGGAATAAATGATAATTTTTTTAATTTATTTAATAAGTTAATAAATCTTTTGCCTATTATTCCTCTTGCGGGTGCCAAAACAAAGTTTCAACCATGCTATGTCGGCGATGTTACTGATGCTATTATTAAAATTATAGAACAAATTAATCCTAATAAAGTTTACGAATTAGGAGGTCCTAAAATTTATACTTTTAAAGAATTAATAGAGACGTTGCTTGTGTCATTAAAAAAGAAAAGATTTATAATAGAACTTCCAGACTTTGCGGCAAGATTACAGGCAAAAATAATGCAATTATTACCCAATCCTTTGCTTACAGAAGATCAGTTAGAAATACTAAAATCTGATAATACTTGTTCAAATCAGTATCCTGGCTTTAAAGAGCTTGGCATATCAACAAGGACTGTTGAAACAGTATTACCTAATTATATTTTTAGTCAGGTTATTCGCTAAAGAAATAATAATATAAATGTCCCAAGAATTATTCTGTAATAAATAAAAATATTTAAATTGAATTTAGATATGAAAGATAAAAACAATTTTATTGTAAGATAAGAAGACAAAAAAGAAGTAATAAAAGCAACTATTGCAATATAATTTAAATCTGAATTATTTGTTTTAATTAAATCCACAACCCCAAGAAAACATGCTCCCGCAGTTGTTGGTATTGATAAAAAGAATGAAAATTTTGCAGCTTCAAATCTTGAATATCCTAAAAAACGTCCTGCCGTTAAAGTAATACCCGATCTGCTTACACCAGGAATAAGAGAAATAATTTGAAATAGTCCAATTACTAAAGAACTTTTTAAATTAAGATCTTTATATAATGTTTTTGAATGGCTAATCTTGTCGCTAATAAATAAAAGAATTCCAAAAATAATTAAAGTAGCAGCAATTATCTTTATTGAAAAATATCCGTAATTTATAAGGCGAAATTTATAAACAAAATACCCAACAACAATTACAGGTACAGTTGCGACAATTATATTAAAAATCATCTTTGGTTTTTTTAACAATCCCAAAAGCTCTGAAAAAAAATAAGTGATGATTGCAAGCAAAGAACCCAAGTGAAAAATAAGATTTAAAATTTCATTGTGATTATGATAATCTAATAGCCGCTCTAGCATAATAAGATGAGCATTGGATGAGATTGGTAAAAATTCTGTGATACCCTGAACAATTCCAAGAATTATTATTTTGATAAATTCATCCATAATTAAAGCTTTAGTCTAGGCAGTTAGCTTTATAAATTTAATTATTAGTTAAACATTGCTTACAATTATTAATTGAATGTTAATAAAAAACCTTAATTTTACTTATTAATTGATAAATAACATAAATTACTACATTATTACTGACCTAATTTATCTTTTAAAAATATAGGTTTTATGTGAATAATAGTAAAAAACAATAAATTTTAGGTATTTTAGTTAATGACTGAAAAAATGCTCAAGTTTGTCAATACAAAAGGACAAACTCCTGAAAAGTTTAACCCATCTCAAAGGGTTAAAAACTTTTCTGAAATTTATAAAAACTATATTGCTCCAAAAGCAGAAGAACAATCTAGCAGATGTTCGCAGTGCGGGGTTCCTTATTGCCAAATTCACTGTCCGCTTTCAAATAATATTCCTGATTGGTTAAAGTTAGCAGCTGAAGGAAGATTAGAAGAAGCTTATGAAATTTCTTCAGCAACTAATAATATGCCAGAGGTTTGCGGTAGAATTTGCCCTCAAGACAGACTTTGTGAAGGGAATTGCGTAATTGAGAGAGCAGGGCATGGTACAGTTACTATTGGTTCAATAGAAAAATTTATTACAGATACTGCTTTTGAAGAGGGCTGGGTCAAACCAATTAAAATTAAAAAAGATTTAGGACAAAGTGTTGGTATTATAGGAGCAGGACCAGCAGGTCTTGCAGCCGCTGAGCAGCTTAGAAAAATTGGATATGAAATTACGGTTTATGACAAATATGACAGACCAGGTGGATTGTTAATTTATGGCATTCCTAATTTTAAATTAGAAAAAAATATTGTTGAAAGAAGAACAAAACTTTTAAAGGAAGGCGGAATTAAATTTGAATTAAATTTTGTAGTTGGAAAAAATGCAACTCTATCTGAGCTTAGAAAAAAAACATGATGCGATATTAATTGCAACAGGAGTATACAAATCTAGAGAGGTGGAAATCTTAGGATCAAATCTTAAAAATATTTACCCAGCAATGCAATTTTTAACAGCTTCAAACAGAAAAGGCTTAGGAGATAAAGTTAAAATGTTTGATGATGGATATTTAAATGCTGAAGGAAAAGATATTGTAGTAATAGGAGGAGGCGACACAGCAATGGATTGCGTTAGAACTTCAATAAGACAGAACGCTAAATCAGTCAAATGTCTATATAGAAGAGATAAAAAAAATATGCCGGGTTCAGCAAGAGAGGTTGCTAATGCTGAAGAAGAAGGAGTAGATTTTCAATGGCTCACAAATCCAAAGGAATTTATTGGAAAAAATGGAAAAGTGACAGAAGTTGTCCTTAATAAAATGAAATTAGGAGAAGCAGACGCAACTGGAAGACAAGCGCCTGAAATTATTCAGGGCTCTGAAATTAAAATTAAAGCAGACATGGTAATTAAAGCTTTAGGATTTGATCCTGAAGATATTCCAACTTTATTTTCAGAACCAACACTTGTTGTATCTAAATGGGGAACTATCAAAATAGATCTTAAAACAATGCAAACAAATTTAGATGGAATCTTTGCAGCCGGAGATATCGTTCGAGGAGCATCTTTAGTTGTGTGGGCTATCAAAGACGGAAGAGATGCTGCGGAAGCAATGGATATTTATTTAAAAAATAAAATTTCTCAATCATTAAAAAAAAGAATGGTTGCTTAGTTATTTATGAAAATTTTAGATCAAAATTTACAAAAACTTATTAAAGCAGGGGTTTATAAAAAAGAAGATGAGCATGATGCGTGCGGGGTTGGTTTTGTTGCTTCAATTGATGGAAAACCAAGAAGAGAAGTAGTTGAAAATGGAATCGAAGCTCTCAAAGCTGTTTGGCACAGAGGAGCAGTAGACAAGGACGGAAAAACGGGCGATGGAGCTGGAATTCATGTTGAGTTGTCAAAAGATTTTTTTGAAGAACAAATAAAAATTACAGGACATCACACTCATAAAAATGACCAATTGTGTGTTGGTATGATTTTTTTACCTAGAAATGATTATGGAGCACAAGAAGCTTGCAGAACTATTGTTGAACACGAACTACTGTCTAATAATTTTTATATTTTTGGATGGAGGCAGGTTCCTGTAAAAGCAAAAGTTCTTGGTATTAAGGCAAACGATACAAGACCAGAAATCGAGCAAATATTATTTTCTCCAATTAAAAAAACAGGTTCAGAAGAATTAGAAAAAAATATTTATATTGTAAGAAAAAAAATTGAAAAAAAAATTACTCAATCGCAATTAAAAGACTTTTATATTTCATCAATTAGTTCAAGATCAATAATCTACAAAGGAATGTTTCTTGCTGAACATTTGTCAGATTTTTATCCAGATCTATTAGATAAAAGATTTATTTCTAGATTTTCAATTTTTCATCAAAGGTATTCAACGAATACTTTTCCAAGCTGGGAACTCGCTCAACCTTTTAGAATTTTAGCTCACAATGGTGAGATCAACACTTTAAAAGGAAATGTGAATTGGATGAAGACCCATGAACAGGGACTAGAGTCTGATTTATATCCAAATATTGATGACTTAAAACCCATTTTAAAATCTGGAAGTTCTGACACAGCTTGTCTTGATGCTGTCTTTGAATTGTTAACAAGATCAGGAAGATTATTGCCTCTTGTTAAAATGATGTTGATGCCTGAAGCATGGTCTAAAAGAAGCAAAATTATTCCTCAAGCTTATAGAGATATGTATAATTATTTAAATTCTGTCATTGAACCTTGGGATGGGCCAGCAGCGATTGCCGCAACGGACGGCAATTGGATTTTAGCTGCAACAGACAGAAATGGTTTAAGGCCTTTAAGATATACAATTACAAAAGATAAAATTTTATTTGCAGGATCGGAAACTGGAATGGTTCCAGTTCAAGAAGAAAATATTATTTATAGAGGCAGAGTAGGGCCTGGACAAATGATAGCAGTTAATCTTGACGAAGGCGTTTATTATAATGATAAAAAAATTAAAGACTTTTTATCTAAAAACCCTATTTACAAAAAATTTAGCCAAAATTTAATTGAGATCAGTAAAAAATTTAACAATTTAGAAGAATTTAATTCTTTCGAAGGAGATAAATTAAGACAAAAACAATATGCTGCTGGCATTTCCATTGAAGATTTAGAGATGATTTTACATCCAATGGTAGAGGATCAAAAAGAGGCTGTTGGCTCAATGGGTGATGACACACCAACAGCTGTTTTATCAGATATTTATAGGCCTTTATCACACTTTTTTAGACAAAACTTTAGTCAAGTAACAAATCCTCCAATCGACTCTTTAAGAGAAAACAGAGTGATGTCCTTAAATACAAGAATTGGAAATTTGCAAAATATTTTAGGCGAAGATTTGTTTAATAAAAAAAGCTATCTTTTAGAAAGTCCAATACTATCTAATGCTCAATTTAAAAAATTATTTGAAGTTTTAAATGACGAGTATAAAGAAATAGATTGCACATTTGACTCTGCGGACTCAGAGGTTAATTTAAAAAAAGAATTAACAAGAATTCAAACTGAAGCCGAAATAGCAGTCAGAGAAGGAGCCAAACATATTATTCTAACTGATGAGAAGATATCAGCAACAAGAATTGGAATTCCAATTATTCTTGCAACAGGCGCAGTACAAACTCATTTAGTTAATCAAGGACTTAGAAAATTTACTTCATTAAATGTTAAAGCAGCAGAATGTTTAGATGTTCATTATTTTGCAGTTTTGATTGGTGTTGGTGCTACAACAGTTAATCCGTATTTGGCATTTGATTGTATTTATCAAAGACATCAAAAAAATATTTTTCAAAAACTAACTTTTACTGAGTGCATCAATAATTATATCAAAGCAGTTAATGATGGATTATTAAAAGTAATGTCTAAACTTGGTATTTCTGTCATCAGTTCTTATAGAGGTGGTTTAAATTTTAGTGGTCTTGGATTAAGCAGAGCTTTAGTTGCTGAATATTTTCCAGGCATGTATTCAAAAATTTCTGGTATTGGAGTTTCAGGAATTGAACAAATGATCAGAATTCAACATCAAAAAGCGTTTAGAGGAAACGTTATTAGTTTACCAATTGGTGGATTTTATAAATTTAGAAAAGGTGGAGAGCAACATTCAAATCAGGCAATGACTATGCATATGTTACAAACGGCTGTTGCAACAGACTCTTATGATTTATACAAAAAATATTCAAAAATCATTAATGAACAACATCCTTTAAATCTTAGAGATCTTTTAGATTTTAATTTAATTAAAAAACCGATTCTAATTGAAGAAGTTGAATCTATTACAAATATAAGAAAAAGATTTGGAAGTGGAAGCATGTCTTTAGGAGCACTTTCAAAAGAAGCGCATGAAACTTTGGCAATTGCTATGAACAGAATTGGTGGCGCATCATGTAGCGGAGAAGGAGGAGAGGATGCAATACGAGCAATTCCAAAAGATAATGGTGACAATGCTAATTCAAGAGTTAAACAGATTGCTTCAGCAAGATTTGGAGTAACTGCAGAATATTTGAATAATTGTGATGAAATAGAAATTAAAGTATCTCAAGGAGCAAAACCTGGAGAGGGTGGTCAATTACCAGGGTTCAAAGTGACCGGTGAGATTGCAACTTTGAGACATTCTACGCCAGGAGTTACCTTAATATCTCCACCTCCCCATCATGACATTTATTCAATCGAAGATTTGTCTCAACTTATCTACGATTTAAAACAAATTAATCCTAAAGCAAAAATTGGAGTAAAATTAGTTTCATCAACAGGCATAGGAACTATTGCTGCAGGAGTTGCAAAGGCAAAAGCAGATGTAATTCTAATTAGTGGACATTCAGGTGGAACAGGGGCCTCACCATTAACAAGCGTGAAGTATGCGGGATTACCCTGGGAAATTGGCTTAACAGAAGCCAATCAAATTTTAACATTAAATGGTTTAAGACATGAAGTTATTTTAAGAACTGATGGAGGAATTAAAACAGGCAAAGATGTTGTTATGGCCGCTATGATGGGTGCAGATGATTTTGGAATAGCGACAACTTCATTAATAGCCACTACTAAATTAGCAAAACCAAAATTAAGCTTTTTATAAATCTTTACATTTTCTGAATAAGCATCTGGCAATTCTTTAAGCAGATCTAGTCCTGAAATGCCAATATCTAAAGTTCCATCATTAATTCTTTCAATTATTTCTCTGGCATGTAAAAAAATGCCTTCTATGTCGTTATTATTTTTAATATTAAAGAAATAATTTCTTTCTCCAAAAGAACTTACCACCTCTAGTTTCTTACTTTTCAAAAAAGCTAAAGATTCATCTTTTAACCTTCCTTTGCTAGGCAATCCTATTTTAATTTTAGACATAATTTTATAAATTTATTAATTCATTTAAATTAATCGCTCCACCTATTGCTGGTATATCCTTGGTATAACCAAGAGTTCTAAGCAGGCCGTTATACTCACCACCTCTTGCTAATTCGATAATTTTGGATTTCTTTTTTGTAAAAGCTAAAAAAACTACACCAGAATAATAATCAGTATTTCTTCCAAAATTAGTTTTGAAATTAATAGAATATTTGTTTCCTATTTCTTTATTTATTTTACTAATTTTTTTTAAATAACTTTTAATAGATGAATTATTTAATTTATTTTTTGAAAAGAAAAATAATATTGCGCTTTCTGCCTTCTGAATTGAGGTATTAATGTTTAAAAAATCTCTAATAATTTTAACATTCTTTTTACCTTTATAATCATCTCTAGGATCTTTAATCTTTTTATTAAAACGCTTAACAATTTCAGAAACTGTTCGTCCTCCAATTATAGAGTTTGGATCTAATTTTTCTAAATCTTCTATTCTTTTTGTATCTAATTTAATTGCTTTTTGATCTAGATCGTAATTCGTCTCTAACCTCTTCAACATATCCTCGAAATATTCTATTCTAGAAAAGTTTTTTACTAATCTCAATTTCCATCTAGCTGGAAGCTCTAATGAGTCTATCAAGATTTTAAATAGACCAACGTCACCTAATATAACTTGTAAGTTCTTAATTTTTTTTAATGGTTCTAATATGGAATTAATCAAAATATTTTCTGATTTATTGTTGTTAGAATTAATAATTTCACAGCCTATTTGATCAAAAACTTTTAAATCTCCTTCCTTATCTAATCGATAAGCACTTCCATAGTAACAATACTTTTCTTCTTTATTCTTTTTTTCCTGAATATATTTTAATGCTGTTGAAACCGTTAAATCTGGACGCAAACTAATCTCTTTTCCAAACAAATCTTTATAAGTTAGTGTAAATTTTTTAAACTGCTCTCCCGATCGCTCTGTTAATAAATTAGTATCAATTAAAAGATCTAAGTCTGTAAAATTAAATTTGTTTTTTTTAAAATTACTTAGTATTTTTTTAGAAAGATCTTCTTTTAATTTCTTTTTTTCTAGACCTTGTTTCATTATTTAATCTCATTTAAAAGTTGATCTAAAGCTACAGTTTTTTGAGATCCTGAAGATTCTTTCCAATCATCTCTGTCTTTTAAAGAATTAGACATTTTTTTACCTAAGTCTAAATTTTTAATTGTAACTGAATTCTTACTTACCTCATCATCACCGCATAGAATGACGTAATTGCATCCTCTTTTGTCTGCATATTTTAATTGGGATTTTATATTGGCATTTCCTGAATAAATTTCAGCGCTAATATTTTTTGTTCTTAATAAATTTAGAATTTTTACATAGTAATCCATATATTTTTCATCAAAAACACATATTAAAACTGGAGTTTGTTTTTCTACTTTAATTTTATTTTTTTGCAAAATTGCATAAATTAGACGATCAAGACCAACTGAAATACCAGTTGAAGGACAATCTTGATTATTAAAACGTTTTACAAGATCATCATACCTTCCTCCACCTCCTATTGATCCAAATTCAATTCCTTCTCCTTTATTATTTGTAACACCAAATGTAAGATTAGCCTCAAAAATAGGGCCAGTATAATATTCAAGTCCTCTAACAACTGTTGGATCAAAGATAAAATTTTCAAATTTTAATAATGAAAAATATTTCTTTATTAAAATAAGTTCATTCACTCCATCTAATATAGTCTGATTGTCTCCAGCAATTTTTTCTATTTTTTCAAAATTATTATCTGAAAGATCTTTAATGCTTAAAAAATTAATGATTTCTTTAATCTGCGATTCATCTAATTCAGCCCCTTTTGTAAAATCTCCAGACTTATCTTTTCTACCTTTTCCCAAAAGATATTGAACACCCTCTAGTCCAACTCTATCTAATTTATCAATAGCTCTTAATACTATTGATTGTTTATTTTCATCAATAATTTTTAATTTTTCTAGTAATCCTTTTGTTAATTTACGATTAGAGATTTTAATTATAAATTCTTTTTTTGTTAAACCACAGCTACTTAAAATCTCTGAAATTAAACAACATAACTCAGCATCAGCAAATAAATTACTTGTTCCTATATAGTCTGCGTCAAATTGTAAAAATTCTCTAAATCTTCCAGGACCTGGCTTTTCATTTCTCCAAACTGTTCCTAGTTGATATCTTTTAAAAGGCCTTGGTAAATTGTTAAAGTTTTTCGCTGCATATCTAGCTAGTGGAGCTGTTAGATCATATCGTAATGAAAGCCATTTTTTGTCATCTTCAAAAGAAAAAACTCCCTCTGATGGTCTGTCTTTATCAGGCAGAAATTTACCAATACTATCGGTAAACTCAAAACTAGGAGTTTCAAGATATTGAAAGCCATATTTAGCCATGATTTTTTTAATATTAGATATTAAAAGATCTCTCGCTAACAACTCTTCTTCTTGTCTGTCTACAAAACCTGCTGGTAATTCACTGCTAGGTTTAAAAATTTTTTTATTCATTAATTTGGTACAGCTGGGTGGATTCGAACCACCGACATCTGGTTCCACAAACCAGCGCTCTAACCAACTGAGCTACAGCTGCATGTTTTTTGTTTATAATATTATTTTGTTTTTAAATATATAATTCTATTAGCTAAGCGCATGCTCAGCATGAGGATGGTATCTGTGAGTAGATATATATTTTTTAATCATTTCAATTAGAGGTTGATTATCAATCTGAGAATGAAATTGCAAATAAAAAATGGTGGTCTGAGCTGGAATTGAACCAGCGACACAAGCCTTTTCAGGGCTCTGCTCTACCAACTGAGCTACCAGACCACTGGGCATGTTTTTTTCACAAAACAAATTATTAATCAATTAAAATATTAAATTAAACCATGTGAATTAAGCAAATTATAAGTTTCAAACAAAGGCAAACCAACTACATTTGAATACGAACCATTAATTCTTTTAATAAATTTTTCAGCATAACCTTGTATGGCATAAGCCCCTGCTTTATCTTTCCACTCATTGGTTAATAAGTACTCTTCGATCTCCTGCTTATTTAATCTTTTAAAAGTAACTTTTGTTATAACTTTTTTAATTTTAATTGAGTTCTTTTTTGTCAAACATACGCATGTCAAGACATTATGCTTTCTTCCTGAAAAGAAAGCCAAAAAATTTTTAGCTTCTTCTTTGTCTTTTGGTTTTAAAAAAATTTTGTTACTACAAAAGACTATAGTATCTGCTGATAAAACAAATTCTTCTGGATATTTTTCTAAAGCTTTAAGAGCTTTATTTTTTGCAATTCTAATACAATATTTTTTAGGATCTTCTTTACTATTTATATCTTCATTAATGTCTGAAGAATAAACAATTTTTGGAAAAATTTTTATATTATTAAGAAGCTCTATTCTTCTTGGGGATGTGGACGCTAAAACAAAACTATGTTTTGTTTCATTCATTATTTAAATCTAAAAATGATCCTGCCTTTAGTTAAATCGTATGGAGTAACTTCAACCATAACCTCATCTCCAGCTAAAACTCTAATTCTATTTTTTCTCATTTTTCCAGCTGTATGAGCTAATACTTCATGATTATTTTCTAGTTTCACTCTAAACATAGCATTGGGTAACAACTCTGTTACCAGTCCTTTAAACTCCAACATTTCTTCTTTTGCCATATTTAACTAATTCTAATTCTAATTGATTGAGAGTGAGCAAATAAACCCTCGTAATTTGCTAGGTGTATAGCTGATCTTCCTATCTTTTCAAGACCTTGTTTACTCATTTTAATAACTGAGGTTTTTTTATAAAAATCATAAACAGATAACCCTGAAGCAAACCTCGCTGATCCAGCCGTTGGTAAAACATGGTTTGGTCCTGCTAAATAATCTCCTATGGCTTCTGGCGAATTTTCTCCTAAAAAAATTGATCCAGCATTTTTAATTTGTTTTGCCAAAACTGAATTATTTTTAGTCATAATTTCAAGGTGTTCTGGCGCAATATCGTTCAAAACGCTAACAACTTCTTTAAAATTTTTACAAATTATTATTGCACTATTATTATCAATTGCTTTTTTAGCTATCTGTTTTCTAGGCAAAACATCTAAAAATTTATAAATCTTACTTTTAACTTCAAGACCAAATTTCAAATTTGTTGTTACTAACATAGCTTGTGATAATTCATCGTGTTCAGCTTGTGATAATAAATCTATAGCTGTCAAAGTTGAGTTATTATCCTCATTTGCAACTACTGTAATTTCCGAAGGTCCTGCAACCATGTCTATACCTACTTCACCAAAAACTTCTTTTTTTGCTATAGTCACAAAAATGTTGCCTGGTCCTACAATTTTATCAACTTTTGTAACAGTATTTGTTCCGTAAGCAAAAGCACCTATTGCTTGAGCTCCACCTATTTTATAAATCTTTTTTACCCCACATATTTTAGCTGCATAAACAACTCCAGCATTAATTTTATTATTTGGCGTTGGCATGCATAGAGTTATGTTTTTTACACCAGCAACAATTGCTGGAACTGCGTTCATAATAACCGAGCTTGGATAACTAGCTGTACCTCCTGGAATGTATATTCCAACTCTATTTAATGGAGAAACTTTGTAGGCTAATTCATTTTTATATTTATCAAAATATTTATAACCTTTAATTGATTGTCTTTTGTGAAATTCTTTAACTCTATCAAAAGCAAGTTTAATAGAACTTTTTACTGAAGGATCTAAATTTTTAATAACTTTATTAATTTCTTTATTACTTAATATAATATTTTTTTTTGATACTGAACTCTTATCAAATTTTTTTTGATAATAAACAACGGCGTTATCACCTTTAGTTTTAACATCCTTAAGAATTTTTTTTACAATATTAGCTT
Source organism: alpha proteobacterium SCGC AAA028-D10 (assembly GCA_000510845.1). Classification (GTDB taxonomy): domain Bacteria; phylum Pseudomonadota; class Alphaproteobacteria; order Pelagibacterales; family Pelagibacteraceae; genus Fontibacterium; species Fontibacterium temperatum. Next base: position 112,723 of record AZOF01000003.1, on the reverse strand, counting down.
TATTAGAAAAATTAGATTTTCTGTTTCGAGAAATAAAATCTAAATCTTTTAAAAATCTGGTCTTATTAAATTTTATAATTTTCATACTAAATCTTATGCTTTGGTTTATAACTAGTTTCCCATATTTTTCCAAAATCTTCTAAAGACGAATCTATTTCTTCAGCTTTGACTAATAAAACACTATCTCCAGAAAAGATTAATCTTATATCAAAATAATTATGCATAATCTCTGTTTTGATCGCCAAAAACTCTAGTATCTTAGACTTTTTTTTTGGGTTAATTCCTTTTGATTTAACTTTTAAAACATTATCAAAAACAAGAGCGCTACGTATTCTTTTATTTTTTCTAAAAATTCCTTTTTCAGCATCTTCCCACATAAAACGATTAAAAACACAAATAAGTTTTTTAGTTTTGGGTAAAAATTTTATATCATTTGTAACAATTACTGAGTCTTGTAAGTAAGCTGAAAAAACCTGCAAGTCTTTTATGTCTTTTGACAAAAGTTTTAACTTAGAAATATTTTCGTTAGTCATTTACTCTTCTAACATTAGCGCCGCATAAATTAAGTTTTTTTTCTAATTTACTGTAACCTCTGTCTAAATGATAAATCCTATTAATTGTTGTAGTGCCTTTCGCAGATAAAGCTGCCAAAACTAAACTTACAGATGCCCTTAGATCTGTAGCCATTACTTCGGCACCATTTAAGTTATTAATTCCTTTTATTGTGGCCTTTTTTTTTTTTATTTCTATATCGGCGCCCATTCTCATTAATTCCGAAACGTGAAGAAATCTATTTTCAAATATCTTTTCATTAATTACTGATGATCCTTTAATCTGTGTTGCTAGAGACATAAACTGTGCCTGCATATCGGTTGGAAACCCAGGATAAGGCTTGGTAGTAATTTTAAATGGTTTTAATTGATGTTTTTTAAAAATAACAAAAGAGTCTTTAAAAGTTTTAATTTTGGCTCCACTTTTTTTTAAAACATTAAATATGTTTTCTAAATGATCATTATTAACATTTTTGATTAATAATTTTCCGTTAGTTATCAAAGCTGCGATTGCATATGTTGCGGCTTCTATTCTGTCTGGAATAATCCTGTGATTTATTGGATATAAATATTTTACTCCTTTTATAATGATTTTTCTTTTTGAATTATACTTTATGTGTGCTCCACATTTATTTAAAAATTTTATTAAATCTATAATCTCTGGTTCTATTGCAGCGTTACGAATTTTTGTCACTCCTTTAGCAAGGGCCGCCGCTATGATAGTGCTTTCCGTTGCTCCCACCGAAATGATAGGAAATTTAATATTAGCGCCTAATAATCCTTTTGGTGCGCTCGCATCAATGTAACCGCTCTTTACATTAATTTTTGCACCAAGTTTTTTTAATGCATCTAAATGCAAATTAACTGGTCTTGCTCCTATAGAGCAGCCTCCTGGCAAAGACACTCTAGCTTTTCCAAATTTAGCTAATAATGGTGCTAAAACTAAAACACCAGCTCTCATAGTTTTCATTATAGAATATGGTGCAAAATACTTATCTTTATTTTTTTTTGATATTTTTAAGATTTCTTTCTCTTCATCAAAATCAACTTCTCTGCCGAGAACTCTAATTAAACTTATTAAAGTATAAATATCTCTAACTTTAGGAACGTTCTCAAAGGAAATAGCATCATCAAATAATAATGAAGATATAATTATAGGAAGACTTGCGTTTTTAGAGCCAGAAATAACTACTTCACCAGAGAGTTTCTTTCCTCCCTTAATTAATAGTTTCTGCATCTTTAAATTTTTGGGAGAGTGACACCTTTTTGCTTCATATATTTTCCCTTTTTATCAGCATATGAAGTTTCTGGTTCTTGATCACCTTTTAAAAAAATAAACTGACAAGCGCCTTCGTTTGCATAAATTTTTGCAGGTAATGTTGTTGTATTTGAAAACTCAAGAGTTACATGCCCCTCCCACTCTGGCTCTAAAGGGGTAACATTAACAATAATTCCGCATCTTGCATAAGTGCTTTTTCCAAGGCAAATTACCAAGACATCTCTTGGAATCTTAAAATATTCAACTGTTCTAGCTAGAGCGAATGAATTGGGGGGAATTATACAAACGTCAGTTTTTCTTGTTACAAAACTATTTTTTGAAAATTTTTTTGGATCTACTAATGCTGAATCTATATTTGTAAATATCTTAAACTCATTAGAAACTCTTGCATCATAACCGTAGGAAGACAGTCCATAAGAAATCTTATTTTTTCTTTGTTGTTTTTCAACAAAAGGATTTATCATTTTTTTCTCTAATGACATTTTTTTTATCCAATGATCAGATAAAACGCTCATACTTTTCTTTCTTTTATTTTTTTTAAAAAATCTTTTCTTTTTTTTAAATTTTCTCTAAGGGCTTCTGAAAGACGTTCTTTTTTTAAATCTTTTTGATTGTTAATCATCAAAATCAAACGCGGACTATTTATTTGGATTTGTTAAATCATCCAAAGTAATAGGCTTATTAATATCGTGCATTTCTTGTTCTGGTTCTTTTGCTGGTATGGTTGAGGCTCTTTTGGCTTTTTTTAAAGCAAGACGTTCTTTTCTCTTCGCTTCTTTAAGCATAGCTCTTTCTCCACGTTTAGACTTATAATCATAATGAATACCCATGGGTGAGCCTCCTCCATCAAAAAAATCTAGATATTAAACTTTTTTTAGACTTACAGCTGATGGACCTTTTTTTCCATCTTCAATATCAAATGTAAGGACATCTCCTTCGTCAAGATAGTCAATACCTGCATCTTTAACAGCTGACATATGGACGAATACGTCTTTTTGTTTGTCGTCTCTCTCAATAAAACCGTAGCCTTTGCTACCGTTAAACCACTTTACTTTACCTTTTATGCTACTCATCTTACGTTTATTTACTTTCGTTATTATGTTGTTCAATTTGAATACTATTATTCAAAGTGAGACTCGTGTTTAATAGATATAATAGCCGATTGTCAAGATTGCTAACGTATAGCTTGTAATTTTATTGATTTTAATAGCTAATTATTTAGTTTTAAATGTTTATTTCGGAACAACTATAAATTACAAATTTTAAATTCAAAATGCCCACATAGCTTAGTTGGTAGAGCACTTCCATGGTAAGGAAGAGGTGGCCAGTTCGATTCCGGCTGTGGGCACCAAATTTTAAAATTCCCAATGCCGTTTTTATCTAATATTTAAGCCAAAATTTTAATGGTTTTATAAAAAACATTTAAATATAATAAACTTTATGAATTTAGAAATTAAGGTTCCTGATATAGGGGATTTTAAAAATGTTGAGATCATAGAAGTGTTAATAAAAGAAGGTGATCAAATTAAGAAAAATGATCCAATACTTACATTAGAGAGTGATAAATCAAGTGTGGAGGTTCCCTCTCCTTTTGAGGGTAAAATTTCAAGTATAAAAGTTAAAGTTGGAGACAAAGTATCAAAAGGATCATTGATAGCTACTTTAAGTAATGGAGATTCGTCAAAAATAAAGGATAACAAATCTATTCTTCCAGAAACAGAAAAAATCATTCAAGAAGCTGAAAAAATTTTAAAGAAAATAGAACCTGAAAAAAAAATTATAAAAGAAGAGATTAAACAAAATTTTGAAACAAAAGTTGAGTATAAGAAATTTACAAACTATTCTTCTGCACAAGATACTATCGGCGATGTAGACCCTCAAGAGACTATAGAGTGGATTGAATCATTAAATGGTGTTGTTGAAAGAGATGGCCCAAAAAGAGCCAATTATCTTTTGGGTAAATTAATTAATCAAGCTTACATCTCTGGTTCGAATTTACCTTACAATCAAAAAACACCCTATATCAATACAATACCGAGGGAGATGGAAGCCAAATCTCCTGGAGATCAAGTCTTAGAAAATAAAATAAGGTCTTTAATTAGATGGAATGCAGCATGTATGGTTGTGCGTGCTAACAAAAAACTTCCCGAGCTTGGTGGGCATATTGCAACTTTTGCATCTGCTGCAACTTTATATGATGTTGGTTTTAACCATTTTTGGAAAGCCCAAAATGAAAAAAATCTAGGAGATTTAATTTATTTTCAAGGCCACTGTGCTCCTGGTATTTATGCAAGATCCTTTCTTGAAGGAAGAATAACTACAAAACAATTAGAAAATTTTAGACAAGAAGTTGATGGGGAAGGATTGTCTTCATATCCTCATCCATGGCTTATGCCAAACTATTGGCAATTTCCAACGGTATCAATGGGTCTTGGTCCTATCATGGCAATTTATCAGGCAAGATTTATGAAGTATTTGCAAAACAGATCTTTAATAGAAGATCAAAATAGAAAAGTTTGGGTTTTTTTAGGTGATGGAGAAATGGATGAGCCTGAGTCAACCGGCGCCATTAGTTTAGCATCAAGAGAAAAATTGGATAACTTAGTATTTGTAATCAATTGCAACCTTCAAAGATTAGATGGTCCCGTAAGAGGTAATGGAAAAATAATTCAAGAAATGGAAGGTTTGTTTAGAGGAGCAGGCTGGAATGTAATTAAAGTAATTTGGGGATCTTACTGGGACTCTCTTCTTGAAAAGGATAAAACAGGTCTTTTAATGAAAAGAATGGAAGAGTGTGTTGATGGAGAATATCAAGCATTTAAAGCAAAGGGTGGTGCTTATGTTAGGAGTCATTTTTTTGGAAAATATCCAGAATTAAGAGATTTAGTTTCAAATATGACCGACGATGATATTTGGAAATTAAATAGAGGCGGTCACGATCCTCATAAAGTATATGCCGCATATCATGCGGCACAAAATCACAAAGGAGCCCCTACAGTAATTTTAGCGAAAACTATTAAAGGTTATGGAATGGGTAAAAGCGGAGAAAGCATTAATACAACCCATCAACAAAAGAAATTAGATGTCAATGATATGTATTACTTTAGAGATCGATTTAATATTCCAATTACAGATAAGCAAGTTGAAAACTTAGAGTTTTATAAACCTGATGAAAAATCAGAAGAAATTCAATACATCAAAGAAAGAAGAAAACAACTTGGTGGTTTTATTCCAACAAGAAAAACAAAAACAAAAGCTCTAAAAACGCCAGCTACTGAAATTTTTGAATCTTCTTATTTAGATTCTGGAGATAGAGAACTATCAACAACTATGGTTCTTGTAAGTATTCTTACTAAAATTTTAAGAGATAAAGAATATTCTTCACGATTAGTTCCAATAATTCCAGATGAAGCAAGAACTTTTGGAATGGAGGGATTTTTTCAAAAAATTGGAATTTATGCTCACGAAGGTCAAAAATATGAACCTGTAGATTCTGAGCAATTAAGTTCTTATCGTGAAGACAAAAGTGGTCAAGTATTAGAGGAAGGAATTACAGAGGCTGGTGCTATGTCCTCTTGGATAGCCGCAGGGACATCGTACTCAAATCATAATGTTGAAATGATTCCTATCTATCTTTTTTATTCAATGTTCGGCTTTCAAAGAATTGGCGACTTTGCTTGGGCGGCTGGTGATGCTCAGTGTAGAGGTTTTTTAATTGGAGCGACATCTGGCAGAACCACTCTTGCAGGTGAAGGATTACAACACCAGGATGGTCACAGTTTAGTAATGGCATCTACTATTCCAAATTGTGTCAGTTATGACCCAACTTTTTCTTATGAATTAGCGGTAATATTTGAAGATGGATTGAAAAGAATGCACGAAAAACAAGAAAATGTTTTTTATTACATAACAACATTAAATGAAAATTATAAACATCCAGCAATGCCTAAGGGTGCAAAAAAGGAAGATATCTTAAAAGGCATGTACTTATTTAAAGAAATTAATAATAAAGGAAAAACTAAAGTTCAATTGCTGGGATCTGGAGCAATATTAAATGAAGTAATAAAGGCAGCGGAAATATTAAGTTCTGACTTTGGAATTGATTCCGATATCTGGAGTGTAACAAGCTTTAACGAATTAAGAAAAGATGCAATAGAAGTTGAAAGAAAAAATTTACTAAACCCAGATAAAAAACCAGAAAAAACCTACATAGAAAAATGTTTTGAAAAAAGAACAGGTCCTTTTATAGCAGCGACGGATTATATTAGAACATTATCTGAAGGAATTAGAAACTATGTTCCTGGCACCTATGTAACTTTAGGAACAGATGGATTTGGAAGGAGCGATACTAGAAAAAATTTAAGAAAGTTTTTTGAAGTTAATAAAGAATTTATTGTTTACTCTACATTAAGCACTTTAGTAAAAGAGCAAAAAATTGCATCCAAAGTAGCTACTGATGCGATGAAAAAATATAATATTGATCCAAAAAAACCTATTCCAACAAAACTATAGTTTAAAATGGCTAAAATTGTTGATTTAGTAGTTCCCAATATTGGTGATTTTAAAAATGTAGAAATCATAGAAGTTCTTATAAAAGAAAATCAAAATATAAAAAAAAATGATGGGATTATTACTTTAGAAAGCGATAAATCAAGTGTTGAGGTTCCCTCTCAGTTTTCAGGTAAAGTTAAAATTATTAAAGTTAAAGTTGGAGATAAAATTTCTGAAGGTGATAAAATAGGTGAAATAGAAATTACTTCTGATGAACCAATCCAAGAACAAAAATTAGAAAATAAAAAAATTGAAATACAAAAAGAAAGTAGAGCTCCTAAAGATACAACGTTATTAAAAATTCCAGCCCTTGGAACAACTAAAAAATTAATAATTTCTGAAATTTTTTTAAAAAAAAATCAATTTATTAAAGCTGATGATATAGTATTATTAATTGAGGATGAAGAAAGTGCTTATGAGATTCCATCCCCAATATCAGGAATTGTTAAAAATATAATTCTAAAAAAAGGACAGCAAGTTATAGCTGGAGATTCAATTGCAGAAATTCTTAATCAAAATTTAGAAACAAAAATAAAAGAACAGGTAATTGTAGAAAATCTTGCCCAAGACAATAATCAATATCAAAATATTAAAAGCGCAAGTCCAAAAATAAGAAAATTTGCTAGAGAACTAGGTGTTAATATTCAGTTGATTGAGGGAAGCGCTAGAAAAGGAAGAATTCTTGAAGAAGATATTAAACAATTTATTAAAAGCACTTTAAACAATAAAATTAACAAAGAAGAAATTATAAAAAAAATAGAAGTAAAAGAAGAAAAGCTTCCCTATCAGCATGGAGAATTTGGTGAGATTAATGTAGAAAAAATACCAAGAATTAAAAGGCTATCCGGTCCTCATTTAGTCAAAGCCTGGAATGAAATTCCTCATGTAACTCAATTTGATGAAATTGATGTTACAGATATGGAGCACTTTAGAAAAAATTTAATAGATCTTAATACAAAAGAAAAAATTACTATCACTCCTCTTGCCTTCATAATGAAAGCATTGGTTAATGGAATGAAAAAATATCCAAATTTTAACTCATCACTTGAGCCTACTGGTGAGAATATTATTTATAAAAAATATTTTCATATTGGAGTTGCCGTAGATACACCACACGGTTTGATGGTTCCAAAAATGAGAAATGTTGATCAAAAAGATCTTCTAACTTTAAGCAATGAACTTAGAAAAATTAGCAAACTTAGCAAGGAACTTAAAATAGATAAAAAAGAATTTTTTGGAGGCTCAATGACGATTTCTAGTTTAGGAGGAATTGGTGGAAGTTTTTTTACTCCAATTATTAACAATCCAGAAGTAGCAATAATTGGAATAGGAAAAACTGAAATAAAACAAGTATTTATTGAGGGAAAATTTATAGCAAGAGCAATGATGCCAATATCTCTCTCTTATGATCACAGAATAATTGATGGAGCAGAAGCGGCCAGATTCTGTCAAGATCTCAAACTTAGTCTTGGAAAAAACTTTGCTTTCAATTTATCATTTTAAAAATGATAAATGGTTATTGTGAAGAAAAATATAATCCTGTAAAAAAAATATTTGAAAGTTACTTCTTAAAACAAGAAGAAATTGGAGCCTCTTTTGCAATTTACAAAGAAGGAAAACCATTAATAGATCTACATGGTGGTTTTAAAAATAAAAATAATAAGAATTGGGAAGAAAATACAATTGTAAATGTATTTTCAGCGACGAAAGGTATTTATGAAATTATTGTTTCTATTCTAATTGATCAAAACATTTTAGATTTAGAAAAATCTGTTTCTTATTATTGGGATGCTTTTAAACAAAGTAATAAAAGAGAAATAAAACTGAAACATATTCTATCTCATCAATCTGGTCTCTATAGATTTAAAGAAAAGATTACACAACAAGATCTTTTGGATTGGAATAAGATAATAGCTATTATAGAAAATCAGGAACCAGATCATCAGTGTGGTGAAAAAACTTATTATCATGCAAAAACACATGGATTTTTAATTGGTGAGATCATAAAGAAAACAATAAACAAAAGTTTAGGAGAACTAACTTCTGAATTGTTATCAAAAAAACTAAATTTAGATTTTTTTATTGGAACTCCAAAAAGTAAACTTTCTAACGTCGCTTTTCTTTATGAAGATAAGAATGAAGGTAAAATTTCAGCTGAATTTAACGCATTTAATAATCCTGAACATGAAATAAATTTTTATAATAACGAAAATTGGCAAACTGCTGAAGTTCCTTCAATGAATGGTCATGGCAACGCAAGATCTATTGCTAAAATTTATGATATTTTTGTAAATGATCTAATATTAGAAAAAAATATTTTATTATCAAAATCATCAATTAAAAAATGTTTAACTGAGAGCATTAGTAGAATTGATGAAAGTTTAACGTTGCCAATTAGATGGTCTCAAGTTGGTTTAATCCTTCGTGGCGGATGGTTGTTTGGAAAGAATAAGGAATCTTTTGGTCACAATGGTTGGGGAGGATCTTTGGGTTTTGCTGATCCAATATTAGGAATAGGAGTTGCTTATACTACAAACAAAATTAATCCTACTATGTCGTCAGATCAAAGAATTATAAATTTGTTAAAAAAATTTTACGAGATTATTTAAAATTATTTTTGGCGGAGAGAAAGGGATTCGAACCCTTGATACCTTTAACAGTATACACGCTTTCCAAGCGGGCGCCTTCGACCACTCGGCCATCTCTCCATTATTAAATCTTCCTATTTTTATACAATAGATAATAATATATATTTTATTGTAATGAAAATTTTAGATTGTTTTGGTTTTTGTGGAGAAAATGAAATTTTAGAGATCAGGTTAGAAACTTTATTCGAATATGTCGATAAATTCATAATAATAGAGGGTAATAAATTTTTTAACGGTGTCAGCAAAAAAAAGTTATTTAATATTGAAAATTTTAAAAAATATAAGTCAAAAATTCGATATTTTTTTATAGAAAATTTTCCTGAACATAACGGCAATAATTGGATATATGAGAATTATCAGAGAAATCAAATTAAGTTAGGGTTAAATAATTTAAACCCTAATGATCTTATCTTAATTTCAGACGTTGATGAAATTCCTAATTTAGAAAACAAAAAATTTATGAATTTTGACTCAACGGTTTTTTTACAAAATATGTACTATTATAAATTTAATATTCATTTATCAAAAGGCTTAAAATGGAGAAACAAATGGGCAGGCACAAAGAGTTGTAAGTTTAAATTTTTTAAAACCGCTCAAAATGTAAGGGAATTTAGAGTAAAAAATTATCCATGGTGGAGATTTGATAGAAAAATAAAAAGATACATAGAATTTAACGGAGGATGGCACTTCTCATTTTTAATGGATCCACAATCTATTTCAAAAAAAATTTCAATTAATACCCAAGAATTAGATCATGTTCTTGAGACAAAAAAATATAATATTAGCGATTTTAATGACGAAAAATTAATTAACGAGCGCATTGAGAAAATGATAGATGTTTATGGTAGACAAACAATCGGCCTTAAGAGAGTAGATATTGATGAAAGTTATCCAAGAGCAATAAGAGAAAATAAAATTAAATACAAAAAATGGATTATTTAAAAATTAATCTAATTAATTTCAATTTTATTTGAAATAATTAGATTATTTATCTAATTTTTAATTACTAATTTTTTTTTATAAAAATTTGAGAATTTGATACAAGGTAATATCTAAAATTAGTAATCGTATTTAAAAATTTATTTATACCAAAACAGGGATTTTTATTATTTTCTTTGTAAAATTTCCAAGTGTAGTCGTCGCAGATTAAATATCCACCTTTTGTTAAAATTGACCATGCATTTTGACAATCTAAAAAAACTTGTTCAGCGTTATGATCGCCGTCAATATAAATGCAATCATAAAATTCTTTATTATTCAAAAAAAAAAGATTACTTGAGCTTTTTATTTGGTGTACGTTTTTAAATTCTTTTATATTATATAAAAAATTTTTCTCAATTTCACTAAAATTTTGTCCTAGATGCTCATCTGATCCCATCCATGTATCAACGCAAAAAATATTACTTTCAGTAAAATATTTAGCAACAAAAATTGCAGAATTTCCCTCGTAACTTCCAATCTCTAAGTATTTAAAATCATTTTTTAAATTTGATAAACATTTATAAAAATTATAGGAGTTCATTGAAAAATAGTCATTACTTATTCTTTTCTTTAATAAATAAATTTTATGATCTCTCTTAAATTTTTTAATTTTTGTTTTTAAAAATAAACGAATTATTTTATTAAAAAAGAATAAAAAAATAACTTTGCTTTTTGTTTTATTTTTTATAAAAAAAATTAAATTTTTAATCATTTTAAAGAATTAGTCTATAAATCACTGATTTTTATTTATTTTTAAAACTTCAATAAAAGCTTCTTGGGGAATATCAACGCTTCCAAACTGTCTCATTCTTGCTTTACCTTTTTTTTGCTTTTCCAAAAGTTTTTTCTTTCTATCCCTCGCTCCTCCACCATGAATCCTACTGATAACATCTTTTCTGTAACCAGATATTGTTTCTCTTGCTATAACTTTTCCACCAATGGCTGCTTGGATTGGTATTTGAAATTGATGTCTTGGTATTAAATCTTTTAACCTTTCGCACATTAACCTTCCTTGTCTTACAGCAAAATCTTTATGGATAACCATAGACAATGCATCAACCATCTCTTCGTTTACTAATATGGACAATTTAATCAAATCACCTTCTCTATAATCGTTCAGTTCATAATCGAAACTAGCATAACCACTAGAAATAGATTTTATCTTATCGTAAAAATCAAAAACAACTTCATTTAATGGTAATTCATAAGATAAAACTGCACGATTTCCTGAATAACTTAAACTCTTTTGTTTTCCTCTTTTTTCTTCACATAATTTCATAATTGATCCCAAGTATTCTTCTGGAAGAATTATTGTAGCGTTAATCCATGGTTCATTAATAGATTTAATAAAGTTTGGTTCTGGCATATTCGCGGGATTTTGGAGATCCATAACTGTGCCATCGTGTTTAGTGATTTTATAAACAACGCCTGGCGTTGTGGTAATTAAATTTAAATTGTATTCTCGGTCTAATCTTTGAACAATAATTTCAAGATGAAGTAGTCCTAAAAAACCACATCTAAAACCTAATCCTAAAGCAGCGGAATTCTCGGGCTCATAAACAAAACTAGAGTCGTTCAATTTTAATTTAGCAAGACTGTCTCTTAATAAATTATATTCTGTACTATCAACTGGGAATAGTCCGCAAAATACAACTGGCTTACTAGGTTTAAATCCTGGTAACGGATCTTTTATAGGATTAGAATAATCTGTTATTGTGTCTCCAATTTTAGTATCCGAAAGATCTTTGATGCCTGTAACAATAAAACCAATTTCTCCAGGACCTAAATATTCTTTATTTTCCGCTTTAGGGGTGAACACACCAACTCTTTCGACTGGATGTCTTGTGTTTGTCGACATCAATAAAATTTCCATTCCTTTTTTAATTACTCCGTCTAGTATTCTAACCAATATAACCACTCCCAAATAACTGTCATACCAACTATCAACTAGTAACGCTTTTAAAGGCAAATCTTTATTTCCTTTTGGAGCAGGAAGTTTTTCAACAATTGCTTCTAATATTTCATCTACCCCTTCTCCTGTTTTTCCAGAGGCTGACAAAGCGTCCGAAGTATCAATTCCTATAACGTCCTCGATTTGTTTTTTTACTCTTTCAACATCTGATGCTGGTAAATCTATTTTATTTAAAACTGTTATAATCTCATGATGATTATCCATGGCCTGATAAACATTTGCTAAAGTTTGAGCTTCCACACCTTGAGTACTGTCAACAATAAGTAATGATCCTTCACATGAAGCAAGAGACCTGTTTACTTCATAACTAAAATCAACATGACCAGGCGTATCAATAATATTTAAGACGTAATTTTTATCATCTTTTTTTGATTTATAATTTAATCTAACAGTTTGAGCTTTTATGGTAATTCCCCTTTCTTTCTCTAAATCCATTGAATCCAAAACTTGAGTTGTCATCTCACGTTCCGTAAGACCTCCACATTTTTGAATTAATCTATCTGCAAAAGTGGATTTGCCATGATCAATGTGTGCGATAATTGCGAAATTTCTTATATTTTCTTGTGATGACATTTAGGATCTTAATGTTGCATCAAAAGATTTTTGCATTGTTTGAATTATTTTATCACTTAATTCATCAATCTCTTTATCGTTTAATGTTTTGTCTTGTGATTGGATTAATAAATTTAAAGCAATAGATTTTTTATTCTTTTCAATATTTCCTCCTTGAAAAACATCAAATATTCTTATTTTTTTTATTAATTTTTTATCTACATTAAGCAATGAATTAACGATTTTTTCCGCCTCAAATTTTTTATCTACAATAAATGCAAAATCTCTTTCAATTTTTTGAAAATTTGAAACTACATATTTAATTTTCTTTTCTGTGTTTTGCTTATTAATAAATGGGATATTATTTAAGAAAATTTGAAAACCAAAAATTGGTCCACTTTTAATATCCAGTTCTTTAACAATTTTAGGATTAATTTCTCCAAAATTAGCAATTGGTAATTGTTTATTAGAATTTAAATAAAACTTACCTGATCTGCCTGGATGATAGTACGTTTCAGATTCCTGAATAACTGTTAAATCTTGCTCATGAATTCCAAGTTCAATTAATGTTTTATAAACACAATCTTTAATTTCAAAAACATCAACCTCTTTATCTTTTTCTAGCCAATTTTTTCTATAAATTTTTCCAATTTGAATTCCTCCAATAACAGCTATTTGCTCTCCTGGTTTTGAACCAAAAAATACTGGGCCACTTTCAAATATTTTTTGATCTTCAAAACTTCTATGAATATTATTTTTAATATGAATTAAAAGGTTTGAAAAAATAGAAGATCTTAAGACATCTAAATCATTAGAAATTGGGTTGGTAATTACTAAACTTTTATTATGCAGACCAAATAAAGAATCAATTTTTGAATTTGTAAAAGAATACGTAATTGTTTCCATAAAGCCTTTGTTGGCTATAGATCTTTGCGTAAATCGATATAATTTTTGTTTTCCTGTTAAAACGCCTTTAGAACTATCCATTTCTGGCTTAATAAGCTGAATTTTATCATAACCTCTAATTCTTATTAACTCCTCTACTATATCAACTTCTTCCTTAATATCCGGACGCCAAGTTGGAATAGTGACTGAATATATATTTTTACTTTCTTTAAGTTTAAAACCTAAATTATTTAGAATTTTTTTTATTTCAGCTGGTGAAATTTTACTTCCTATAATTTTTTCAAAGTTATCTGAATTAAATTTAATTTGTTTATTTTTAAAATTATTTTCTCCAGAAATAATGAGATTACTTATTTTGCCTCCACATATTTTATGAATAATTTTTGCTGCAAGTTTTAATCCATATTCCATACCATTAGGATCAACCCCTCTTTCAAATCTAAACTTAGCATCAGAATTAATTCCTAATTTCTTTGCAATTTTTGATATTTTAACTGGGTCAAACAAAGCCGACTCTAAAAAAATATTTTTAGTATCTAAAGAAATTGAAGAATTTTCTCCACCAATTACACCTCCTAAACCTAAGATTTCTTTCTCATTAGTAATTAGACAAGCGCCATCTTCGAGTGAATAAGTATTATTATCTAAAGCTGAAAACTTTTCTCCCTTTCTTGATGCGCGTACAATAACTTTTTTCTCAATTTTATCGGCGTCATACGCATGCAAAGGTCTATTTAAATCAAGCATAATATAATTTGTGATATCAACAACTGTCGATATTGGATTCATTCCGACTGCAATTAATTTGTCTTTTAACCATTTTGGACTTTCAGAATTTTTAATCCCTTCAATGTAACAATGAGCAAATGAAGAACATCCAGAATTAGATTGAAGAATAACTTTAAATGGATTTTTAATATTAGTTTTTAATTTAATTTGCTCTAAATCGATTAATTTTCCAAGACCTGCTGTTGATAAATCTCTTGCAATACCTCTTACTCCCTGACAGTCAGATCTATTAGGAGTTATAGATATATCAATTGCTGGCTCGCTATTATTTTTAAAATAACTACTTCCAACTTTAAATTTTTTTGAATCTAGTTCAGTGATTCCTTGGCTTTCATCAGATAAGCCCAATTCCGATTCTGAGCAAAGCATTCCGTAAGAGTCGATACCTCTAATATTGGTAACTTTAATTTTGAGTTGATTTTTTGGAATAATAGCCCCTGGTCCAGCATAAACAGTTAATAAACCATCTCTAGCATTTGAGGCGCCACAAATAACTTTTACTATTTTTCCAGATCCAATATCGACATCACATAATTTCAATTTATCTGCATTAGGATGTTTTTCTGCTTTAATAATTTTCGCTACAAAAAAAAAATTATTCTTATCTGCCGACCCAACACTTTCAACTTCTAGTCCTATATTATTTAAAGTTGAAACAATCTTTTCAATATTTACGTTTGTTTTTAAATGGTCCTTTAGCCAAGAAGAAGTTATTTTCATCTACTAAATCCCCTATAATTTGCAGGTATATCTAATGGATCAAATCCATAATGTTCTAACCATCTAACGTCTGTTTCAAAAAAAGATCTTAGATCATTTATTCCATATTTAAGCATGGCTAAACGATCAATTCCGATACCAAAAGCATAACCCTGATAGATTGAAGTGTTTACTTTGCAATTTTTTAAAACATTAGGATGAACCATTCCACAACCTAATATTTCAAGCCATTTGTCTCCTTCTCCGATAACAATTTTACCATCTTTTAACTCATAACCAATATCAACTTCTGCGGATGGTTCGGTAAAAGGAAAATGACTAGGTCTGAATCTCATTTTAATTTTATCTACTTCAAAAAACTTTCTAATAAAATAATCAAGAACTCCTTTTAAATGTCCCATGTTTACATTTTTATCTATATGTAAACCTTCAACTTGATGAAACATAGGTGTGTGGGTTTGATCGCTATCACATCTATAAGTTCTGCCGGGTGCAATAATTTTGAAGGGCGGCTTTCCAGATAACATAGTTCTTATTTGTACTGGCGAAGTATGAGTTCTTAATAAAATTTCTTTGTTTTGAGCTAAATAAAAAGTGTCATGCATATCCCGCGCTGGGTGATGTGGCGGTGTATTTAATGCTGTAAAATTATTATACTCATTTTCAACATCAGGTCCTTCTGCCACTGAAAATCCTATCTCACCAAAAATAGCTGTTACCTCGTCGATGACTTGTGTAACCGGATGAATTTTTCCAAAAGAGATTGGTCTTCCTGGTAAGGTAATATCAATTCTATCTTCTGATAATTTTTTATTAATCTCTTTTTGTTCAAAAAGACTTATTTTAGAATTAATAAGATTATTAATATTGTCTTTTAATTTATTTAGATTTGAAGCAAAATTTTTTCTATCTTCTCCTTGAAGGGTTGTGATTTTTTTAAAAAGTTCACCTATCTTTCCGTTTTTGCCAAAAGCTTCCGATTTTATTAGTTCGATTTTATGAAGAGTATCGGATTGGTCTATTTTAGATTTAAAATCTTTTTCTAAATGTAAAATTTCATCCATGATGGTCTACTAGTATTTATGAAACTAGTTTTCTAATTTAGGCTAGACTGTACCTTTTTTACGATGGATTTAAAAGCCTCTGGATTTTGATAAGCTAAATCTGCTAAAATTTTTCTATCAATAGAAATCTTTGTTTTATTTAGACCGTTTATAAATTTAGAATAAGTCAAACCTTGCTCTCTAACGCCTGCATTAATTCTTTGTATCCAAAGTGATCTAAAACTTCTTTTTTTAGCTCTGCGATCTCTATAAGAATATTGTAAAGATTTTTCTACTGACTGTTTAGCAGTCCTAATTGTATTTTTTTTTCTTCCGTAAAAACCTTTGGCAGCTTTGAAAACTTTTTTATGTTTTGCGTGACTGGTTACCCCTCGTTTAACTCGTGACATAGATTATCCTCTTAAACTGTTTGGCATGTAAGATTTAACAATCTTAGCATCAGCTTTTGACATAATTGCCATTCCTCTTTGTCTTCTAATCTGAGAATTTGTTCTTTTGATCATGCCATGTCTTTTTCCAGCTTGAGGCATTTTTACTTTGCCAGTTGCTGTAATTCTAAATCTTTTTTTGGCTGAGCTCTTAGTTTTAATCTTATACATAAAATAAATACCTGCGGTTTATACTAATATTAAAGATGAAAAACAATAAGTATGAAAGTGAAGAAACAGCTATTTTAATGGCTGAATAATAAAAGTCATTTGCTTGCCCTCCATTTTTGGAGTCTGTTCGACTTTACCAGTTATTTTTAAATCGCTTACAATTCTACCTGCAAGATCTTGAGCTAGTTTTAAATGCTGCATTTCTCTTCCTTTGAGCTTAATTGTAAATTTTACTTTGTCTCCTTTAGCTAAAAATTTCTCAGTTGCTTTCATTTTAAAATTATAATCATGAACGTCTGTTCCTGGTCTCATTTTAATCTCTTTAAGGGTTACAACTTTTTGTTTTTTTTTTGCTTGACTGGCTTTTTTTTGTAACTCGTATTTATATTTTCCAAAATCAGTTATTTTGCAAACTGGTGGTTTAGCATTTGGAGCAATTTCGATTAAATCTAAACCCTGCTCTTTAGCTGTCATCAATGCATCATTTAAAGAAACGATTCCAATATTTTGACCGTCACTTCCGATTAGCTGAACATCAGTTGCTCTAATTCTATCGTTTACTTTTGGTCCACGATTTGAAGAACTACTAGATCTAAAATTGCTTCTGTTATTTTGAAAATTTTGATTAATAACTATACTCCTAGATTTTTGGTGCTAAAGATTCTTTAACTAATAAATTCACAGCTTCTCTTAAAGGTAATGTATCTTGTTTTTCTTGGCCAAGTCTTCGAAGTGTAATTGATTGATTCTCTTGTTCTTTAGATCCGCAAATCATTAAAATTGGAGTCTTTGATAAAGAGTGTTCTCTAATCTTGTAGTTAATTTTTTCATTCTTAAGATCGATAATATTCCTTATTTTGTTTTTATCAAGTTCAGCAGATACTTTTTTTGCATAATCATCAAATTCTTGAGAAATTGGAAGTATTGCAACTTGTTTGGGCGCTAACCACAACGGAAGTTTACCAGCGTAATGTTCAATTAAAATACCTATAAATCTTTCTAGTGATCCAAACAATGCTCGATGCAACATAACGGGATTCTTTTTAATTCCATCTTTATCAATATAAGTGGCACCTAATCTGCCTGGTAAATTTAAATCTACTTGTAAAGTTCCACACTGCCAATCTCGACCAATAGTATCTCTTAAAACAAATTCAATTTTAGGACCATAAAACGCTCCTTCACCTTTATTAATGGAGTAATCTAATTTTGAAGCTTTCACGGCTTCTAATAATGCGGCCTCTGCTTTATCCCACAGTTTATCATCTCCAACTCTTTTTGCAGGACGATCAGAATATTTTAAAATTACATTTTCAAAACCAAAAGCTTTGTAAATATCTAAAATTAACTTAGTAACTTTTAATGACTCTTCTGTAATTTGATTTTCAGTACAAAAAATATGAGCATCATCTTGTGTAAAAGATCTAACTCTCATTAATCCATGTAAAGATCCTGAGCTTTCATAACGATGGACTTTGCCAAATTCTGATAATTTTAATGGTAAATCTCTATAACTTTTAAGTCCTTGATTAAAAATTTGAACGCAGCCAGGACAATTCATGGGTTTGATTGCAAAAACTCTCTCATCTGGAGTTTTTGTTGTGTACATATGTTCTTGAAATTTTTCCCAATGACCAGATTTCTCCCATAAAGTTTTATCTAAAATATCAGGTGTGTTTACTTCTCGATAACCAGCTTCAGTTTGTTTTTGACGCATAAAATCAATGAGAGACTGAAATAGCTGCCAACCTCCTTCATGCCAAAATACGGCTCCTGGACTTTCTTCTTGGAAATGAAATAAATTCATAACTTTTCCAAGTTTACGATGATCTCTTTTTTCAGCTTCTTCTATTCTATGTAAATATTCGTCTAACTCTTTTTTATTTCTCCAGCATGTTCCATAAATTCTTTGAAGCATCTCATTATTTGAATCACCGCGCCAATAGGCTCCTGCAAGTTTTGTCAGCTTAAATGCTTTACCTATTTTTCCAGTAGAAGTTAAATGTGGTCCTCTACATAGATCGTGCCACTTACCATGAAAATAAATAGAAATTTCTTCTTTGGTTGGAATGCTATTTATTATTTCAGCTTTATAAAGCTCTCCTTTTTTTTTAAAATGTTCTATAGCTTTTTCTCTATCCCAAACTTCTCTTGTTGTGGGTTCATCTCGATCAATAATTTCTACCATTTTTTCTTCAATTTTTGCTAAATCTTCATCGGTAAAAGGTTTCTTTCTAGAAAAATCATAATAAAAACCATTTTCAATAACTGGACCGATAGTAACTTGGGTATCTTTGAATAGTTCTTGAACTGCCATAGCAAGAACATGGGCTGTATCATGTCTTATAACTTCTAATCCGTAATCATCTTCAAGTGTAATGATTTGTACTGTAGAATCTTTTTCAATAAATGTACTTAGATCCTTAAAATTATCATTTACTTTTATAACTAAAGCTTTTTTTGCAAGCGACGGACTTATAGTTTTAGCTATCTCATGTCCATTAACTTTTCCTGGAAATTGAAGTTTTTTTCCATCTAAAAGCGTGATGTTAAGCATGTCTCTTATTAAACTAAGGACTTATAAATTTCTAGTGTTTTAGAACACATCTGATCTACCGTATAATTATTAATTACGTTGGCTCTGCCTTTTGCTCCTAAATCTTTAAGAAAAATTTTATCTTTTTTTGAAATCTCAATAATCATTTTTGCCAAATCTTTTTCATCATCAGATTTAAATAACCAGCCAGTTTGTCCATCAATAATTGTTTCATTTGAACCTCCGATATTGCTTGCAAGGATTGGTTTTTCCATTGCTTGTGCTTCAACTGCTACTCTACCAAATGCCTCTGGCTCAATAGAAGCTGATAATACTAAATCACAAGCATTATAAGCTGATGGCATGAAAGATTCGTGTGAGATAATCTTTACATTTTCCTCTAATCGATGCTCTCTAATAAAATCTAGAAGGTATTCTCTATATTCGGTTCTACCTTGATCGTCGCCAAGTATAATTGCACTAATATTATTTAGTAAATTTTCTTGTTTAAGAAATAGTAAAGTATTTAAAAAAAGAAACTGTCCTTTCCAAAAAGTTAATCTGCCTGGAAGCAATATTAAAAAATTATTACCAGATATCCCCCAGCGCGTTCTAACACTATTGAGCCCTTCTATATTTGAATTTTTTGAGTTAAAATAATCAATATTAATTCCTCTTGGTATAAGAAAAATTTCTTTTGTGTAATTATAATTATTTCTTATATGATCAAAAATAAACCTTGATCCAACAATAACAGAATTGCCTCTTAACATAACTGAATTATAAAATTTTTTTAAGGGATTGTTAAAATTATAAGTGCCATGAAAAGTAGAAATTAAAGACACTCCTAATAATTTACTTGCAAAATAACATGACCAAGCCGGAGCACGACTTCGAACATGAATAATATTAATTTTATAAAACAAAACAATAAATAAAATTACAAATATATTAAAAAAAATCATAAATGGGTTCTTGCTATGTACAGAAAATTTAAAAATCTTTATCTTCGTTTGATCAATATTTTTAATTTGTTCTCCACCCGAACATAAAATTGCAGAAAAATAATTTTGTTCAGCAATAAATTGTGCAATATCTTTACAGCCTGTTTCTGCCCCACCCACATCTAATCTTGGAATAACTTGCAATAAACGAATTTTTTTATCCATTAAATTAATATGCTATACTTTTAACCATGAATAATCCAAAGCAAAATTTTTTTTTAACAAAAAATAATCAAAAAATTCATTACAAGTTTATTAATAATAAAAGTCTAACAACAATTATTTTTCTTCACGGATTAATGTCAGATATCAAAAGTAAAAAAGCTAAGCACTTAAAAAAATTTGCTAATGAAAATAAAATAAACTTATTATTATTTGAATATAGCGGTCATGGTAGGTCGTCGGGAAAATTTACGGATCTCAGTATTAAAAATTGGGCAGAAGATTCAAGGTCAATTATAAAAAAATTAATCAACAAAAATAAAATAGTTCTTATTGGTTCAAGCATGGGTGCGTGGATTGCGATTCTCTTGATTAAACATTTTTATAAAAGAATTAAAGGCTTTATTGCTATAGCTCCTGCTCCTGATTTTACTGAAGAATTAATATGGAAAAAGTTAAATGATATTGAAAAAATTAAAATAAAAAAGAATAAAATCTATAAATTAAAAAGCAGTCGTAATAATTTTTATCCCATAAGTAAAAAATTTATATTTGATGGAAAAAAAATCCTAGTTCTTAATAAAAAAATTAATTGCAGTTTTCCGGTTGAACTATTGCATGGCATTAAAGACTCTTCTGTTTCTTGGGTTTATTCGATAAAGTTAATAAAAACTTTAATAAGCAAAAAATTAAGTTTAACATTTATTGATGATGGTGATCACTCTTTATCAAGAGCTAAAGATTTAAAAAAATTAGACTTAGCGATTAAAAATATTATTTAAAATACTTTTAAAGCCTTCTTTGTAAGTTGGAAAATATAATTTTACTTTTAAATCTTTTTTAATTTTTGCATTGCTAACTTTTTTTGAGTCTTTATAGAAATTTTTCATTTCACCTTCATTTAATGATTGAAAAGATACTGGTGATGGGTTTTGAATTCCCATTAAACTACAAGCATAAGATATAATTTTATCATATGAACACGGCATATTATCTGCAACATTGTAAATTTCTCCATCTTTTGAATAAATTAAAGATTTGAATAAAACTTGCGCTATATCAGCAACATGAATTCTTGAAAAATAATGGTTACTTTTTTTAACGTAACGAATTTGACCATTTGTTAATCGTAAAAATATATTTCTCTCAGGAGAATAAATTCCTGACAATCTAAATATTCTTGTTGGAACAAGGTGGTTTTGATTTAATTTCAACCATTCATTCTCAGCTACAAGTCTATTTATTCCTGTATCATTAGTAGTTAATAATTTGCTTTTTTCATTAACCCATTTTCCATCATAATTTCCGTAGACACTCGTTGATGAAAGATATCCTAGCCATTTAATTTTTGTATTTAGTGATATTTGATTATAAAAATTTTCAATAACAAAATCTTTTCTATCCCTTGGTGGTATTGAAACTAATATATGACTTGCATTTAAAATATATTTTGTAATTTTTTTATCGAATATGTTATTCTCAAAATAAAAATTTTTATAATTAACATTTAAAAATTTTTTATTAGAACTTTTAGATCTAGAAGTTGTAATTAAATTAATTTTATATTTATTTTTTAATAACTCTTTTACAAAGTATTTAGCTGCTAAACCAAAACCAAAACAAACTAGACTAATTGATTTAGACCGCTTTTCCATGAACTGCCTTATTCGATAATGGTTGTTTTAACTTATCTAACATTTCTTTAGGGCAAACTTGATAAAAATTAGTCTTTTCATTACTCCATTGTTGAATAATTTTTTTTGAATAAGCTGATTGAGTTTCTTTTTCATGCAATTTTATTAAATTGAAAAGAAAATCATTCCAATAATCTGTTTCAATTC
Source organism: alpha proteobacterium SCGC AAA028-D10 (assembly GCA_000510845.1). GTDB lineage: Bacteria > Pseudomonadota > Alphaproteobacteria > Pelagibacterales > Pelagibacteraceae > Fontibacterium > Fontibacterium temperatum. The sequence continues at coordinate 90,568 of AZOF01000003.1, read as the reverse complement.
TTTGCCAAATAACTGAAGACGGATTTACATAATTCTCAAAGCTATTTTCTGGGTCATAAACAAATGCCATTCCACCTGTCATTCCTGCTGCAAAATTATCACCTACTTCTCCTAATATAACAACGGTACCGCCTGTCATATATTCGCAACCATTTGTTCCGCATCCCTCAATAACTGCTGTAGCTCCTGAATTTCTAACCGCGAACCTTTCTCCTGCTTGTCCTGCTGCAAACAACAATCCTGAGGTTGCTCCATATAAAACAGTATTTCCAATAATTGTATTTTTTGAAGTTTGTATTTCAGTGTTCGAGGCTGGTTTTATAATTATTTTTGCACCTGATAACCCTTTGCCAACATAATCATTTGCATCGCCTGTGACTTCTAATTTAATTCCTGAAACTCCAAATGCGCCCAAGGACTGTCCGGCTGAACCTCTTAATTTAATTAAAATATGATCGTCAGATAATTTCTTATTTTTAAACTGAGTTGTAATAATTGAACTTAATCTTGTTCCAACAGATCTATGAGTATTTTTTACCGCATAACTTAATTGAAATTTTTGTCCTTTCTCAATTAAAGAAAGTGAGTCTTTTATAATTTGTTTATCCAAACTATCAGGGACTTCTTTTCTTTCTCTTTTTAAACAATATCTTGGATTTTCTCCTGGATCTGCCTGGACTAAAAGTGGATTTAAATCTAAATCATCTAAATTAGCAGATCCTCTACTTACTTGTTTCAATAAATCGGTTCTTCCAACAATTTCATTTAAAGATTTAAAACCAAGACTTGCTAAAATTTCTCTTACTTCTTCAGCTATAAATGAGAATAAATTAACAACCTTTTCTGGTGTGCCTGTAAATTTTTTTCTTAGCTCCTCATCTTGAGTACAAATTCCAACAGGACAAGTATTAGAATGACATTGTCTAACCATTATACAGCCCATGGCTATTAATGAAGTTGTCGCTATTCCAAAATCATCTGCACCCATCATAGCGGCCATAACAACATCTTTGCCTGTTTTAATTCCTCCATCAGTTCTTAAAATAACTTCATGTCTTAAACCATTTAATGTTAAAATTTGATTGGCTTCTGTTAAGCCAATTTCCCAGGGTAATCCCGCATACTTCACGCTTGTTAATGGTGAGGCCCCTGTTCCACCTGAATGTCCACTAATTAGAATTACATCTGCTTTTGCCTTTGCAACTCCTGCAGCAATAGTTCCTATGCCTGTTGATGAAACTAATTTTACTCCAATTTTTGCTTTAGGATTAATTTGTTTTAAATCGTAGATAAGTTGAGACAAATCTTCGATTGAATAAATGTCATGATGGGGAGGTGGAGATATTAAGGTAACTCCTGGCGTAGAATGTCTCAAAGTTGCAATCTCACCGGTCACTTTGAACCCTGGTAATTGACCACCCTCTCCAGGTTTTGCTCCTTGAGATACTTTAATTTCTATTTCATCACAATTATTCAAATATTCTGCAGTTACTCCAAATCTTGCTGAAGCAATCTGTTTAACTCTTGAATTAGCATTGTCACCATTATCTTTTGGAATTGCTCGTATTGCATCCTCTCCTCCTTCTCCGCTACATGATGCGCCACCAATTCTGTTCATAGCAATTGCCAAAGTTTCATGCGCTTCTTTTGAAAGTGCTCCTAAAGACATGCTTCCACTTCCAAATCTTTTTCTTATATTTGTAATAGATTCAACTTCTTCAATTAGAATCGGTTTTTTAATTAAATTAAAATCTAAAAGATCTCTAAGATTTAAAGGATGTTGTTCATTAATGATTTTTGAATATTTTTTGTATAAATCATAAGAGTCTGTTGCAACAGCCGTTTGTAACATATGCATAGTCATTGCCTGATTTGAATGTTGCTCTCCACCTTTTCTAAATTTATAAAATCCACCAATTGGTAAACTAATAACGTTTCCTCTAAACGCTTTTTGATGTTGAATTCTGATCATTTGTTCAATTCCTGAAACTCCAATACCAGAAATTTTTGAATACATGCCTGGAAAATATTCAGCAACTAAAGCTCTGCTTAATCCAAGACCACTAAAATTTAAACCACCTCTATAAGAACTGATGACAGAAATACCAAGTTTAGACATTACTTTTAATAATCCATCATTAACTGCTTTGATATAATTATTGATGCACTCAGTAAAAGTTAGTTTTTGAAAAATATTTTTTTGATGTCTTTGATAAATACAATCAAATGCCAAATACGGATTAACTGTTGTAGCACCAACACCAATCAAAACTGCAAAATAATGAACATCTAAACATTCTGCTGCTTTAACATTTAATGAAGTAAATTTTCTAAGTCCTTGATTAACTAAATGAGTTTGTACTGCGCCTGTTGCAAGAATAATTGGAATTCCAATTCTTGTTGCTGATATCTTCTCATCAGTTAGAATAATATGTTTGGCTCCTTCTCTGACTGCTATTTCGGCTTCAGTTTGAATTCTTGTTAATTCTTTTTTTAAATTAACCTCTGAGTCCGCAGAGTCAAATGTGCAATCTATTTCTTTATACTCGTCATTTAAAACTTCAAATAATTTTTTAAATTGAGCATTAGATAGTATTGGACTTTCTAAAAGATAGCTTTTTTTATTAAACAAATCTTCGCCTAAAATATTTTGCAAATTTCCAATTCTTGTATTTAAGGACATCACTCTGTTTTCTCTTAAAGAGTCGATTGGAGGATTTGTTACTTGACTAAAGTTTTGTCTAAAAAAGTGTGATAAAGGCCTATAAATATCTGATAAAACAGCTGTTGGTGTGTCATCACCCATTGAGCCAACAGCCTCTTTTTGATCCTCTACCATTGGATGTAAAATCATCTCTAAATCTTCAATGGAAATGCCAGCAGCATATTGTTTTTGTCTTAATTTATCTCCTTCGAAAGAATTAAATTCTTCTAAATTGTTAAATTTTTTACTGATCTCAATTAAATTTTGGCTAAATTTTTTGTAAATAGGGTTTTTAGATAAAAAGTCTTTAATTTTTTTATCATTATAATAAACGCCTTCGTCAAGATTAACTGCTATCATTTGTCCAGGCCCTACTCTGCCTCTATAAATAATATTTTCTTCTTGAACTGGAACCATTCCAGTTTCCGATCCTGCAAATAAAATTTTATCTTTTGTAATTGTATATCTTAAAGGCCTTAAACCATTTCTGTCTGTTGCAGCTAAAATCCAATTGCCGTCCGTTGCGGCAATCGCTGCTGGCCCATCCCAAGGTTCAATGACAGAATTTAAATAATTATACATATCTCTATAAGCTTGAGGAATAATTTTGCTTCTTTTAGACCATGCTTCAGGCATCAACATCATTTTAACAAGAGGCAATAATCTTCCTGATCTTGTTAACAATTCAAAGACAGCATCAAGACAAGCTGTGTCAGAACTTCCAGATTTTAAAATGGGTTTTAAGTCATCAATATTTGGATATAAATCAGACTCTAGTCCCTGTTCATGGGTCTTCATCCAATTCACATTTCCTTTTAAAGTGTTGATCTCACCATTGTGAGCTAAAATTCTAAAAGGTTGAGCGAGTTCCCAGCTTGGAAAAGTATTCGTTGAATACCTTTGATGAAAAATTGAAAATCTAGAAATAAATCTTTTATCTAATAGATCTGGATAAAAATCTGACAAATGTTCAGCAAGAAACATTCCTTTGTAGATTATTGATCTTGAACTAATTGATGAAATATAAAAGTCTTTTAATTGCGATTGAGTAATTTTTTTTTCAATTTTTTTTCTTACAATATAAATATTTTTTTCTAATTCTTCTGAACCTGTTTTTTTAATTGGAGAAAATAATATTTGCTCGATTTCTGGTCTTGTATCGTTTGCCTTAATACCAAGAACTTTTGCTTTTACAGGAACCTGCCTCCATCCAAAAATATAAAAATTATTAGACAGTAGTTCGTGTTCAACAATAGTTCTGCAAGCTTCTTGTGCTCCATAATCATTTCTAGGTAAAAAAATCATACCAACACACAATTGGTCATTTTTATGAGTGTGATGTCCTGTAATTTTTATTTGTTCTTCAAAAAAATCTTTTGACAACTCAACATGAATTCCAGCTCCATCGCCCGTTTTTCCGTCCTTGTCTACTGCTCCTCTGTGCCAAACAGCTTTGAGAGCTTCGATTCCATTTTCAACTACTTCTCTTCTTGGTTTTCCATCAATTGAAGCAACAAAACCAACCCCGCACGCATCATGCTCATCTTCTTTTTTATAAACCCCTGCTTTAATAAGTTTTTGTAAATTTTGATCTAAAATTTTCATAAATAACTAAGCAACCATTCTTTTTTTTAATGATTGAGAAATTTTATTTTTTAAATAAATATCCATTGCTTCCGCAGCATCTCTTCCGTCTTTGATAGCCCACACAACTAAAGATGCTCCTCGAACGATATCTCCGGCTGCAAAGATTCCATCTAAATTTGTTTGCATTGTTTTAAGATCTATTTTGATAGTTCCCCATTTAGATACAACAAGTGTTGGTTCTGAAAATAAAGTTGGAATATCTTCAGGATCAAATCCTAAAGCTTTAATTACCATGTCTGCTTTAATTTTAATTTCAGAGCCCTGAATAATTTCAGGCGCTTGTCTTCCAGTTGCGTCTGCTTCTCCTAATTTCATTTTATTAAGGACAACTTCTGTCACTTTTCCATTTTTTCCAATAAATTCCTTTGGATTTGTGAGCCATTGAAAATCTACTCCTTCTTCTTCAGCATTAGCAACCTCTCTTGCTGAACCCGGCATATTTTTTTTATCTCTTCTATATAGACATTTGACTGATTTAGCGTTCTGTCTTATTGAAGTTCTAACGCAATCCATTGCTGTGTCGCCTCCTCCTATTACTACAATATCTTTTCCTTCAGCATTTAAATATCCATCATCAAACATTTTAACTTTATCTCCTAAGCCTTTTCTGTTTGAAGCTGTTAAAAATTGCATTGCTGGGTAAATATTTTTAAGATTTGATCCTAAGATTTCCACCTCTCTAGATTTGTATACTCCTGTTGCAATTAATATCGCATCATGTTTTTTTTCTAAGCTCAGATAGAGTTGCATTTTTTCCAACTACAAAATTTAATTCAAATTTAATTCCGCCTTCCTTTAAAAGTTTTGTTCTTCTTTCAACAATATTTTTTTCTAATTTAAAATTAGGAATGCCATAAATTAACAATCCACCTGGTCTGTCATATTTGTCATAAACCGTAATTTCATATCCAATTTTTCTAAGCTGCTCAGCGGCTGCAAGACCTGCTGGTCCTGCTCCTATAATACCAACACTTTGTCCTAAATCTTTTTTAATTTTAATTGGTTTGACCCAGCCCTCTTCAAAAGCAGTATCTGTAATAAATTTTTCTATTGAACCAATAGTAACTGTACCATGCCCTGCTCTCTCAATTACGCAATTCCCTTCACAAAGTCTGTCTTGAGGGCAAATTCTACCGCAAACCTCTGGCATATTATTAGTTGCTGAAGAAATTTCATAAGCTTCTTCTAATCTTCCTTCAGCTGCTAACTTTAACCAATCAGGAATATTATTTGAAAGCGGACAGTGAATTTGGCAATAAGGAACCCCGCACTGCGAACATCTGCTAGATTGTTCTTCTGCTTTTGGAGCAATATAGTTTTTATAAATTTCAGAAAAGTTTTTAACCCTTTGAGATGGGTTAAACTTTTCAGGAGTTTGTCCTTTTGTATTGACAAACTTGAGCATTTTTTCAGTCATTAACTAAAATACCTAAAATTTATTGTTTTTTACTATTATTCACATAAAACCTATATTTTTAAAAGATAAATTAGGTCAGTAATAATGTAGTAATTTATGTTATTTATCAATTAATAAGTAAAATTAAGGTTTTTTATTAACATTCAATTAATAATTGTAAGCAATGTTTAACTAATAATTAAATTTATAAAGCTAACTGCCTAGACTAAAGCTTTAATTATGGATGAATTTATCAAAATAATAATTCTTGGAATTGTTCAGGGTATCACAGAATTTTTACCAATCTCATCCAATGCTCATCTTATTATGCTAGAGCGGCTATTAGATTATCATAATCACAATGAAATTTTAAATCTTATTTTTCACTTGGGTTCTTTGCTTGCAATCATCACTTATTTTTTTTCAGAGCTTTTGGGATTGTTAAAAAAACCAAAGATGATTTTTAATATAATTGTCGCAACTGTACCTGTAATTGTTGTTGGGTATTTTGTTTATAAATTTCGCCTTATAAATTACGGATATTTTTCAATAAAGATAATTGCTGCTACTTTAATTATTTTTGGAATTCTTTTATTTATTAGCGACAAGATTAGCCATTCAAAAACATTATATAAAGATCTTAATTTAAAAAGTTCTTTAGTAATTGGACTATTTCAAATTATTTCTCTTATTCCTGGTGTAAGCAGATCGGGTATTACTTTAACGGCAGGACGTTTTTTAGGATATTCAAGATTTGAAGCTGCAAAATTTTCATTCTTTTTATCAATACCAACAACTGCGGGAGCATGTTTTCTTGGGGTTGTGGATTTAATTAAAACAAATAATTCAGATTTAAATTATATTGCAATAGTTGCTTTTATTACTTCTTTTTTGTCTTCTTATCTTACAATAAAATTGTTTTTATCTTTCATATCTAAATTCAATTTAAATATTTTTATTTATTACAGAATAATTCTTGGGACATTTATATTATTATTTCTTTAGCGAATAACCTGACTAAAAATATAATTAGGTAATACTGTTTCAACAGTCCTTGTTGATATGCCAAGCTCTTTAAAGCCAGGATACTGATTTGAACAAGTATTATCAGATTTTAGTATTTCTAACTGATCTTCTGTAAGCAAAGGATTGGGTAATAATTGCATTATTTTTGCCTGTAATCTTGCCGCAAAGTCTGGAAGTTCTATTATAAATCTTTTCTTTTTTAATGACACAAGCAACGTCTCTATTAATTCTTTAAAAGTATAAATTTTAGGACCTCCTAATTCGTAAACTTTATTAGGATTAATTTGTTCTATAATTTTAATAATAGCATCAGTAACATCGCCGACATAGCATGGTTGAAACTTTGTTTTGGCACCCGCAAGAGGAATAATAGGCAAAAGATTTATTAACTTATTAAATAAATTAAAAAAATTATCATTTATTCCAAATACAATACTAGGACGTACAATAATCGAATTTTTATAATTATTAATAATCGCTTCTTCACCTTGAAATTTAGATTTAATGTACAAAGAGTTAGAATTTTTATTTACGCCTAATGCTGAGATATGAATAAACTTTTTAGTAATTTCTTTATCTAAAATACTTGTTAAAAACTTTGGAAATAAATGATGTATATGATCAAATTTTTGATTTTTTTTCTCAAACAAAACTCCTATACAATTAACTACAATCTCTGAACTCTTAATAAATTCATTAAGATTTGAAAAATTAAAAGGATTAAACTTTAAAACTTCAATTTGACCTGGTTCTCCCATTGGTTTTAGGTAGCCATGTAGATATGGATTTCGCGTTGGAACTATTATTTTAAAACCTTTTTTTGCAAGTTTAGCTATTAGATTTCGAGCTATAAATCCTGTGCCGCCGAAGACTGTTATTGTCTTTTTTTCTGCCATTGTTTAATCATAATAATTAACGATAATACCTTTTATTTAACAATGCTATGAAAGTCAAAATCCATAAAAACGATCTGCCTAATAATTTAAATCTAGGAAAAATTATTGCAATTGATACTGAAACGATGGGCCTTGACTATAAAAGAGATCCTCTTTGCCTTGTTCAAATATCTTCTGGCAATGAAGAGGTTCATTTAATTCAAATTAATAGAAAAACATTTAAAGCTGATAATTTAAAAAAAATACTAGAAGATAATGATATTAAAAAAATTTTCCAATTTGCAAGATTTGATCTTGCGGTTTTAAACTACTATCTAAAGGCAGATATTAACAATTTGTACTGTACAAAGATTGCATCAAAAATCGGCAGAACCTACACAGACAAACACGGTCTTAAAGATTTATGTAAAGAGCTTTTAAACATTGAACTATCAAAACAAATGCAAAGTTCTGATTGGGGTTCTGAAACTTTAACTGAACAACAGGTAAATTATGCTGCGTCAGATGTTTTATATTTACACAAAATAAAAGAGGAGCTTGATAAAATTTTAATTAGAGAAAACCGAATGGAACTAGCTGAGCACTGTTTTAAATTTTTAAAACATCGAGTAACATTAGATCTTGCTGGATGGAATAATCAAGATATTTTTGCGCATTAGATGATACAAAATCAAAAAATAAAATTCGCTAAAGAAGTAATTTTTCAAGAAATCAGTGCATTAAAAAAATTATCTAAATCTTATAATGCTAATTTTATTAAGGCCATTGATCTTATGCAGAAATGTAAAGGGAAAATAATATGTGTTGGCATGGGAAAATCAGGTCATATTATTCGAAAAATTTCCGCAACATTAAGCTCTGTAGGAGTTCCTTCTATTTATCTTCATCCGTCAGAAGCTGCTCATGGTGATCTTGGTGCTTGCAACCCTAAGCAAGATTGTTTTTTGATTATGTCTTATTCTGGAAATACTGATGAATTAAAAATTATTTTAAATTATGCACACAAATTTAAAATGCCCATTATTGGTGTTGCCTCAAGAGAAAATTCAACTTTAATTAATGCAAGCACAATTAAAATTGTTCTTCCTAAAGTGAAAGAGGCTGGTCTTGATATTGTACCAACAAGCTCAACTTCAATGCTGCTTGCTTGGGGTGATAGCGTTGCAATAACGCTAATGAAATTAAATAAATTTAGTAAAGAAAAGTTTGCTGTTTATCATCCATCGGGTACGTTAGGAAAACAACTTACGCGTGTTAAAGATATTATGATTAAAAAAGCAGATGTACCTTTTATCAATGAAAATTTGTCTGTAAAAAATGCTGTTATTCAAATTACTAAAAAAACTTATGGCTGCGTAGTTGTTGTAAATAAATCTAAAAAAGTTACAGGAATTATAACAGATGGGGATATTAGACGTTCAATTCACAAGAAGAATTTTTTAGAAAAAACGGCAAAAGAAGTGATGACTAAAAAACCAAAAATGATTTCTGAAAATACACTTGTGGGATTTGCTCTTGATATAATGAATAAGAAAAAAATTACTTCTCTTATTGTTAAGGGTAAAAATAATAATTACGGACTAATTCATATACATTCTCTTATTAGTTTTGGAGTTTAATGAAACTCAATGAGATAAGAAAAAAACAGCTTAAAATTATAAGTATTGGTCTTATAGTAATCTTTATCGTCTATTTCGTTTATCCAACTATCAATACTTTTAGATTAAAACTAACATCAAAAAATATTAAGCCAACTGAGGGAGCTGAAAGTAATGTGTTTGAAAATATTAGCTATATCGGCGTTGATGCAAGTGGAAAACAGTATAACGTTAGAGCAAAACTTGCGACTATTGATAAAGACAATCAAGATCTTATAAGCTTAAAAGAAGTTGATAGTGATTTTTTATTAAAAGATGGAAGTATTATAAAAATTATAAGCAAAATAGGTTTATTTAACAAAACAACAAATGATATTTTGTATGAACAGAATGTTAAAATAACTCAGAAAGATGGAGTGGTAACTGCAAACCGAGCTGAGTATCTTGTAAAATCAAATAATATATTTGTAAGTGGTAATGTAATTGCAGATTTTGTTGAAACAGACTCAAAAACTAAAAAGCGACGTACTAGTCAAATTAAAGCGGATAAGGTAATAATTGATACCTTTAAAAAAACTGTTGAAGTTGTAATGGAAGAAAAAGGCAAACAAGTTACCGGAACATTAAGTAATGAAAGATAAAGATCAAAAATTTACAGTCATATCTAATAAAAAAGTAATTAAAAGATTTGCAGCTATTGCTGATTGTAATATCTCTGATTCTTCGGAAAAAATTGATGAACCAAAAAAAGAAGTTCCAGAAGAAAAACCTTTTATCCTTTCTAAAAACAATCTCATAAAAGAAGAAAGTGTAATTCTAGAAAAAAAAACAACAATTAAAGAGTTAGCAGAAAAAACAATCGTTGAACCTGCCGTTGTTAAAAAAATTAATAAAAAATTAAATAATAATGTTTTTAAACTTATCTCGGATGACTACTATTATAATAAAGAACCATCAACACTTGAAATTAGCCATTTAACAAAAATAATCAAAAAAAGAGTTATTCTTAAAGATGTAAGCGTAAGAATAAATCCCCAAGAAATTGTTGCCTTACTTGGTCCAAATGGTGCTGGTAAGACAACTATGTTTTCAATAGTGCTTGGAATTTTAAATCCAACTCAAGGTAAAATCATTTTCAATAATAAAGTAATTAACGAACTTCCAATTCATATGCGTGCAAAGGAAGGAATCAGCTATCTTCCACAATCAAGATCAATCTTTAGAGGACTAACTGTTGAAGAAAATATTAGAGCGGTTGCAGAAGTTGCAATCAAAGACCAAGAAAAGGAAGACGAATTAGTAGAGCATTTATTGAATGAATTTAAAATTGCACATCTTCGAACTGCTTCAGCGCTAAGTCTTTCTGGAGGAGAAGCAAGAAGAGTTGAAATCGCAAGATGTTTAACAACATCTCCAAAAGTATTATTGTTGGATGAACCGTTTGCAGCTTTAGATCCTATTGCAATCATTGAACTTAAAGAAATGCTTAGACATCTAAAAGATAAAGGCATTAGCATTTTCATTACCGATCATAACGTTAAGGAAACTCTTGATATTGTAGATAGAGCGTACATTATTAATAGTGGAGAATTAATTGCTGAAGGATCTCCACAAGAAATTGTTGAAAATAAAAAAGCAAGACAGCTTTACTTAGGCTCTCAATTTAGAATTTAATTATCTATCAATAATTTTACTTAGAACTGATCTTGCTAATTTTCCCATAAAGAATGCGGGAATTAACGCTATAAAAAAAGCAGGTATCCAAGCTCTAATCCAGATTAAAAAAAAATTATCTACAAATCCTATATTCATGAATGAAATAATAAATGACATCATAATACTCATGCCAAATGCCATAATGACAGTAAAAATATAAGGCTCAAATTTCTTATTTAATTTCACGATAATCAGTAGTTTAAATTAATTTAATAAAGAATCTGCTATAATTGTCAAATTCATTATGAAAAGAAATCCTGTAGCTAAAGCTCTTCGAACGCCAAAATTTAAAAAGAGAATTATTAAAGATAAAAAAAAATATAATAGGAAAAAAAACAAAAAGATTTTGAAATAAAATTTATTTATTTCGTAAAGATTTTCTATACTCGGATGGTATTTGAAAATTCATTGACCAAATGCCAAGTTTATTTTCTTTTGCGTATTTTTCATCTCCAATAAAATCTTTAGAATATTGAGAATATGCAACCGCATAACCCTCTCTTACCATAAATCTAGATAAACTTTCTTTACCAATAAAACACTCCGCAACTAATCTTTGGTAACGATCTTTATCTTTTACGATACATTCAGGAATTTTATCTGCAATTTTATTTTTAAGAACATTTTTTGCAATAACCCCACATTGAATTTTAGTATTATCTTTTTCACAAATTTGTTTTATTTCTGGAGCGTCAATACCAAAAAAACGATACTTAAGTTTTCCAATATGAATAGTATCTCCATCAATTACTTGGATTTTTTTCTCACTAGCAATTAAAATGGTTGATAAAAAAAAAGAAAATATAAAGAAATAAATAATTTTTTTCATGAAAAATTATTTAAAAAATTGCTATTTTTTTTCGTCGAATATTTTGAATTTGATCAAGAACTTTAATATTTAATTGATCTAGCTGTTTACTCTTAAGGTCTCTTAAATTTTGTACAGTCTCTAAAAATCTTTCTGACTCAGTTCTTGTGATAAAATCTTTTGTTAAAGTTATAAATTTTTCAAGATAATTTTTTCTCTCAAAAGGACGTTTGCCAAAAGGATTAGCATCAGCAATTCCTAGTTCGTCTTCAATTTTAGTTCCATCTTTCATTTTAATAACAATTCTGCCTCCAAAACATTTTTTTTTTGGGTCTTTGTCATGATATTTTTTAGTCCACTCTTTATCTTCAAAAGTTTTAATTTTCTTCCAAAGAGCTACTGTGCTTTCTTTTTTTGCTCTTTCTGGTTTATAAGAATCTTCATGATGCCACTTGCCATCTTCGAGAGCGACTGCAAAAATATACATGATAGAATGATCTAATGTTTCTCTGCTTGCATTAGGATCCATTTTTTGAGGATCGTTTGCACCTGTTCCAATTACATAATGAGTGTGATGGGAAGTATGAATTTCAATACTATCTATTTTAGAAAAATCTTTAATTTTTGTTCTCATATCACGTGCTAAATCTATTAGGGCTTGCGCTTGATATTCTGCAGAGTGTTCTTTGGTATATGTTTCAAGAATTACTTTTTTTGACTCACCTTTTTCTGGCAAAGGAACAATATATTCAGCGTCAGGTCCTGATAAAATTCTAGCTATTACGCTATCTTCCCCTTCATAAATTGGATTAGGAGCTCTTTCTCCTCTCATGCAACGATCAACTGCTTCAATTGCAAGTTTTCCAGCATGCGCAGGAGCAAATGCTTTCCAGCTAGAAATATCTCCTTTTCTAGATTGTCTTGTTGAAATTGTTGTGTGCAAAGCTTGTTGTACGGCTTGATAAATAGTTTCAGTATCTAATTTTAAAAGAGATCCTAATCCAGCTGCAACACTAGGTCCTAAATGTGCAATGTGATCAATTTTATGTTCATGAAGACAAATTCCTTTAACTAAATTTACTTGAATTTCATAACCAGTTAAAATCCCTTTAATTAAATCCAAACCATTTGAATCTTTTTGTTGTGCCACAGCTAAAATGGGAGGAATATTATCTCCAGGATGACTGTAATCTGCTGCTAAAAAAGTGTCATGAAAATCTAATTCTCGAACTGCTGTACCATTTGCCCACGCAGCCCATTCACAATCAAATTTTTTAGATGAATCAATTCCAAAAACTGTTGCTCCGTTTACTCTTGGATGAGCCAATGCCATTTCTCTAGCAGTTGTAACTGGTTGTCTTGAAAAAGATGCTATAGCAACAGATGCATTATCAATAATTCTATTAATCACCATATCAGCTGCTTTTTCATCTATAGCTGAATTGTCACTTGCAACTTTAGCAATTCTATAAGCAAGCTGATCTTCTTTTGGTAAATTTACTTTTGATGGATAAACTTTAACTTTAAATTCTTTCAAGATAATTTCTTATAATATTCAAAATATAAAATAACAATATTTTTAATTAACTCTTTTTATACTTAAAATTTTATCTCCTACTTTTATATTGTTTTGTTCAAACCAACCTTGATTAACTTCAAGCGCAAGCACTATAGGTTGTCCTGAACAATGTTCTATTAAAGATAAAGGCTGCATATTTGTTATTTTTACTATTGTGTTTGTTTTGTTAATAAAAGCTATCGACAAAGGTATTTGTGTATCTTTCATCCAAAAACACGGACTGGATCCTTCTTCAAAAATAAATAACATGCCACTGTCTTTTCCTAAAGCTGGACGATTCATTAAACCCTCACTTTGCTCTTCATCTGTCTCTGCTATTTCGGCAATTAACTTTTTAGTCCCAATTTCAATTTGAACTTTTGAAAGTTGGGCAAAAGAGCTGTTTGTTAATAAAAAAGTAAGAATTAATAACTTTGCAATCTGTTTCATTATCTTTTTTGACTATTTCCTTTTGATAAAGAGACTGGATATTTTATAACATTTTTTTTTAATTTTGCGTAAAAGCTTTTCTCAATATCAATGTTCATTTTTTGCGAAATTCTTAATAAATAAAAGAATATATCGGCAATCTCATCTGCTACTTTTTCCTTATCTATTTTTTTTAAATCACTTTCTTTTAACCATTGAAAGATCTCTACAAGCTCCGAGGCTTCTACTGATAAAGCCATGGATAGATTTTTTGGGGAATGAAATTGATCCCAGTCTCTTTCTTTTACGAAGTTTTTAATTTTTTGATTAATTTTCTTTAAATCCATAACAAAATAGTTATTTAATTTAATTACATGTTTAAATTACATAAAAAATTACTCAAAACTACTCATTCTGTAGCTGAACTAAACTTATGCACTGCGCGCTTGATGGATAATGCTAAATTTCCTTGGCTCATCCTTATTCCTAAAAGAAAAAATATTAGGCAAATATTAGACTTAAATAAAAAGGATCAAATAAAACTTATGGAAGAAATTGATTATTGTAGCAAAGTTATGAAAAAAGCTTTTAGGGCTTTTAATTTAAATGTAGAAAAAATTGGAAATATCATCCCGCAATTACACATTCATATTATAGCAAGAAATAAAAAAGATAGTTCGTGGCCTCTTTCAGTTTGGGTTGTAAAAGGAAAGCCTTATAAAAAATCTCATTTGAGTGAAACGATAAAGAAAATACAAAAACTTATTTAATATGCTGAGCTATAGGCACGGATATCACGCTGGAAATGCAGCTGATGTGCTAAAACATTTTATACTTCTTTATGTTTTAGACTATGTAAAAAAAAAAGATAAAAATTTTATCTTTATTGACTCTCATGCAGGTGCAGGAAAATATTCTATTTCTGATCCTTATATGCAAAAAAATAAAGAGTATCTTCAAGGTATTGAAAAAATATTTAAAATAAATAATGATGATATTTTTTTAAAAAATTATTTAGACTTAATAAAATCAATAAACTCTAATTCTGATCTTTTAATATATCCTGGCTCATGCTATCTTGCTGCTAAAAGTTTGAGAATAGATGATAAGCTTCATTTTCTTGAATTACATCCTACAGAATTTTTAAATCTTAAAAAAAACTTTGAGAATGATCCAAGAATAATTATTGAAAACGAAGATAGTTACAAAAGACTTAATAAATTATTACCTCCTAAAGAAAAACGTGCAGTAATACTAATTGATCCATCATATGAACTTAAAGATGAATATGAAAAAGTATCAAATATGTTATCGGATTGTTATAAAAAATTTCCTCTTGGCGTTTATATTGTTTGGTATCCTGTATTAAATAATAAAAAATCTGAATCATTTGTTTTTAATATTTTAAAAGAAAATTATAAAAATCTCTCTCATATAGAAATTATTACGGACAGTTCTAATGATGGAATACAAGGCAGTGGTTTATTTATAATTAATTGTCCTTGGTCTATCAAAAAAGATATTAAAAAAAGTTTAGAGACTATTTTTGATTGTTTAAAAAAATCTAATGATCTTTCTAAATTACTATTTAAAAATAATATTAATTAAACAAATAAACTTGCTATTCCAAGAAATGCAAAAAAACCAACAACATCTGTAACAGTTGTTACAAAAACAGTTGCTGAAACTGCAGGGTCTATCTTCATTTTATTTAATGTTACTGGAATAGCAATTCCCGCTAGACCGGCTACTGTTAAATTTACAATCATGGCCGCGCCAATAAGAATGGATATTTTTAAATCATGAAACCAGAAATAAACAAAAACTCCAGTAATTACTGCAAATACTAGTCCGTTTAATAAACCAGTTACAACCTCTCTATTAATAATTTTCATCACATTTTTTGCGTTCAATTGTTGTGAAGCTATTAATTGAATCGTTACTGTTAGTGTTTGTGTTGCAGCATTTCCTCCCATAGACGCAACAATTGGCATTAGGACGGCAAGAGCAATAACTTTTTGAATTGTATTTTCAAATATTCCAATAACAAATGAAGCCAAAACTGCAGTGAATAAGTTAATAAGTAACCACCAAAATCTATTTTTAGATGTTTCTACAGGATTATCACTTATGTCTTCTGCAGCTCCGATACCCCCTAATCTTAGAGCATCCTCAACTGCTTCTTCTTTAACAATCGTTACAACGTCATCTCCTGTTATAACTCCGATTAATTTTTGTTCTTTATCAACAACTCCAGCTGAAACTAAATTATATTGAGTAAAAATATTACCAACTCTTTCTTTATCAAGATCTGCTGCAATGAAAGTTTTATTTTCTGCTACTAAATTTTTTACTTTCATATTTGGATCTGATCTTAAAATATTTGAAATAGATGCATTGCCGATTGGCTTTCCGTCTTTATCTACAACAAAAATTTCTAAAAACTGCTCAGGTAAATCTGTTGAGTCTCTTAAAAAATCCATAGTTTGACCAACTGTCCAATCTAAATCAATAGTTACAAACTCTCTCTGCATAATTCTTGCAGCAGAATCTTTTGGATATTTTAATCCTAATCTAAAAAAATTTTGATCTTTTTGAGGAAGATTATTTAAAATTTGATTTTGAAATTCTTCAGGAACATTTTCTATAATTTGAAAAGCATCATCTGATTCTAATTGTTTTATAATTGAAGAAATTATATCTGGAGAAAGCTGTTCTAATATTTCTTTTTGTAAAATATCAGATAATCCCAATACTACTTCAGGATTTAAATCTGCAGATTTATGACTAAATAATTTTATTTGAACTTCATTAGGTAAAATTTTAATTAAATCAGCAACGTCTGCCGGATGATATTTATCTAATAATTCGTGAACAAAAATAAAATTATTCTGCTTAACGCTTTCAGTTAAAGAATTAATTTGTTCTTCGGTAAAAACATGCCCTGTTCTGACTTTAGAAGTTTTGCTAGCTTCTTGGGGCATGAAAATCTCACATATAGGTTCAGCTACTACCTATAACGAATTTGATTAAAAAAAAAGCCTAATTTTAAAACTTAGTACTGTTTTTTTGATCTAGATTCTTTTGGAGCTGTGCTCTTTGCTTTTTTCTTTTCTTTTCTTGTATCGCGACTTTTTGCCATAATAAAAATAAACTACATTAAATATTAATTAATTCTATTGAATTAATTATCGACACCGATATAGCAATATAGGCTTAATTGTGGATGTTTTTTAATAATAAAAATAAAGAATTCTTAGGTATTGCATACATGATTTTATGTATGTTTTTCTTCTCTATTAATGATGCTTTTATAAAACATATTCTCTTTGTTTATAAAGACATCACTATACTTGGAGAAATAATCTTTATTAGAGGAATCTTCTCAACGGTTATTTTGGGTTTATATTTATATTATAAAAAAAAATTAAATTTTAAAGTTATTACCTCTAAACCTCTGCACCTTAGAGGATTGGTAGAATCTGTTGCTGCTATATTTTTCTTTTTAGGGCTTATGTATCTTCCTTTTGGAGAATTATATTCTCTTATGAATTTAGCTCCGATTTTAATTACAGCTTCAGGAGCGTTTATTCTTGGAGAAAAAGTAGGATGGAGAAGATGGACAGCTGTAATATGTGGATTTTTTGGTGTCCTTATTGTTATAGACCCAAATAATTTAAAATTTGGTTTTGCTTTTATTTATCCTCTTATCGCAGCAATTTTTATTACTCAACGAGATACTATTACTAGAAAATTTTTAAATGAATTTGATAGTTTGCAAATTGTTTTTATTACTTCATTTTCAGTTATGATATTTTTTGGTTTTGGAATGTTTCTAAACTACAAACCTATTAATTTAGAAATTTTTATATATATTTTTCTTTCAGCTTTTTTTGTAACTCTTGGTTATTATTTTTCAGTTCTAACTATCAAGGCAGCAAATATTTCAACTACTTCCCCATTTCGTTATACAATCATAATCTTTGGCATAATTTTAGGTTACTTTATATTTAATGAAATTCCTTCTTTAAATATGATTCTTGGTTCGTTAATCATTATGGGTAGTGGTATATTTATTATTTTAAGACAAAAAAAAATTGGAATAATTAAATAATGGCAACACTAAATACTCTTGTTGACTTGCTAAAATCAAAAGCAAAAAAAACTACTGAGGATGATGATTTATTAGAATTTGAAAAGGGAAAATATTTTTTTGGGATTGTTAAAAATGAAAACAAATATGAAGGGATTACTATTAGTAGAAAATTTGAAGCAAAGTATTCAAAAAGAATTGGCTTTAAGATTATAGATACAATTGATGAATATTCTGAGAAAAATCAGGCAAGAATTATGCGATATTTAGAGGATTAAAATAAAAGTATGTTAAGTTATTTTATCCTACAGTAGTAAATGTGATAAAATTATTTTAAATTAAATAAAAAATATGCCTTCATTTGATGTTGTAAGTAGAATTAACTATCAAGAATTTGATAATGCTCTTGCTAATTGTTTAAGAGAAATCGCAACTCGTTATGACTTTAAAGGTCTTAATATTTCAATTGAAAGAAAAGATAAAACAATCACAACCCTTGCGCCCGATAATTTAAAACTTAAGCAAGTAAATGAGTTACTACAAACGCATCTTATTAGACGCAAAGTTGATCCAAGAGTAATTAATATAAAAAATTCAGAAACTGCAACCGGTGGAACCGTTAGGCAAATTAGCGAGTTAAAAGAAGGAATTGATCAGGAAAGTGCTAAAAAAATTATTACACAAATCAAAAGTTTAAAACTTAAAATCCAAGTAAAAATTCAAGGAGAAGAATTACGGGCAGATGGAAAAAAAAGAGATGATTTACAAGAAGCGATTGCTGCTATCAGAACCATTGATATTGGTCAGCCAATGGAATTTGTAAATTTTAGAGACTAGGCTTATTTCTTTTGATTAAAGACTTAATTTTTTTACTAAACTTAGGTTTCTTTTTAAAACTACGATCTTTTGAAGACTTTCCGCTATATCTTTTTGTCATTTTGCCACAGAGTAATATAATAATTTAAATAATAAAATTTTAAAATGAGATTTATAAATATTCTTTTATTAATATTATCTTTGTTTACTCTGCAAGTATCTGCGCAACACAAAGACGCTAAGAACCATAATCATAAAAGTATTGAAGCTAAGAACCCTTATCCTTCAGTAGATATTAAAGTTATTAAAGATGCAAAGTCTGGTTACAATATTCAATTAGTCACTAAAAATTTTAAATTTACTCCTGAAAAAGTTAATAAAGAAAACGTGATGAATGAAGGACACGCGCATATCTATATTAATGGAAATAAAAATAGAGTTTATTCTGAATGGTATCATATAGAAGATGAAAAACTAACTCAGCCAATTAACCAAATCAGAGCCACATTAAATGCCAATGATCATTCTGAGTACACCGTAAATTCAAGACCGATTGAAGCCATTGGAGCTATCAAAAACGAAAATATTGGCAATTGGTATAATAATAAAAAATAATTACTTACAAGGCAGATTAGATTTTTTCCAACCCTCACCTGTTGAGGGATTGCCTTCAAAACCATCTGAAATATTAATTAAGTTTTTATAACCTTGCTGTTGTAATAATTTTGCAGCAGCCATCGATCTAACTCCTGATCTGCAAATAACTAAAATATTATCTTTTTTAGAAACTTTTTTATCAAGAAATTCTTTAACAAAGTTTTCATTTTTTTGTCTATCAGGTCCTAATAAAATTGAGATGAATAATGTTTTAGAATTTAAAGATTCCGCATCAGGTTTTCCAACGCCGTTCCACTCTTCTTCTGTTCTCACATCAAGAACAACACTATTTGAATTATCATTCAAAAAATCTTTAATTTTTTCTGATGGAATATTAAATATTTCACTCATAAAACTATTTTATATTTCCAAAAGATAACGTTTTTAATTCCAAATACTCTTCCATTCCATATTTTGCACCTTCTCTCCCGATGCCGGACTGTTTAATTCCTCCAAAAGGCATGTAAGCACTTGCAAAAATTCCAGTATTAATTCCAATCATTCCTGCCTCAATAGCCTCTGCCACTCTCCAAATTCTTGCGATATCTTTTGAGAAAAAATATGCAGCAAGTCCAAACTCAGTATTGTTAGCAAAATCAATTACTTCTTGCTCAGTTTTAAATTTGAAAAACGGTGCCACAGGACCAAACGTTTCTTCATTTGCAAGTTTCATGCTGTCATTAACATTTGCAAGAACGGTTGCTTCATAAAATCTTCGACCAAGTACGTGACGCTTTCCTCCAAGTTCAATAGTTGCTCCTTTTGCAACAGCATCTTTTATATGCTCTTCCACTTTTGCAATCGCCGCATCATCAATTAAAGGGCCTAATTGAGTTTCGCCTTTTAAACCATCGCCCATTTTTAATTTTTTTATAACCTCAACAACTTTTTTAATAAAATTATCATAAATTTTTTCTTGAACATAAATTCGATTTGGAGAAACGCATACTTGTCCTGTATTTCTGAATTTTCCAAGCATAAGTCCTTCAACAGCAGCATCAATATCGCAATCATCAAATACAATAAATGGAGCATTGCCTCCAAGTTCTAAAGAAAGTTTTTTCACCGTATTTGCACTTTGTTGCATTAAAATTCTTCCAACCGCTGTGCTTCCAGTAAATGAAATTTTTCTAACTTTTGAATTTGAAGTAATTTCTTTGCCAATCTCTTCAGGCTCGCCGGTTATTATATTTATAACTCCTTTTGGAAATCCTGCTTGTTCAGCAAGAACTACAAATGCAATTGCAGTAAGTGGTGTTTGCTCTGCAGGTTTAATTACAAAAGTACATCCAGCTGCAAGTCCTGGTGCGCATTTTCTTGTAATCATTGCTGCTGGAAAATTCCAAGGTGTAATTGCAGCGCAAACTCCTATGGGCTGTTTAAGAGTTATCATACGTTTGTCTTTTATTGGATCTGGAAGAACGTCTCCGTAAACTCTTTTTGCTTCTTCAGCAAACCACTCTATAAAATTTGCAGCATAAATAATTTCACCTTTTGCCTCGCTCAAAGGTTTTCCTTGCTCAGCTGTCATGATCGTCGCTAGATCATCTTGATTATCAATAACTAACTCATACCATTTCTTTAAAATCTTAGATCTTTCATGAGCTGTAAATTTTGACCATGATTTAAATGCAAGCTCTGCTGCATCAATTGCATTTATAGTTTCTTTTTTTCCAAAATTTGGAACCTCTGCTATTAACTCTCCAGTTGCTGGATTTATAACTTTGATTTTTTTATCAAAACTAACCCACGCTCCATTCACGTAACACTTATTAATAAGTAAGTTCTTATTCTTTATATTCATGCTTAAGTATGTTTTTAGGCTTAAATTCAACGTTTTTTAATAATATATATAAACTAATTGAAACTCAAACCTTAGAATATTTTAACTTGTCAACGTTTCTGGTCTAGATAAACTGCATTACTTTTAAAATTAACAAAACAAGGAAAATAACTAAATGTTCAAAAAAATAACTAACTTACTTACTGCAATTTCTTTTTTTGCTGTAACTACGTTATTTGGTTTTTCTGCATCTGCACAACAAGCTCCAATTGTTATTAAATTGAGCCACGTGGTTGCTGAAAATACTCCAAAAGGACTAGCTTCTTTAAAATTTAAAGAACTTGCTGAAAAGAAACTTCCAGGAAAAGTACAAGTACAAGTGTTTCCAAATTCACAATTATTTGGTGATGCAAAAGAATTGGAAGCTCTTTTACTTAATGATGTGCAAATGATAAATCCTTCGCTTTCAAAGTTTGATCGTTATACAAAAAAAATACAAGTTTTTGATCTACCGTTCATTTTTAAAGATGCAAAGGCTGCTGCAGATTTTCAAAAGTCTAAAGATGGCCAAGATTTACTTAAATCAATGGAAGACAAAGGTCTAATTGGTCTTGCGTATTGGCATAATGGTATGAAACATTTTTCTGCTAATAAAGAATTTAGAGTTCCTAATGATATCAAAGGTTTAAAATTCAGAATTCAAGCTTCTGATGTTTATGAGTCATTTATGAAAGCGCTAGGTGCAAATGGACAGAAAATGGCTTTTGCTGAAGTGTATCAAGCACTACAAACTGGAGTGGTAGACGCACAAGAAAATACTTACTCTAATATGTACTCTCAAAAATTCCATGAAGTTCAAAAAACAATCGTTGAAACAAATCATGGTATTTTAGATTACATGGTAGTTGTAAATGCTAAATGGTGGAATGGCTTGCCCGCAGATATAAAAAAAGGTTTATCTGAAGCTCTTGCGGAAGCGACTGTTTACAACAATAAAATTGGACAAGAAAAAAATGATGAAGCAAAAAAATTAATCATTGATTCAGGAAAAGCTAAAGTTGTAAAATTAACTGATGCTCAATTAACTGAATGGAAAAAATCTGTTGCTCCAGTTTATGCGCAATTTGAAAAAGACATTGGTGTTGATTTAATAAAATCTGCCCAAAAGCATAGTCAAGCAGCTCAACCAAAAGCTGAAAAGCCCGCAACTAAAAAATAATAAGTTCTAATTTTACCCTGATGCATATATAAAATGCATCAGGGGGAATTCTAAATTTGAGTAAATTTTTTTCAAGATTTGAGGAATATTTTATTGCATTTTTAATGGCTGCAATGACAGTTGTTAATTTTGCAAATGTTTTTGTCAGATACGTATTAAAATCTAATTTACCTTGGGCATTAGAATTTACAGTTATCTCATTTGCGTGGATAATATTTTTAGGAGCTGCGTGGGGAATTAAATCTGGGGCTCATATCGGTGTTGATACAGTTTTAAATCTTTTTTCTGATAAAAATAAAAGAATTATTTCAACTTTTGCAGCAATACTATGTATTACCTACTGCATATTTATTCTTATTGGCAGCTATAATTACGTTCACAAAATATATTCTGTTGGCATTTTATCTCAAGATATCAAATGGTTGCCTCAATGGGTTCCGCGAATGGTAATGCCTGTAAGCTATGGTTTAATGATTTATAGATTTACAGAAGCATTATGGAAAATATTAAAGGGTCAGAAAGTTAACTTAGGTTTGGCTAATGAAGCAAAGGATGCCATTGAAACCTTCAATATACCTAATAAAAAATAAATGACATCCTGGTTTTTATTCTCATCTCTTTTTGTATTTTTGTTCATGGGCATACCCATATCTATTTGTCTAGGTCTGGCAGGCATGTTTTCTCTTTATTTCTTTGGCAGTGAGTCATTAGCGTCTTTATCTTTAAAATTATTCGAAACATCAGAACATTATACTTTAATGGCAATTCCGTTCTTCATTTTAGGTGGAACAATTATGTCAACCGGCGGAGTAGCAAAAAGATTAATTAGATTTGCGGTTGCTTGCGTAGGTCATATTAAAGGAGGACTTGCCATTGCATCAGTTTTAGCTTGCACTTTTTTTGCTGCAGTTTCAGGATCATCTCCTGCAACAGTTGTTGCTGTTGGTACAATTATGATTGCGGGCATGGTTAATGCTGGTTATCCAAAAAAATTTGCAGCAGGTATATTATGTAATGCTGGAACACTTGGAATTTTAGTTCCTCCATCAATTGTAATGGTCGTATATTGTGCTGTTACAGAACAATCAGTTGGCAGAATATTTTTAGCTGGAATTGTGCCTGGCTTACTACTTTCGATTATGATGATGGTTGCAATATATATTTATGCAAGAATAAAAGGATTGCCCTCATTGCAAAAAGCAAGTTTTAAAGAAGTGCTTATAAGTGCTAAAGATGCAATTCCTGGTTTTTTTCTTTTAATCATTATAATGGGCGGAATTTATGGAGGAATTTTTACTCCAACAGAGGCTGCAGCTGTTGCTGCAATTTATGCGGTTCTAGTATCTCTGTTTATTTATCAGGATATTACAATTAATGATTTACCAAGAGTATTTGTCGATGCATCAAAAACAACCGTAATGGTAATGTTTATTATCGCAAATGCAATTTTATTTGCTCACGTTCTTACTACAGAAAGAATTCCTCAAGTAATATCTGAGCAAATATTAAACGCAGGTCTATCCCCTTTAATGTTTTTATTAATTGTTAACATAATTCTTATAATCGCAGGCGATTTCATGGAACCGACTGCAATTTTATTAATTTTAACTCCTATATTTTTCCCAATTGCAATTCAGCTTGGGATAGATCCTATTCATTTAGGAATTATTATGGTTGTAAACATGGAGATCGGAATGGTGACCCCTCCTGTCGGTTTAAATTTATTTGTTACTAGCGGAATTACCGGAATGTCTATTGTAGAGGTATTAAAAGGCGCTCTTCCTTGGATGTCTATTTTAGTAGTGTTTCTTGGAATTATCACTTACTTTCCAAAAATCTCCACAACACTACCTGATTATTTAATGGGTCCACAGACTCCTGTAGTTCTTAAACAAAGATAATTAATTGAATAATAAAATTAAAATTTTAGGAGATAAAATAGCTGAAGCTAGATTTAAGAAAAAATTTTTACCAAAAATTTCAAAATCTCTAATTAGTAACCCTAATATCGCAGCACAAATTTGCAGACATGCTGAAATGGAATTATTATGGAACCCCATTGGCTTTAAAGCTGGCGCCACAAATAAAAGCATGTGGAAGAAATTAAAAGCTAAAAAACCTTTTTTTTCTTATTTATATGAAGAAAGCACATACAAAAATAAAGGTAAAATGCCTTTTCAAAGTAACTTAATAGGTGCTGAGCTTGAAGTTGCTTTTAAGATTAAAAATGAGATTTTTAATTTTAATAAAAGAATTACTAAATCAAATGTTAGTAAATTTATTATAGGTATAGCACCTGCAATAGAGGTTGTTGGGTTTAGACAAAAATTAAAAGCAATTGATTGTCTTGGAAGAATGATTTCAGATTTTGGATTAAATGTTGGCTTTGTTACAGGAAAATTAACAAAATATAGTTTAAAGAAAATTACTTCTATCCCAACAGTTTTAACAAACAAAACTGGTAAAAAGGATTATCCTGGAAATACCAAAATTGTTCTAGGCAATCCAATTAATTCATTAATTTGGCTTCTTAATGAAATAAGAAAAAATAATATGATATTAAGTTTTGATTTCTGGGTAACAACAGGTTCATCAACTCCTATTATTCCTATTAAAAAAGGCGATCTCTTTTCTGGAAGCGTTAAAGGTCTTGGAAGCGTATCTTTAAAAATAAACTAAACTACTTTTTAGTAATTACCATTTTTCGTGAAAGATAAATTAAAAGAATAATTGCAATTGAGAAAATAATTGTAAGAAAATCTAATGCTTCTCCAAGTAAATAAATTGAAAATGCAAAGGTAAAAAAAGGCATAAGCAATTGAATCTGGCTTACGCGCACAGCACCCCCTATATCCAATCCTTTATACCAAGCAAAGAAACCTATCCATTGTGAAAATATTGCAACATATAAAAATGCAAGCCATGAAATGACATTAATTTCAGTTTTTGGAAAATAATAAATCGCCAAAGTAAAATGAACTGGTAAAGCAAGAACAAGCGCCCATGAAATAACATCTGCAGAAACCATAATTTTGGTAAGTTTGGCTCCAAAATTATAGCCAATCGCTGCAACGATCACTGCAATGCAAAATAAAATATCAGAATATGATAATTCTAATTTTTTATTTTCTTCATGCCCGTGAATTAAAATATAAATAACTATCAATATACAGCCAATAAAAGCACACACCCAAAACCCCAATGATGCTTTTTGTTTAAAATAAAATGAAGCCAAGATTGCTGTAGCTAATGGTAAAAAAGCTAAAATTACTCCAGCATGTATTGATGTAGAATAAATTAAACCTAAAGAAAGAGATAATGGGAACGCTACCGTTATGCACAAAGCTATTATTGAAAAATTAAATAAATATTTTAATTTTGGTATTTTTTTTCTAAAAAATAACAAATAAAGAAGAGAAAGAATTCCAGCGAGAGCAGATCTACCAAAAGTAATAAATTCTGGAGAAAGCTGACTATTGCTATTTCCTAGTGCAATCTTAGTAGCTACCGGTGTAATAGAAAAAATAGTTATACCAATAAGACCAAAAATAAAACCTTTGGTCTCATTGCTTAAACCCGAAAAAAAAATTTTCATTAAATATTAAAATTAACTAGCTTTTTTTAGATCTTGTCTTTCTCTTTCAAATAATAAGGCTAAGCGATCAATCATATAATCAGATGCTTCAAAAACATTTTTTGGGTTAAACATTTTAGTTTCTGTAGAATCTATTTTATCCTCTAATGAAATATCATTAATTAAACGTTCTGATGCGTTTTCTCCTTTAATATAAAGTAAAAATAAATAGTCGTTATCAGGAGTGTCTTGGTTCTTTATAAAGCACTCACCATTCTCAGCAATATTATCAATAAAAGCTAACGGGGCTCTTTTTTTTGTTAAGTATCTTTTGTTAACTTGGAATACGATAGATTTCATATTTCTAGAATACTTTTCTAATCTATCAACGACTTGTTGTTTAATTTCATTTTCTCTCTTTTGTGCATCTAATATTGCTCTAGCTTCTTCTCTTGTTGTTCTGTGAGCTTCAAGTTCAAGTAATTTTGCTTCTCTTTTTTTAAGTTTAATCTCTTGTATTTTTTCTCTAAAAATTTTTAGACGATCCTCAATAGCTCTTATCTGACTTCTTAATTGATATATTTTTTCTTTCTCTTGTCGTTTATGATCTTTGAGTTGTAAATTTAGTCTTCTTTCAAGTGCTTTTTGTTCAATAACAATTCTTTTTTCTAAAGCTTTTTGTTCTCTTTCTAAATTACGTAACTCTATTTGCTTTGATTTAAGTAATTGCTTATTAAACTGAAATTTCTGTTTTTTAAGCTCATTAATCGCACGTAAATTCTGTTTTTTTAATAATTCAAGTTCACGTTTTTTTTGAATAGCCTGCTGTTTTAAAATCTTAATTTGTTTTTTATTTCTATTTTCTTTCCAAGAAATAATTCGATTTTGAAAATATGATTTTAAACCAAAAAAATTAGTAGACTGATCTTTAATATAGCTAATAAATTTATCTAAAATATTAGTTTTATATTTTGATATTTTTCTAATCTTTAACTTCTTTTTCCTAATTCTTATTTTTTTTCCTTTTTTTAATGATTTTTTAATTTTCTTTATTTTAATCTTATATTTTTTTATATAAGTTTTTTTAATATTTTTTTTCTTACTTAACTTTTTTATTTTCTTCTTAGAAATATTTTTTTTTTTAAAAGATTTTTTGATTCTTTTTTTTGATTTAATTTTTTTTTTAACTTTCTTTTTTAAAGAAGTTTTATTTTTTTTATTTAATCTTTTTTTAAATATTTTTTTTTTGACTACTTTATTCTTAATAATTCTTTTGATTTTTTTAGATGACTTTTTTTTATTTTTTTTCTTCGTTTTCATCACTAATAAGCAAAAATATTATGTCAAATAAGGATAAATTATAACTAACATTAAATTGAAAAATTAATAGATAATTAATTATCTAAGAAAAATTTATATCTTTAAGATCTTTTGCTAAATTAGATCTTTGCTGATCACTCAAAGCAACTAAAGGTGGTCTAATATTTGACCAATTACTATCTTCTTTAATTTTTGTAGCTTTTAATGCTGGAATAACAGGATATTTTTCAAAAATATCTCTAACAGATTTTATCTTTTTATTAATTGATTCTCCTTCTGATTTGTCGAAAGAATTTATTAATTTTGCAGCCTCAATATTCACGTTAGTAGTTGCGCTAATGCATCCTGAACAACCAATATGCAGTCCGTCATAAAGAAATTTTTCACTACCTGGATAAACAATAAAATTTTTTATCTCTTTATATTTTTTAGTATTTTCGAAATTACCGGAGCTATCTTTTATTCCTGTAATAGTGTCTGAAAATTCTTTTTTAAGTCTATTAACAAGATCTATGGAAATAGTAACGCCACTTACTTGTGGAATATTATATAAAAAAATACGAAGATTCGTTGATTTAACTGTATTGATAATTTCTTTGTAATATTGGTAAACACCTTCATCCGAAACATTTTTATAATAAAACGGCGGAAGTAATAAAACTGAATATATTTTATTTTCTACTGCAGTTTTAGTAAGTAAAGCAGCATCTACAAAAGAAGTATTACCGGTTCCTATAATTATTTTCTCTTTTGGCAGATCGCTATTGGTTATTGTTTTAATTAAATCTAACTTTTCAGATATTGAAATTGAATTTGCCTCACCAGTTGTTCCCAGAGGAGCTAAACTAATATTATTTTTTAATAAAAATTCACAATGTGAAATAAATAATTTTGTATCTATAGTTAAGTCCTTTTTAAAAGGAGTTAAAACTGCTGAATAAACTGCTTTTTCCATGATTTATTTTTTAATTACTTAGGTTTTAGATATTATCTGTAAAAAAACAATAATTTAAAATAAATATCAACAAGCGACCATCTATAAAAAATTAATGGATAAAGGACTAATAATTCAAACAAGACCTGGTATTGGAGATTTATGTATGTTTCTTCCTTATATTCAGCAAATCAAAGATCATAATAAAAATTTTCAATTTACTTTGATTACTAAAAAAAGAACAGCAGCAAAACAGATATTAAAGTACGAACCCTCGATTAATCAAATTGTTTATTTAGAAGATGAAATCTTAGAAATAACAAAATCTAAAATTAATAATTTTTTTAAAATATTAAATTTTATAAAAAGAAATAATTTTTCAAAAATTTATATTATGCATTTCAGTTTATTCTGGTTTTTAGTAGCAAAAATATCAGGTATTAAAAATATTTATAAATATGGAATATTAAAAAAAAATGTAGATATTTATCTAAATGCTTTAGAACAAAATAAGAGATGGCTTCAAAATACTAATCTATCTAGTCAAACAAAAATAACTTACCTTCAAAATAATAACAAAAGTAATAATCAAATTATTATTGGAATTGGATCTTCTGGTCCAACTAAGAAATGGCCAACGGAAAATTATATTGAACTCATAAAAAGAATTGGTAACAAAAATATTACATTCTATTTAGCCGGTGGAAACAATGAGATTGAAAATCAAATCGCAAACAAAATTATTAATGAAGTAAAAGAAAATAGAGTAGAATCTTTATGCTCTTTAAGTATTGAGGAAATTATGCCAATTATTAACTCTAGCAAATTATACATCGGCAACGATACTGGCTTCATGCATTTGAGCGCTGGCCTAAATATCCCAGCTATCGGTCTTTTTGGTGACACACCTTTATCTTATGCAAATTATACTAAAAATATTTTACCTATTATTCCTGAAAATTTTAAAACTGTAGGACATAACTCTATGGCCATGAACAAAATAACGGTTGATCAGGTATTCAATGAGGTAAAAAAATTTATCTAAAAGTTTTTTCTAATTTTTTTAAAGATTCAGGAGAAATTTTATTTTTTAAATTTTTTACTTTATCTTTTATCTTATTTTTTAAATCACCTTGAATAACTTCATTATTAATATTTAATAAAACATTTGCAAAAACCATTTGTAGAACTTCTTTAAATTTAGTAGATTTTTCAGCAGTTCCTACATTATTAAAAGACATTTTGTTTAAAGTAATGTCTTTATTTATATCTAAAAATTCTGAAGAGGCATTTATCTTAGCGTTGTTAATGGTCAGTTGATTAATTAAAAAATCTTTATTTTTTTTCTTAGATTGATTCTTAGATTCTAATTCTTTGGATACCTCAATTTCTTTAGCTGAGGAACCGGCAGGATTCTTTAAAGCAGGTTTAAACGAGCTAACATTGTCTTTGACTTCTTTATTATTTATTAGCACTTCATAATACAAAGTTGCTCCATCAATGTTAATATCCTTAATAACAATAGTATCCTTGAAGAGACTAGTTAATACAAAGTTTGCATCAATATTTTTGATCTGAATAATATTTTTATTTTTAAAACCATCTAAATTTTTAATTTCAATATTGCTAATTTTAATGGAAGAGCCCAATATACTAGTATCTATTTTCCCTACGGACACTTGTTGTCCTAAAGCTTGATTTCCTTGGTCAATAATTAAATTTTTTACTATTTTGTCTACTCGATAACTTAAAAAATCTAGAATTAAGAATGCTATGCTTAAAAAAACTACTGAAAGAATAATGATTTTTTTTTTATTCATATAGTAAAAAATAAGATCATAACAATTATGGGAAACAATAAAACAAAGCCTATTAATTTATTTTTAACAAAAAAATATTTTAATACTTCTAAAAAATCTTTAATGACCATTTATATATATCAATATATAAAATTAAAATTTTAGCAATATACATTTCAATGAATGCATCCGTACCAAAGATAAATAAAATTTTAAGCACAGTAAAAATTCACAATGAAGAATTGATCGATAATTATTCATGGATTAAACAAAAAGATTGGAAAGAAGTAATATTAAATCCTAATAAACTAAATACTCAAGTTAAAAAATATTTGGATGAAGAAAATTTGTTTAAGGATAATCAGCTTAAAGATATTAACGATATAGAAAAAAAACTTTTTGAAGAATTAAAATCAAAAATCAAAAATGAAGATAATTCTGTCCCAAAAAAAGATGGGAATTATCTTTATGGCTATAAATATAATAAAAATAGCGAGTATCCAATTTATTATAGAAAAAATACCACAAACAATTCTGAAGAAATTATTTTAGATTGTGAAAAAAAATCTAAAACACATACTTATTTTAATGTAGCTTCAATATCCCATAGTCACGATCATAGGCATGTGGCTTATAATATTGATACTAATGGCTCTGAATACTTTTCTATATTTATTGAGGATATCCAAAAACAAGAGTTATTAAGTCCTGAAATAAAAAATACTACTGGAGATATTGTTTGGTCTTTAGACAATAATTATATTTTCTACGTTAGACTAGATCAAAATCATCGACCTACAAAAGTTTTTAAACACAAAATTGGTTCTAATAGTGAAAAAGATTTATTAATTTATGAAGAAAAAGATCCGTCTTTTTTTTGTTCTATAAATTTGTCAAAAAATAAAAATTATCTATTTATTAGGACAGCAGATCACGAGACTTCAGAATATCTTTTTATCAATCTAAAATTAAATGAAATAACACCAACACTTTTTAAAAAAAGAGTAAAAAAAATTGAGTATGATTTAGAGCATCATGAAAAATTTTTTTTGATAAGCACCAACATCGATAATGCAAAAAATTTTAAAATAATGATCAGTCATGAAGAATCTTATCAAAAATGGGAAGAATTTATTCCTTATCAAAAAGTAAATTTAATTTTAGATTTTATTTTATTAAAAGACTGGCTCGTTAGGCTAGAAAGAACTGAGGGTTCTGAAAATATAATTATCTTAAATCTTAACAATAAAAATCAACATAAAATTAGTTTTAATGAAGAAGCGTATAATCTTTCATTAGATCATGGATACGAATATGAAACAGATACGTTTAGATACTCATACTCATCTCCGACAACACCAAAAAGTGTTTTTGATTATGACTGTAAATCAAAAAAACAAGAATTAAAAAAACTCAAGAAGTTCCTTCTGGTCATAATAAAGATGATTATATTTGTAAAAAAATATTTGCTACCGCACATGATAATGAAAAAATTCCAATCACAATCCTTTACAAAAAAGGTGTTAAATTAAATTCTAATAATTACTTATTACTTTATGGATATGGATCTTATGGAATATCTATACCAAGTAATTTTTCTACCAATAGATTAAGCCTGGTTGATAGAGGGATTATTTATGCGATAGCCCATATACGCGGTGGCAAAGAAAAAGGATATGAATGGTATGAAAACGGAAAACTACTAAATAAAAAAAATACTTTTTTAGATTTTATAAGTTGCGCTGAAAAGTTATGTGAAGACAAATATACTTCTCCTAAAAAAATTGTTGCTCAAGGAGGCTCTGCTGGTGGATTATTAATGGGCTATATTGCAAATGAACGTCCAGATTTATTTCTTGGAATAATTGCGCAGGTACCTTTTGTTGATATCTGTAACACTATGCTTGATGAGGATTTACCTTTAACTGTCACAGAAATTCCAGAATGGGGAGATATTAAAAATGATAAAAAATCTTTTCTATATGTAAAAAGCTATTCACCTTACGACAATGTAAAAAAACAAAACTACCCTCATATGTTAGTTACCGGTGGTATTTCTGATCCTAGAGTTACGTATTGGGAGATGACGAAGTGGGTTGCAAAATTAAGAGAAAATAAAACAGATAATAATTTATTACTACTTCATATGAATATGACGGCAGGACATAGCGGTGCTAGTGGAAGATTTGATTATCTTAAAGAAATAGCAATGGAATATGGCTTTGTTTTAAAAATTTGCAAAATACTATCTTAATTTTTTTTCAACTCTATCCCAGAAAAATTCTTCCAATTTCACTCTATTTAATTTGTTAATTTCTTGAATTCCAGTTGGCGAGGTTACATTAATCTCAGTTAAATAATTTCCAATAACATCAATTCCTGTAAAAAATAATTTCTTTTTCTTTAAAAAAGGTTTTAAAATACTACATATTTTTTTATCTCTTCTCACTAAACCAACTTTCTTAGCACTTCCTCCTGTATGAAAATTAGCGGTAACGCTACCTTTTTTTGGTATTCTCGCGACAGAACCTACATATTCTCCATCTATTAAAATAATTCTTCTGTCCCCTTCTTTAATCTCCTTTAAATATTTTTGCATTACTATTGGTTGTTTATATCTGCTAATTAATTTCAAAATCTTTCTCTTCAATAAAGCATTCGTTCCTTCTAATTTTGAAATACCTTCGCCTCCATTGCCGTAAAGCGGTTTAATAATTGTTTTTTTATATTTTCTTTGAAAATTAAAACATTGTTCCAAATTTTTAGAAATAAGGGTTGGTGGAATAATATTTTTAAAATTAAACATTGATAATTTTTCAGGGTTATCTCTAATTGATTTAGGATCATTCAAAATAAGAATTTTATCAGAAACCATTTCAAGCAAATAAGTTGCTGTAATATAACTCATATTAAATGGTGGATCCTGCCTAACTAAAACAACGTCACAATCATCAAGAAATATTTTTTGAGTTTTAGATTTTTTGAAGAAAATTTTTTTATTTGGAAATAATTTAAAAGTATTACCTAAGGCAGATACTCGTCCGTTTTCATAAATCAAATTTTCTGGCAGGTAATGAAAAAGACTATGCCCTCTTTTTTGTGCCTCCAAAGCTAAAATATATGTGCTGTCTGATTTAATATTAATGGACTCAAGAGGGTCCATTTGAATGGCTATTTTAAAATGCTTCTTCATCAAAGATCTTAAATATATCCTGTTTCCATCTAGTATTATACTTTTCTATAAGCGACTGAGCGGGTGATTTTTTATCTTTAATAAAATTATGAATATCTTTAAGAAAAATATTCTCATCCATCCCTTTACTATTAGTCTGATTTCTATTCTTCAATCCTAAGGCTGAAAAGTCCACTAACTTCTTAGCATGATCAAATATTTTTTTATTTTTAATTTCAGTATCAAAACCTTTTTTTGGAACTTCTAAATATGCATTATGAATATCTTGGTAATTCCAATTTTCTACATACTCCAAAGCCTGATTTAATGAATCCTCATCATAAAGAAGTCCCGTCCAAAATGCGGGTATTGAACATATACCTGCAGATGAGCAAGAGTCTGCGGATCTAATTTCTAAATATTTTTTTAATCTTAATTCAGTAAAAATAGTTGATATATGATTTTCCCAATCTTGAATGGTTGGTTTTTTATTTGGATAGTTTTTTAATTTTCCAGAAATAAAATCATTAAAACTTTCACCTGCACAGTCAATATATTCACCATCTTTAATTATAAAATACATAGGAACTTTAAGAGCAAAATCTACATAACGTTCAAAACTATTTTCATCTTGTAAGAAAAATTCTTGAATTCCAGATCTATTTTTGTCGGTATTTTGCCAAATATGAGTTCTATAAGATAAATGACCATTCAACTCTTTTTCTTTAAATGGAGAATTAGAAAACAAAGATACAGCTACAGGTGTTATGGCCGCTATTAATTTTGATTTTTTTTTGTAATCAGCCTCATTTAAATAATCTAAATTAACCTGTGTGGCACAAGTCCGATGCATCATATCTAGCCCATTTCGACCAACGCTTGGCATATACTTTCGCATAATTTCATATCTCCTTTTTGGAGATTTAAAAACATCACTTAACTTTACAATGGGGGCAAATCCATTTCCTAACAAACCTATTCCTAATTTAGCGCAGACAATCTTTAATTCTTTCAAATAAGAATTGATTTCATTGCAAGTTTGATGAATATTTTCAACAGCGTCTCCTGATAATTCAAATTGTAAACCTGGCTCCAAAGTAATATTTTTTTTATCCTTAACTAAACCTAAAATATTTTTTCCTTCTTTAATTGGTACCCAATTATTTTTTATAAGTTCAGAAAAAATTTTTACAATACTAATATCGCCATCATAAGGAATTGGGTTTTTATTTTTTAAATCAAATAAAAACTTTTCATGCTCAGTTCCAATTCTCCAACTATCTTTAGTTTTAGAACCTTTTAAAAAATATTCTATTAACTGTTGTTTGTTATCGATGTTTTGCAATTTAATATCTAATTTATTTTTTGAATTGATCTAATTTATTCCCTAGAGCCTTCAAATTCAACTGACATTGTTTTATTTTAATGTAATAAAAAAAATATATATTCATTTAATCAAACTAAAATAGGAGAAATTCATGAAAGGTTATTGGATTGCAAAATATAAAAAAGCGGAAGATGTAAAAAAATTAGGCAGTTATGCAGAAAAAGCTTTGAAAGCTATTACTGATTTTGGGGGAAAGCCTTTAGTGAGAGGAGGAAAATATATTACTCTTGAAGGCGAAGAATTTATTCGAACTGTCATTTGGGAATTCAGTGATTATAATGCTGCATTAAATTGTTACAAATCAAAAAATTATCAAGAAGCTTGGTCTATAGCCAAAAATACTGTTGTTAGAGACCTTATGATTGTTGAGGGAATTTAATACTCAACTGGCACAGGATCTATGCTTCTCCACATATACCAAGTGGCAACCGTTGTGTATGGATGCCATTTATTTTTAAAAAAATCTAACTGATCTTTTTTTAAAGGATAATCTTTTTTATAATTTATAGAAATTGCTTTGATTAAGCCAATATCTGAAAATGGAAAAATATTTGACCGATTAAGATTAAAAATAAGAAACATTTGTGCAGTCCAAATTCCTATGCCTTTAATTCTAACTAAGTGCTTTATAGCCTCTTCATCTGACATTTTTTGTAAATTTTTTATATCTAGTTTTTTATCAAAAAATTCTTTTGCAATCGTTCTCAAATACAAAATTTTTTGACGTGACAAGCCAATAGAGACAAGTTTTGCTCGCGTTAACTTTATTAAATTTGTTGGTGTAATTTTTTTAATAACTTTTTCAAATTTTAACCATATTGAATCTGCGGCCTTTACCGAAATTTGCTGACCTATAATGGCTCTACACAATGAATAGAACGGATCATTTCTTGTAATTAAATGACCATCGTATTGATTAATAATTTTTGCTAATTTCTTATCTTTTTTAGATAAAAATTTCTTTGCCTCATGCCAATAATGTGGTGGTTTAACTTTTTTCATTACAAACTAACGCTTCTTATTTTTTACTTGTTCACGCTTAAATATTATAAAAGAACTAATAATAATTATTATTGCACCAATAATTGTTGAAACTGAAGGAATCTCAGAAAAAATATAATAACCGAAAAAAATTGCAGATAACACGCTTAGGTATTTAAGCGGTGTTATTAATGATGCATCAGCTCTTCTATATGCTGTTGTCATAAATAAATTTGCAATAGATCCGCAAATTCCTATCATGAATAAATAAAAAAAGTCCAAAACACTCGGCATCTTCCATTCTTCAAAAAAAAATGCTGTAGAGCTAATAATTATTAACAAAGCTGTAAAATAAAAAGCTATTAAATAATCTGGTTCAGTTTTTGATAATCTTTTAATTGAAACTGCAACAATGCTAAATCCGATGCAGAAAAAAATTGGGAAAATACAATATATATTAAAAAGACTAGTTCCTGGTTTAGTAATAAACAGAACGCCAATCAGCCCCGCTATAACCGACAACCATCTTCTATAACCAACAACTTCTTTTAAAAAAATTATTGAAAAAATTGTTACAAACACTGGTGTTGCTTGAGCAATAGAAACCACGTCAGCTAATTTCATATATTTTACACCAATAAACGTTGAGATCATTGCAAATGTTCCGGCAAAAGCTCTTATAAAATGCAATGTGGGTTTTTTAGTTTTAAAAAAAGTAAATGCTTTATCTTTAGGGATTAAGAAAAAAATAGGAATTAATCCAAATAACCCTCTAAAAAAAGCAATCTCACCGATTGGATAATTACTTGTTGTTAATTTAACTAAAATATCCATCACAGAAAAACAGATAACGCTTAACAGCATATAAAAAGAACCTGTTCTATTAGATGATAGCATCAATATATTTTACCTAAATCTTTTCATAACATATAAAAATAACTTTAATATAAATTTAACTTAATATAAATTTTTTATGGGTATTGCTATTTTTGCAGCTGGGTGTTTTTGGGGTATTGAAAAAAAATTTGATCTTACAAAGGGTGTTACAAAAGTTGAGGTGGGTTACACTGGAGGAGAAACTAAAAACCCAACTTATGAGCAAGTTTGCTATGAAGAAACGGGTCATGCTGAAGTGGTAAGAGTCAATTTTGATGAAAATATTATAACTTACAAAGAACTATTGAATGTTTTTTGGTCTTGTCACAATCCAACTACTTTAAATAGACAAGGACCTGACATTGGCAAACAATATCGTTCAGCGATATTTTATTTAGATAATAAACAAAAACTTGAAGCTGAAGAATCTAAAAAAGCAATGAATCAAAGTATGTTTGATAATAATATTGTCACAGAAATTACTAAATTTAATGAATTCTATTTGGCAGAAGAATATCATCAGAAGTATCTAAAAAAACTTGGAAAATATTAATGTCGTTAGTTACAACAGAATGGTTAGAAAAAAATATTTATAAAGAAGATATTAAAATACTAGATTGTTCTTGGCATATGCCAAATACTAAAAGAATTGGTAAAGATGAATTCTTAAAAGAACATATCCCAGGATCAATTTTTTTTGATATAGATAAATTTTCAGACCCTTTAGCAAAATTTCCTCACACAATTCCTTCTGCAAATCTATTTGAAAAACTTACCTCTGAACTTGGAATTAAGAACTCAGATCATATTATAGTTTACGATAGTCTTGGTATTTTTAGTGCTCCTAGAGTTTGGTGGATGTTTAATTATTTTAGTCATAATAAAATATCCATACTAGATGGTGGTTTGGTTAAATGGAAAAATGAAAATAAAAAAATAGAAAATGGACCTGGGCAAAACTTTTTAAAAAGTAATTTTAAATGCATCACAAAACATGAAATGCTTGTGTTAATTGATCAAGTTAAAGAAAATATTAAGAAAAAAAAATTTGAATTAGTTGATGCTAGAAGCAAAGGTAGATTTGATGGAATTGAAAATGAACCAAGGCCAGATATAAAAAGTGGATCTATCCCTAAAAGCTGCAATATGCCTTGGGTAGAATGCATTGATCCTATTACCAAATGTTTCTTATCTAAAGAAGAACTTCAAAAAAAATTTGAACAAATAAATATTAATAAAAATTCCACCGTTGTATTTTCTTGTGGCTCAGGTGTTACCGCCTGCATTCTTGCTAAGGCCTTTGAAGTTATAGAAGGAAAAAAATTCTCGGTTTATGATGGGTCATGGACTGAATGGGCTAGTCAATAAATAAGCCTCTAGAATCAAGTATATTTCAATAACAAAGAAATTTTTTTTTCAATTAAAGCATGTTATTACATGCATCTTCATGGATACTTCAAAAAAAATAATAATAGCTGTCAGTATCATTTTTATTCTTGTGGTTGCGATCATTTCTGGTCGAATGATTTTAAATAATTTTATTCAAAAAAAAATTAATGAAGTAAAACCAACTGAAGTCATTGCTGAAGAAGTAAAAAAATTAGAATTTTACCAAAAAATTGAAACATTTGGAACTGCATTAGCTAATCAATCATTTTCTATTCGTATTAAAAAAACAGAATTAATTAGCTCTTTAGAATTTGACAAAAATTTAATGATACAAAAAAATCAATTAATTGCTCAGCTGAAGACTGATAAAATTACAGCTCCTTTTAGTGGCAGACTAGGAGTTAGAGAAATTACACCTGGAATTTTGGGTGGTGAAGATTCTATAATCGCAACCTTAGACGATATTGAAACGATTAAACTCGATATAAAAGTTCCTGAAAGTTATTTAAATATTCTTAAAAAAGATTTAAAAATTAAAGCAAGTTCAGAGGCGTTTAATGAAGTTTTTACTGGAACATTAGATACTGTAAGTGCTCGAGTTGACCCGATTACAAGATCTATTTTAGTTCAAGTAAAAATCAAAAATGCTAATTATAAAATAATTCCTGGAATGTTAGTGAATGTAGAAATTATATATAATGAAAAACAATCTTTAGGAGTTCCTGAAGAATCAATAATTCAACAGGGAAATAGAACTGTAGTTTACAAAGTAATAGAAGATAAGTCTGTTGCACTAACAGAGGTAAAAACAGGAATTAGAAATTTTGGAAAAGTTGAAATAGTTTCTGGTCTTAATCCTGGCGATAAAATTGTAATAGAAGGCGTTTCAAAAGTTAGAGACAAGGCGCAAATAAAATTAATTAATAAATAAGAAATGTTCTTAACCGACATAAGTATTAAGCGTCCAGTTTTTGCAACTGTGATGTCGATAATTCTAATTATATTTGGTTTGGTTATATTTAATAAAATAGCAGTTAGGGAACTTCCAGATATTGATCCAAGTATAGTAACTGTAAGAACGGTTTATAAAGGAGCCTCAGCAGAAATTGTAGACTCACAAATTACTCAAAAAATTGAAGATATTGTTGGCGGAACTCCTGGTCTAGCTACCATAGATTCTAGAAGTGAGGACGGAAGATCGGTTGTTAAGATGGAATTTGAACCAGGCGTTAGTGTTGATGAAGCAACAAATGATATTCGGGACAGAGTATCAAGAATTATTGATAATTTGCCTGATAATGCCAGTCGTCCCGAAATATTTAAAACTTCAGAAGGTAATCAGGTGGCAATATGGCTGAGATTAAGAAGTAAAAACTTAAATGACTTAGATCTTAGTGATTATGCAAGCAGATATTTAAAAGATTATTTTTCAAGTGTTGATGGAGTTGGTCAAATCATTTTATCTGGTGAAAAAGAAATATCATTAAGGGTATGGATAAATCCATCGGCTTTGTCAGCTAGAGATTTAACTGTTTCAGATATTGAATCAGTTTTATTAAAAGAAAATATTGAACTACCTGCAGGGAGATTAGAGTCTAAAAGTATAGATCTTAATATTAAAGTAGATAAGAATTATAAAAACATTGAAGATTTTAAAAATTTACCGATTAAAAGAGCTAGGGACGGATCTTTAGTAAGACTTAAAGATGTTGCTAGAGTTGAATTAGGCCCTTTAAATTTAAGAACTTTATTTAAAGGAAATGGGGATCCTGTAGTTGGTATTGGAATCTACCAACAATCAAATTCTAATACTATTGCTGTTGTTGATGGAATTAAAAAAAAATTAACCGAGGTTAAAAAAGATCTGCCTGAAGGTATACAATTAGATGTTGCCTTCGATAGATCAAATTATATTCGTGTTGCGGTCAATGAAGTTTATGTAACTTTATTTATATCCGTTGCTCTTGTTGTTGGAGTTATTTATTTATTTTTAGGAAACTTAACCTCTGTAATCATTCCTGCTCTTGCAATACCCGTTTCTTTAATATCGACTTTCTTATTAATTTATGCTGCAAATTTCAGTTTAAATTTATTTACTCTAATGGCACTTGTTATTGCAATTGGTCTAGTCGTCGATGACGCTATTGTGATGTTAGAAAATATTTACAGGAGAGTTGAAGGTGGAGAATCTCCATTAATTGCATCCTATAAAGGAGCAAGCCAGGTTTCTTTTGCAATTATTGCAACAACAGTTGTTTTGATTGCGGTATTTGTGCCTCTTGTTTTTGTAAAAGGAATTGTTGGTAAATTGTTTACAGAATTAGCTTTAACTTTATCATTCTCAATTGTTATTTCTGCATTTGTTGCGCTTACATTGTCTCCGATGCTTGCTTCTAAATATCTAAAAGTATCGCACTCAAAACCAAATTTTTTAAAAAAATTTGATTCCTATTTAGATAAATTTTCTAATTTTTATTTTGAAACTCTACTTTTGTTACTTTATAAAAAAAAAGAAATTATTATTTTTTTAGTTGGAGTTCTAATTTCAGTAATTATTTTATTTAAAATTACTCCTAAAGAATTAATTCCTCCTGAAGATAGAGGCGTGTTCTATGTGGTAATCCAAGCTCCCGATGGTTCAGGATTTGAATACACTAAAGAAAAAGTTGAAAATATAGAAAAAATATTTTTAGCTGATTTAGGAAAAGGGCTTTATAGAGAAATTTTAGTAAGAGTTCCTGGATTTCAAAGTGGTATTGATCAAGTAAACACTGGTTTTTTAATAGTCTTACTAGAGGACTGGGGAAAAAGAAAAAAATTCTCTAGCGAAAATTTAGGTGGAATATTCCAACAACTTAATTCTTTCCCTGGCGTTAAAGCATTTCCGATTATGCCTCAAGGTCTAAGAGGTGGTGCTGGTGAAAAACCAGTTCAATTTGTATTAAAAGGAAATACTTACGAAGAACTAATTAAATGGAAGGAAATATTAAAAATAGAAATTGTAAAAAATAAAAATTTAGTAAACGTAGATGATGATTTAGATCTAACAAAGCCTCAGTTAAAAATTAAAATTAATGCAGACAAAGCTGCAGACCTTGGTGTTTCAGTTGATTCTATAGCAAAAACAATTGAAACAATGTTTGGCTCTAAAGAAGTTACAAAATATACAAAAGACGGAAGAGAATATTCTGTAATGCTACAAGCGGATGTTAAGAATAGACGTGAACCTTCTAATCTAAATAAAGTAGTTGTAAGATCTAGTTCTGGGAAATTAGTTCCCCTTACAAGCGTTGCAACTTTTTATGAAGAATCTACATACACATCTTTAAATAGATATAACCGACAAAGAGCAGTTACTATCTCTGCAAGATTAGTTGGTGGCTATACTATTAGCGAAGCT
Organism: alpha proteobacterium SCGC AAA028-D10; assembly: GCA_000510845.1. Lineage (GTDB taxonomy): Bacteria > Pseudomonadota > Alphaproteobacteria > Pelagibacterales > Pelagibacteraceae > Fontibacterium > Fontibacterium temperatum. Next base: position 49,390 of record AZOF01000003.1, on the reverse strand, counting down.
CTGAATTATTTAGAAGGTATTACCAAAGAAAAATTACCAGCAAACGCTAGAGTTGATTACAAAGGTGAATCTTTAGAATTTAAAAATACAAGTTCCGATATTTATTTTATTTTCATACTTGCATTATTCACAGCTTATTTATCTTTAGCTGCGCAATTTGAAAGTTGGAGACATCCATTAACTATCATGTTGACGGTTCCCCTTGCTATTCTCGGTGGAATTATTGGGCTTTGGGTAATTGGTAGTTCATTAAATATTTACAGCCAAATTGCATTAATTGTATTAATAGGTCTCGCCGCCAAAAATGGTATTTTAATAGTGGAATTTGCAAATCAATTAAGAACTCAAGGTTTGCAATTAAAAGAGGCAATCATTGAATCATGTAGAGTTAGATTAAGACCTATTCTAATGACTTCGGTTGCAACTATTATAGGCGTTGTTCCGTTAATTATAGCAACAGGTCCTGGTGCTGCGAGCAGAGCAACGGTTGGTATCGTTATTTTTATGGGAATGCTTTTTGCAACACTTTTTACTCTTTATGTAATTCCCGTGATGTATTTAATTATTGGAAAAAATACTGGAAGAATGGATGCTGTTGAGATTGAACTTGAAAAACAATTAAAAGAGGCTTCTAGTAAATAAAATACTTATTCGTCGTCAGTTGATTTTTGCACTGATTAAGTTGTGCTTTATATTTTTTTGCAACCCTATCCACTTCTCTTGCATAAGGAATAACTTTTGGTGATTTTTTATAATCTTTAAAGCTTCCCCAACCCTCGTGATAGGCAATATATTGTTTAAAATAATCATCTTTTGGAATTTTTAATATTTGATTACTTTTGTTAATATACCAGCCTATAAAATCCACTGAATCGTTAAAACTTATTCTAAGAGCAAGCGGCTGATCTGTTTCACGCACAAACTGATCCCAGGTTTTGTTTATTGCTTGAGAATATCCAAATGCACTGGATTTTCTTTTATAAGGAATAACTTTAAACAATTTATCCCACTCAGGCGCTGCTAGCCAATCAAAATCAGATTCTCTTTGAATAATTGCCATCTGCAACTCTACAGGCGCTCCCCATTTTTTTTCTGAATTTTTTACGAACTTGTACCAAAAATAATTATCAGTAAACATTAGACATGTATTTGAAGTGTCTCTTGGTGCAGAAATGCAGGAAGTGATAAATAAAAGGGAAAAATATAATAAAAATTTAAATTTATTTCGAATCATTAAACTTAACTTAGTTTAAATAATTTTATTTGGTAGAGCTTTTAATCCAACTTAGAAAATCTTTATTCCCATTCTTTATATCTAAAAAAACAACGCATGGACATTCATAAGAGCTAATTTTTTTTACATGCGTAATAATTTTATTAATATTTTTCTTCACTGTTTTCCCAATAAGAATATTCTCTTTTGCAATATTAACTTTTTTCTTATTCCATTTAAAATAAGATTTAACACTTGGAATAATATTTGCGCATGCAACTAGATCTTTTTTAACAAGGTCATAAGCGATTTTATTTGCTTCAACTTTATTCTTACAAGTCATGTAAAATAATTTATAATCACTCATAAATTTTTAGTATCACAATTTAAAAAATAAAAAATGTATAATTTAATTCTAGTAAGACACGGTCAAAGTCAGTGGAATTTAGAAAATAGATTTACAGGTTGGTACGATTCTGAGCTTACGAAGCAAGGAATAGAAGAGGCGCAACAAGCAGGTTCTTTAATTAAGAATCTTAATATCAATTTTAATTTTGCATTCACTTCTTTTCAACAAAGAGCCATTTTAACTTTAGATGAAATAAATAAAAAACTAGATTTAAGTATCAAAAATATATTTAAAGCTTGGGAATTAAATGAAAGACATTATGGGGCTCTGCAGGGTCTTAATAAAGAAGAAACTGCAAAAAAACATGGTGAACAACAAGTAAAAATTTGGAGAAGAAGTTATGATAGCCCTCCTCCACCTATGGATAAAAGTGATCCTAATCATCCAGCAAATTATCCAATTTATAAAAAAATTAGTAAGGATTTAATTCCTGATACTGAATCTTTAAAAGATACTTTTAAAAGAGTTATTCCTTATTATGAAAAAAATATTTTACCTATTTTAAAAAAAGAAAAAAATGTAATCATTTCAGCACATGGCAATAGCTTAAGATCTCTTTGTAAAAAAATATTTAACATTACTGATGGCTCAATTATTGAATTAGAAATCCCAACTGGAAATCCAATTCATATTACATTGAAAAGCGATATGAGCGTATCAAAGTATTTATATCTTGATCAAAAAAGAGCGAAAAAAATATTAATTAACCAATAAGATCTAATTGTTTTAGCTTCTCGTAAATTGGTAAATCCGTAACGTGGTAAAATATATTTGGAGCAACTTCTCCAACCATTTTTTTATCAGCAATTACTTCATCCCATACTGGTTGGATTGAAAAATTTTCATTTTTTTTATTTTTTAGCAATGCAGGATTAATAATCTGGCATCCTGTAAAAATTAAATTATTAGTATCCCCAGGTTGCCTAAATAAAAAAGGTTCAGATTTTATGGTAAAATCACCTTTTAAAGTTTTATCAAAACTATTCTCTCTCTTAATCATTAAAAGACCCGAGTTGGCATTGTGTTGTGTAAAATTTTTGTACAAATTTTTTAATGGAGATAAATATTCGTCAGACCAAATTGTATCGCTGTTAATAGAGATAAAAGGTTTGTCGGAAAAAAATGATAAGGCATTTCTAATTCCGCCTCCTGTGCCTAGGATTTCTTGCTCTTTAAAAATTTTAATATCATAAATGCTTTTATTCTTTTCAGCGAAAGCTTCTATTTGCTCTCCAAGATGATGAGTGTTAATGGCAAAACTTTTTACTCCAAATTTTTTTAAAAAATTTAAAGTATTCTCAAGTAGACTAACATTGTTAATTTTGAGTAATGGTTTTGGTGTAGTATTTGTAAGGGGAAGAACTCTTTTTCCAAAGCCTGCAGCTAAAACAATTGCTCTTTCAATCATTTACCTTTTAAGCACCACTCAATAATTCCCTTTTGACAGTGCAGTCTATTCTCAGCTTGTTGCCATACCACAGATTGCTTACCATCAATAACACCAGCGCTTACCTCTTCTCCTCTTTGTGCTGGTAAATCATGCATAAAAATTGCATCTTTTTTTGCAATTTTCATTAATTTTTCATTAACTTGAAAGTTCTTAAATGCTTTTCTTTTTTTACTTAAATTTCCTTTATCACCCATAGAAATCCATTTGTCTGTCATAACGCAATCTGCATTATCCACCGCATCTTTTGCATCGTGCAATATTTCAATATCTGCTTTTTTCTTCTTAGCCCAAGCAACAACTTTTTTTGATGGCATAAAATCTTTTGGACAGGCAATTTTTAATTCAAAATCGAATTGAGTAGCCGCTTCCATTAAAGAATTAGTAACGTTATTACCGTCACCAACCCAAGCAATTTTTTTACCCTGTATTGATCCTTTGATTTCTTCAAATGTCATAACATCACTCAAAATCTGACAAGGATGACTGTCATTCGTTAGTCCATTTATAATAGGCACTGTAAGAAGCTCAGAAAATTTTAATAAAGTACTATGCTCAAAAGTTCTAAGCATAATAATATCTGAGAAAACTGAGAAGATTCTTGCTGTATCAGCAATTGTCTCTCCGCCAATACCAACATGCAAATTCTCAGAATTAATAACTATCGTCTGACCACCTAACTGTCTCATTGCTAAATCAAAGGATAGTCTTGTTCTTGTAGATGGCTTTTCAAAAACCATCAGTAGCATTTTTCCTTCTAAAGGATTGTCTTTATCAATAAGAACTTTGCCTTTATTATTTCTATTCTTTTTTCTTGTCTTAGAGTTTTCGACAATCTGTCTTAAATCTTTTTTTTCAATCAAACTTAAATCTAAAAAATGTTTCATAACTAAAATTCAGAACAAGTTTTCGTGATTATTTTGATTGCTTCATCAATATCTTTTTTTTCAACAATAAGCGGAGGCAGTAATCTTATAACGTTATCGCCAGCTTTTACTGCTAGCATCTTATTTTGAAATAAATGATCTAAAAACTTATTATTATCTACTTTTAACTTAATTCCTCTTAAAAGACCAATACCCCTTACTTGTTCAATAACATTACTATATTTTTTTTGTACTTCTTTTAATTTTGTCTCAAAATAACTACCAACTTCCTGAACATTTTCTAAAAATCCTTTTTGTAAAACAATATCTAATACCGCATTACCAACACTCATCGCTAAAGGATTTCCTCCAAATGTACTGCCGTGCGATCCTGGTTTCATTCCAACTGCAACTTTTTTACTTACTAAGCATGCGCCTATTGGAAAACCACCACCAATTCCTTTTGCAATAGGAACAATGTCTGGAACAATGTTAGCCCATTCAAATGCAAAAAATTTTCCGCTTCTTCCAATTCCACATTGAACTTCATCTAAAATAAGTAAAATACCATTCTCATCACAAAGTTTTCTTAAAGGCTTCAAGCAATAATCTGGAACAACTCTAACTCCGCCCTCTCCTTGAACGGTTTCAAGCATGATTGCAGCGGTATTTTTTGTAATCGCTTTTTTTAAAGCCGCGTGATCTCCAAATGGAACTTGATCAAAACCATCAACTTTAGGGCCAAATCCTAACGTATGCTCTTTATTATTAGCTGCAAATAAAGCGGCTAAAGTTCTTCCATGAAAAGCACCTTCAAAAGTAATAATTCTATTTCTTTCAGGCTGACCTATTTCAAAAAAATATTTTCTTGCAACTTTAATACTTGTTTCAGTTGCCTCTGCTCCTGAATTTACAAATATAACAAAGTCAGCAAAAGTATTATCTGTTAATCTTTTAGCTAATTTTTCCTGTTCAGGAATTGTAAAAGCATTAGATACATGCCACAATTTTTCAGATTGTTTTTTTATAGTCTCAACTAAATGAGGATGACAATGTCCTAAAGAATTTACAGCAATACCAGAGACGAAATCTAAATATTTCTCTCCTGTGGTTGATGTAAGGTAAGTTCCTTTTCCTTCTGAAAAAGAAACTTCTCTTCTTTTATATGTACCTAATACTGAACTCATGAAAATTAGCTTTTAATTCTATATCCTTTTTTAAAAAGGATATAACATATTACCCATAAAGCTAAATTGATAAATGTTAAGTAAAAGAATCCTATAACAATAGATCCATCAGCCTGTCCTAAAAATCCATATCTAAATCCATCAATGGCATAAAAGAACGGGTTTGCATGACTAATATAATAAAATGCTGAATGTAGATTTTGTATAGAATAAAAAGTTCCTGATAAAAATGATAAAGGAACAATAACAAAGTTTGTAACTGTTGCCATATTATCAAACTTTTGAGCCCATAATCCTGTAATAAATCCTAAACAAGCAAGCATTGATGAACCCAGTAATGCAAATATAAGAATTATAAAAATATTATGAACCGGTATATGCGCAAACGGAATAATAATTAACACTGAAAAGAATCCAATAACCAAACCTCTTGTGATTGCTCCTAAAAGCATTGCAGCTGTTACTTCCATAGGACTAAGCGGTGGATACAAAATATCGACGATATTTCCCTGAACTTTAGCAATCATTAATGATGAGGAAGTATTAGCAAAAGCATTTTGCAAGATCTGCATGCAAATTAGACCTGGTAATATAAACACTCCATATTCATGTCCTAAAATATTATTTCTATTAAGTCCTAAAGCTATTGTAAAAACAGCTAAAAAAAGCACTAGCGTTACTACTGGTGAAAATACCGTTTGAATCCAAACGTTCAAAAATCTTAAAATTTCTTTTTTATAAAGCGTGTAAAATCCAATCCAGTTAATGGATATGACTTGTGGAATTCTAATTTTATAATCTTTAATTGCGCTCATATTTTTAAGTATTATTAAAATATATAGATAAATGTGGATAAATTTATGTAAATTAAATAAATCACTGATTTATCTACATTTTTTTAGCCTATATATAGTATAATTTACTTTAGCTTAGACTACATATAGTATTTAACCCGTGTTTATGGGATGGACGCCAGAAAAAACTGAACAATTAAAAAAGCTTTGGAACGAAGGTCATACTGCGAGCCAAATAGCTGGAATGCTAGGTGATGGTATTTCTAGAAATGCTGTTATTGGAAAATCACACCGTTTAGGACTTGCTGGCAGATCTCATTCTAGAAATATTTATATTCAAAAGAGCGAAAACAAGTTTCATCATAAAAATAGCGTTCCTTTAAAAAGATTAAGAAAACCCCGTGGTCTTAGAGCTATTATTATTGAGAAAGATTTTGAGCCTGAAAATCCAACTAGTTTAGAAAATTTAAATGAAAAAACTTGCAGATGGCCTATTGGACATCCAGATGAAGCTAATTTTTATTTCTGTGGAAGAAATCCCATGGAAGAAAGAGTTTACTGTAAATTACACGTTCTTCATGCTTACCAGCCTAAAGGTTGGAAAAATGAGGAGGAAGATAATAAAAGCACAAAAGGAACAACAGAAGAGCTTCCAGAGTTTCTTGAAAAGAAAATTAAGTCTGCTTAATTAGTGTAAGTAATCTTAGATTTTATTTTCATTTCATCTGCCAAAGATTTTAATCTTTTTTGGACTTGATTTGAAATTACTTGTGCATCTTTTTTAGAAACTTTTAGAATTAAATCTTTATCACTATTCTTATAAATTTTTATCTTATCAAAAAATATATTAGATATCACACCGATTGAAGAAGCTAATCGCAAAGCTGCACCAATCCGCTTACAAGCTGAAATTTCTTCATTACTTAGTAATTTTACAAATTCAACATTTGGATAATATTTAGTAGAACAGTGTCTCCAAAAAGAAACTAATCCAAGTTTAATTCTATCGCTGTGAGATAATTTTAAGATAGGCGCATTTATAACTTCTTGAAAAACTAATTCAGCTCTTTGGTAAACCCCTAGACCCCAATCAAAATTACTTAACGAACAAGCTGGTAGCAAAAGTCTATGAGGAAAATATTCTTCATTGCTTGAAAAAAGATTCTTAATAAAATTATATAATTTTAGGTAATTAGCTGCATAATCTGCTTTTTTATGAGAAATAAAATGTACGGATCTATTCAATGAATTATTCTGCAGAACTTTTAAATAAGGTCTACTTATCAAAGAACCTTCTCTAACTCCTGATTGCGAAAGAAAAACACTAACTGGATCACAAATTCTAATTAGGTTTGATAATATGAATCCTCCTATTGGAATATAATTAGTTCTAGATTTAGTAGCTGAAGCTAACTTCTCATATTTAATTGCTTTTACAGTGTTTAGTTTATTAGCAAATTTTAAAGTTTCGGAACCAGAAAGTTTATATTGATGCAAAATAGCTAAGGGGTAGTTAGTCTTTATCATGTGTGCGTTCATAAGGGTTCTCCAAGTCCCTCCACATAAATAAAGGTTTTTAACCTTATTTTTTCTTAGCCATTCAATTTTATTTAAGTAAAAACTTATGATTTTTTTTACCTTATTCTTGTTTTTTTTTGGTTGGTTGAAGAGCCTTAAAACACCTAATGGAAGTGATATTTTCTCATGAATAATATTTTTTTCTACTCTAGCAAGCTCTAAACTTCCCCCTCCTAAGTCAGCTACAACTCCATTTACTTTTTGAAAACCTATAACAACACCAAGCGCAGAATTTTCAGCTTCTTTATTCCCAGATAAAATTATAATTTTTTTTTTAATAATTTTTTGAGCTTTAATAATAAATTCTTTAGCGTCAGTCGCCTCTCTAAGAGCGGCGGTCCCGATAGCTTTATATTTTTTAACCTTAAGATTACTAAGTATCTGCTTAAATCGTTTTAAAACAGTCAGAGCAAATTCAGCTCCTTTTGGGTCAAGCTTTCCAGTTCGATCTAAATTTTTTCCTAATTGACAAACGGCCTTTTCATTAAAAACTGGTATTTGTGAATTTAGAATATTATCATAAATTAACATTCGAATAGAATTAGATCCAAGATCGATAATTGCTTCTTTATTTATAAAATCTCTTTCTCGTGAAATCATTTTTATATTATTTAACTAATCTTAATTTTTCAGGCATACTTAAATTAATAGAACTACCTCTACCAGACAAACTAGGATTTTTCATGAAATAATTGTGTGCAGAAAAATTATCCTCTGTCGTTGCTTTAATTTTTTCATAACTTTCATCAGATTTTAAGAACCAACTATTTTCGGCGTCTTTATAATTAGCAAGCATAATTTGATCTAATACCTGCTCGTGCACTGTAGAATTTTCTACGGGTATAAATAATTCAACTCTCCTATCTAAATTTCTTGTCATTAAATCTGCTGAGCTAAAGTATGCAAGATTAGATCTTGATGGCATTATTTCTCCATTGGCAAAACAATAAATTCTTGAATGTTCTAAAAATCTTCCAACAATACTCTTTACAATAATATTTTCTGAAAGCCCTTTTATGCCAGGTTTAAGACAACAAATACCTCTAACAAATAAGCAAATTTTAACTCCAGCAGCAGATGCATGGTACAACTTATCAATCATCGCTTTGTCTACTAAAGAATTAAGTTTAATCCATATTTCAGCATGCTTACCTTTTGATTTATTTTCAATTTCTTGATCTATTAATGAATATAATTTTGTTCTTAAAGATAGCGGAGATAAAATTAATTTTTTTAATTTTTTAGGTTCTGCATAAGTTGTTATGTAATTAAAAAATTTCTCAACATCTTCACATATAATTTTATCTGAACTAAAAAATGACAAGTCTGTATATATTTTGGCATTAATAGGATGATAGTTACCAGTGCCAAGATGCACATAACTAATTAATTTACTTTTTTCTTTTCTGACGATTAAGCTAGCTTTTGCATGTGTTTTTAGTTTTACAAAACCATAAACGACCTGCACGCCTGCTTTTTCCAGAGTAGAGGCTAGACTAATATTAGTCTCTTCATCAAATCTTGCTTTAACCTCAACTACAGCTGTAACTGATTTGCCTTTTTCTGAAGCTAGTACCAATGCTTTGACAATTGGTGAATCGGAGGTGGTTCTGTAAAGCGTTTGCTTTATAGCAATAACATTAGGATCTTCGGCGGCTTGATTTAGAAACTGAATAACAGCATCAAAAGTTTCATAAGGGTGATGCACTATAAAATCTTTGGCTTTAATGGTTGAAAAATAATCGTTATTGAACTGTTTTAATCTTTCAACTTGTCTTGGGTTAAATGATCTAAATACTAAATTTGTATTTTTTTTATTGTAAACTTGGTCAATCTGATGGACGCCAACAAAACTATCCATCTCGTATACTTCATCCTCTGTTACTTCTAATTTTTTATAAACAAATTTCTTTAATAAAGGATCGGCATTAGATCTTATTTCTAATTTAACAATTCGACCTCTTCGTCTTTTCTTCAAAGCTTTTTCTAAGTACAGTATTAAGTCTTCTGCCTCTTCTTCAAACTCAATATCACTGTCTCTTATAATTCTAACTGAGGTATATTTATTAAGATGATAGCCTGGAAATAAATAATTTACGTAATTACTAATAATATGTTCAACGCTTAAATATTTTTTTACATCAACTCTGTTGCTAATATTAATAAAACGTTCGATATTTTGTGGAATCATGATTGTAGCAAAAAATTTTTTACTTTTATTTCTCTTATTTAATAACAACACTAAAAAATGTCCTTTATTAGGAACGAATGGAAAAGGATGAGATGGATCTATAATCAATGGCGTCAGTATAGGATAAATATTTTCTCTAAATATTTTATTTAATCTAACTTTTTCTGATTTATTAAGATCGCGATAAGATACAAATAATATTCCTTCTTTGCTTAAATCAACTTTTAAATTCGACCAAGCTTCGTTCGATGCTGCTAATAGTTTTTTTGTTTTAATAATTATGCGCTCGAGTTGCTTTTCACTTGTAAGCCCGTCATGTGATAAGAAAGAAACTTTATCTTTAATTTGATTATAAATTCCAGCAACTCTGACCATAAAGAATTCGTCTAAATTATTTGCTGCAATCGATAAAAATTTTAAACGCTCTAGTATAGGATTTTTTAAATTTGAAGCCTCGGCAAGAACTCGCAAATTAAATTTTAACCAAGATATTTCTCGATTAATGTACTTGTTTAATTTTTTTTCTTTTCTTTGCATGTGAGTTTATTTAAAAATCTATGACTTAATATATTACAATAATGTTAAATTTATATGTCATGAGACATTCCAAATCTAGCTGGAATGAGCCTAATATTAACGATTTTCAGAGGCCTCTGTCTTCTAAAGGAAGAAAAGATATAAAATTTATAATTAAATTTCTAAAAAAGAAAAAGATAAAATTTGATCTTGCTTATATTTCTTCTTCTAAAAGAACTAAACAAACTTTTAAATTATTAAAAAAAAAAATAAAAATTAAAAAAGAGTTATTTTCTAAAAAATTATACTTATCTGATGAAAATAAAATATTTAATACAATCAAAAAAACAAAAAAAAATTATAAAGATATCCTTCTTATTAATCACGAGCCAGCTTGCAAAAATTTAGTTAGTAAACTTATAAAAAAAAATTATTTTTTATTTAAAGAAAAGAAATTTAGTACATCAGGTATTGCAAAAATAACTTTTCCTATAAAAAAATGGAAGAAACTTAATGAATATAGTGGAAAATTAGTTTTTTTTAAAAGACCGATAGACTTAATCTAAGAATCTAAAGAGTAACCAGACGATCTAACAGTTCTGATTAAATCGTTCTTTTTATCAATATTTATTGCTTTTCTTAATCTTCTAATATGAACATCTACAGTTCTGCTTTCTACATTAATATTTTCTCCCCAGACATTATTTAAGAGCTGTTCTCGCGAATACACTCTTTGCGGACTTTTAATTAAAAAATCTAATAACTTATATTCTATTGGTCCTAGTTTAATTTCTTTATTTTCTCTAAAAACCTTTTTTGTAATACGATCAATTTTTAAATCTTTAAATATTCCTAAATCTTCAAGTAAAGAAGGTTTTGATCTTTTAATTAATGATTTTACTCTTAATAATAATTCCTTATTATTAAAAGGCTTTGTTACATAATCGTCAGCTCCAACCTCTAGACCTTTAATTTTATCATCAGGCTCACCTTTGGCAGTTAAAATTAAAACTGGTATATTTTTTAATTTTTTATCTATTTTTATTTGTCTACAAACATCAATTCCTGATGTGTCAGGAAGCATCCAATCTAATATTACTAAATCAGGTATTTTCTCTTTAATAATTTTTAAAGCATCCTCTCCTGTTTCTGAGCAAAAAACTTTAAAACCTTCTTTTTCTAAATTGTATTTTATTAAAGTTACAATTGATTTTTCATCTTCAACGAGCAGGACGTTAGCTAACATTTTGCTTAATTTAATTTTTGATTTAACCTTTTGGCCTATTTCCCTTAATTTCTTCTCCTTTAATTAAAAAGTATACATACTCGCAAATATTAGTTGAATGATCTCCAATTCTTTCAATATTTTTTGCAACAAAAAGAAGGTGGGTTAAAGACTCAATATTCTTTTTTTCTTTTTTCATATTATTTAAAAAGTCTTCAAGCAGTTTATTAATTATGACATCAATTTCTTTGTCACTGTTCCACACAGATAAAGCTAATTGTTCATCTTTTTTAGAATAAGAATCCAATGTTTTTTTCAGATTATTCTGCACAAGTTCAGAAGCGGTTTTAATTAATGAGAAATCCGGATTATTAAGATCGACTTTTATATATTTAACTCTTTTAACAATATTTTTTGCTAGATCCCCTATTCTTTCTAATTCTGCAGCAATCCTCATTGCCGATACAGTTTCTCTTAAATCAATTGCCATAGGTTGTCTTAAAGTAATAAGATTAACAACTTGATCATCAATTTTTTTTTCTAACTCATCAATTCTTTCGTCTTTTCCAATAATTTTATCAATTAACTCTTCATCTTTTTTTAACAGAGCTATAATAGAATTAGAAAATTGACTTTCACATAAAGCCCCCATTTTTAAAACTGTACTATGTAGCGTTTTTAACTGTCCTTCGTATGAGCTAACTATATGTTCTGACATTTTAACCAAACCTTCCTGTTATGTAGTCCTGCGTTAATTTATTATCAGGATTCTTAAATATTTTTTCTGTTAAATTAAACTCTAAAATTTTACCTAAATGAAAAAAACCTGTATTTTGCGAAACTCTTGCTGCCTGTGACATTGAATGCGTAACTATTACAATTGTATACGTTTTTTTTAAGTCATCAATTAGTTCTTCAATTTTTGCTGTTGCAATTGGATCTAGAGCAGAGCAAGGCTCATCCATTAAAATTACCTCAGGATTGATTGAAATAGTTCTTGCTATACATAGTCTTTGCTGTTGACCTCCTGAGAGTCCAGTTCCTGGCTGATTTAATCTATCTTTTACCTCGTCCCAAAGAGCCGCTTTTTTTAGGCTGCTTTCAACTATTTGATCTAAATCGTTCTTATTGTCTGCTAGACCATGAATTCTCGGTCCGTATGCAATATTATCATAAATACTTTTTGGAAACGGATTTGGTTTTTGAAAAACCATTCCAACTTTTTCTCTAAGTAAATTTACATCCACATCTTTTTTATTTATTTCTTGCCCATCTATTTTTATAGAACCCTCAACTTTACATATATCGATAACATCATTCATTCGATTAAGGCATCTAATGTAGGTAGATTTTCCACATCCCGATGGTCCAATCAACGCTGTAACTTTTTTTTCTTCCAGTTCTAAATTTACATCAAACAATGCTTGCTTGGCTCCGTAAAAAACATTCAAATTTTTAGTAGATATTTTTATTTTTTGATTTTTCATATTAAGACCATTTTTTTTCAAATTTGTTTCTTAGGTATATTGCAAACGAATTCATAAACGCTAAGAAAAAAATTAAAATAATTATAGTGGCAGAAGTTTTTTCAACAAATCCTCTTTCGGCTGACTCTGACCACAAATAAACTTGTACAGGCAAAACTGATGATGGATCAAGTGGAGTGGATGGAACAACATTAATAAAGGCTACCATTCCAATTAATAGAAGTGGAGCTGTTTCTCCTAATGCTTGGCTAAGTCCTATAATGGTTCCTGATAGAGTTCCTGGCATAGCTAGAGGAACAACATTGTGCATAACCGTCTGAACTTTGGAAGCCCCTAAAGCTAAAGCTCCCTCTCTGATCGATGGTGGTACAGCTTTTAAAGCTGCTCTACACGGTATAATAATTCTAGGCAAAGTCATTAAAGCAAGCACTAACCCCCCAACCAATGGTGTTGACCTTGGTAAATAAAAATAATTTAAAAAAACTCCAAGCCCTAATAATCCAAATACTATAGATGGCACTGCAGCTAAATTATTTACATTTACTTCTATAATCTCAGTAATTTTATTTTTTGGGGCAAACTCTTCTAAGTAAATTGCAGCTAAAATTCCTAAGGGAAAAGATAAAAGCAGACAAACAATTAAAGTAAAAAATGATCCCATTAACGAAGCACCTACGCCTGCAATCTCTGGTTCTCTTGAATCGGCATTAAAAATAAATGGCCAATTAAATTCACTAATAATTTTATTTTTGCTACTTTGCTCATCATAAATTTTTAACTGAAAATCCGAAAATCTTCTTCTATCCTCTGGAATATCTCTTGGAAAATTACCTTTATGCACTTGATCAATATCATCCGATAGTGTCACTGCAACTTCTGCTGTTTTATTTAAAACATCTTTATTTTTTAAATAAAACTTTTTAAGCTCAGTTGTTGCATCTATGCTAACTAAATCCATTAATTCTGCTTGTTTTAATTCCGGAGCATTAGGCGCCAAGCTTAATAGTGCGTCTTGTAACACTTCATCAAAATTAGCTTGTTTTATTTCTTTGTCCGTTGAACTTGAATTAATCCCTAATTTTTTTTCATTAAAATTAATTTTTAAAAGAATTTCTGTTCTTGAAAAAGCACTTAAACCGTTAGTAAAGATATTTATAAGCAAAATACATAAAAACGATAATGCTATAATGATTGACGAAATTCCAAAAAATCTAAATCTTTTTTCAGCGCTATATCTTTTTCTAAGAAAAATTTCCTTTTCTTTATTATTCATATTTTTCCCTAAATTTTTTTACAATGTTTAAAGCAATAATATTTATAACTAATGTGAAGAAAAATAATGTAAGACCTAAAGCGAAAGCAGCTTGCGTTTTTGGATTATTAAACGATTGATCCCCTATTAAAATTGTTACGATTTGCGTTGTGATCGTAGTAGACGCTTCTAATGGGTTGATTGTTAAATTTGCTCCAAGTCCAGCTGCCATAACAACAATCATAGTCTCGCCAACAGCCCTTGATATTGCAAGAAGAATTGACCCGACAATTCCTGGAAGAGCAGCTGGTAAAATTACTTTTTTTATAGTTTCAGATTTAGTTGCACCCATTGCATAAGAACCTTCTCTTAAAGAAACTGGAACAGCATTAATCACATCATCTGTTAGCGAAGAAACATAAGGAATAATCATAACTCCCATTATCATTCCAGCTGCCAAAGCACTCTCAGAAGATACATTTAATCCAACTGCCTCTCCGATAGTTCTAAAAAAGGGGCCAACAGTTAATGCTGCAAAGAAACCATAAACTACTGTTGGAATTCCAGCTAAAACTTCAATTAAAGGTTTTACTATTCTTCTAATTTTTCTAGAAGCATACTCAGCCATAAATATTCCAGAAAAAAGTCCAATTGGAACTGCAACACACATTGCAATCATTGCTATGAAAAAAGTCCCCCAAAATAAAGGGACTGCACCAAATACATTTTCGACATCAGCGGTTTGAACTGATGCATCTCTTACAAAGGCTCGACCAGGAGCCCAATTAGTTCCCGTAATAAAGTCAAAAATAGAAACTGCCGTGAAAAATTTAATACTTTCAAAAAGTAATGAAAGTACAATTCCAAAAGTTGTAAATACCGCAATAGCCGCACATAAGAACATCACAACTCTAATTACTTTTTCTACACTTTCTCGAGCTCTTATATTTTTTAAAATTTGAGAGTATGCGAAAGATAAAGAAAATATTATTGCGCTAAAAATAACAGCAAATTTTGATAATTCTAAAATCTTATTAAGACTTAAAAATTTTTCAACATAGGGCACTAAATTTTGAGGAATGGTGCCTGAAAAGTTTTTTTCAGCAATGGATTTAATTTCAGAGAATATTAAATTTAATTTATTCTCATCAATTGAAGGGTCGGCTCTAAAATCAGATAAAATAAAAAGTTTGACAATATATAATTCAGAAAAAGACCAAAAAAATAATATTATTAAGGCTGGTAAACCGCACCAAGCTGCTAAGTAATAACCATAGTATTCGGGCAGTGAGTGGAATTTTTTTCCACTTATTTTTGTTTGTTTTAA
This sequence comes from alpha proteobacterium SCGC AAA028-D10, assembly GCA_000510845.1. Classification (GTDB taxonomy): domain Bacteria; phylum Pseudomonadota; class Alphaproteobacteria; order Pelagibacterales; family Pelagibacteraceae; genus Fontibacterium; species Fontibacterium temperatum. Next base: position 33,898 of record AZOF01000003.1, on the reverse strand, counting down.
AACTTTTGATTTTCCAAAAAAATAACAAGATAAACTAAAAACAGCAATCAATGATAGTATTGTAAGATTCATTTGACTTATATTATTTGATGCTGCCTGACTTTTAATTTTAGAGCCGAAAATAATTTCGGCTCTAAATTCAATTAACTTAACTAAATTTTAATTTAGTTCTTCATCGCTATTAACTTAGTAGCAACGTCTCTAACTTTTTCCTCTGTTTCTTTAGCATTTGGAACTAAACCAACTTTATAAAGATAACCAGTTGAACCAACTGCTGTTTTTCCAGTGTATTCAGTTAAGAATTCTTTAAATCCTGGAATAACATTAGCGTGAGCTTTTTTTGCATACAAAAATAATGGTCTTGCAACAGGATAAGTATATTTCTGTATCCCTTCAATTGTTGGAGCAATTCCGTCAATTTTTGCAGCTTTAATTTTATCTTTATTTGCAATTAAGTAGCTATATCCAAAATAACCAAACGCATTTGGTGTTGAATTTATTTTTTGTACAATTAAAGTATCGTTTTCACCTGCTTCGATTACAGCTGCATCCTCTCTATATTTTGTACAATTTTTTGGATCTGCTAATTTTTTAAAAGCTTCGTCGCAGCCCTTGCCCATTATTAAATCATCCCAAGCATCTCTTGTGCCTGATGTTGGTGGAGCAACTAAAATTTCAATTTTTAGGTCAGGTAAAGACTTATCTATTTCTTTCCAATTTTTATATGGATTTTTTACTAATTTTCCATCAACTACAACATCATGTGCAATTGCTTTCCAAAGTTGAGCTTTTGTAAAATTAGCATCCTTTGCTTTTATTGAATGAGCAAATGTTAAACCGTCATTACCAATTGGTAACTCTAGGATTTCAGTTACGCCATTTTTAATGCAAAGTTCCATTTCATCTTTTTTGATTGCTCTAGACGCCCCTGTCATATCAGGATGTTGAACGCCTACGCCTCCACAAAAAGATTTAAATCCGCCCCCCGTTCCCGTGCTTTCAACTACCGGTGCTTTGAATTTCCCCTGTTTTCCAAATCTTTCCGCGACTACTGTCGTGTATGGATAAACAGTTGAAGATCCAACTATTTTTATTTGATCACGTGCTATTGCTTGAGATGAAATTATAACAGCAACTGCAGTGATAAATATTGTTTTTAATTTAATCATAATTATCCTTAGTTATTTAATTGGACGTACATTAATTTTTTAAGATGTTTTAATTATTACAATTAGATGACACTTTTGTTACAAAGTTAACCTTTTGGTTGAATTGTCTTTCTTAAATTATAAAATACCCTCAAATAAACTAATATTTAGGCAAACTTACAATAAATTCGCTACCTTTTCCGACCTTACTTGTGATTTTTAACTCACCACGATGTTGGTTTATTATATGTTTTGTAATGGCCAAACCTAATCCTGTGCCTTCAATTTTTAATTTTTTAGCATTCTCAGTTCTAAAAAATCTTTCTGTGATTCTGTGTATGTCCTCTGTTGCTATTCCAAATCCTTCGTCAATAACTGAGATTGAACTATAATTTTTTAAGCCACTTGTATTTTTGGCACTTCCAATCTTAATAGATTTTGAATTTCCACTATATTTAATTGCATTGTCTAAAAGATTTAAAAATACTGCTGATAATTTTTCTTTATCTCCAATAACAAATCTTTCTCCTTCTTTTATATTCAAATTAACATTGAGTTTTTTTTCACTAATCTTTTTAGAATTTAATAAGATAATATTTTCAATTACTTCTTTAATATCAACTTTATCTTTTAATCTTATGTGTTCTTGCAGTTCAATTCTGCTTAGTAACATTAAATCTTCAATTAAAATTTCCATTTTATTTGCCTCTGATTTCATAATTTCTAAAAACTTTTTTTGCGATTTGAGATCATTTTTTGCTGAGTCAGTAATAGTTTCTAAAAATCCTTTTATGGATACAAGTGGAGTTTTAAGCTCATGACTTGCATTTGCAATAAAATCAGATCTCATATTTTGACTTTTTCTCATTTCTGTAAAATCTCTAATAACAATTAAAGTATGATCAGATTTTATAGAAATAATACTAATTTTATAAAATTTAAAAACTGGAATTTTTAATTCAATATCAATTTTTTTTAATTCTTTATCAATTTTATTATTATCAATTGCATCTAACAATTCTGGTATTCTTATTTCGCTACCAATATGTTTGCCTTCAAGATTTAATCCGAAATTTTCTACCGCAGCTTTATTACTATAAGTAATAATATTAAATTTATTTAAAATAATGATTATATCTTCCAATTGATTGATAAACAGTTCCTGAAGATCATTTTTGGTGAGTTTATCGTCTGAAATTTCTGTATTATTTTTTTGAAAAGATCTTGTTATGGATATTGGTTTATAAAAAAATATTATTATGAAAAAGATGTTGATAACAAAGAGAATTTCAACTGTGATATTAGAATTTAAGAATAATACTAAAGTAACTAAAAAACCAATAGAGGATATAATTTTTAACATATTTTTTTTATATCTTATCGAATAATAATTATTTAGAAAGATTTATATGAAAAAAATCTGCATCATATGTAATGCAAAAATCAGTTTTCTAAAAAATTATAAATTAAATAAAATTTATAAAATTTTATCTAAAGAAAATCATGTTGAAATTTTTAAGACTGAAAAAGCAGGTCACGCAACGGTTCTATGTAAAGTAAACATCAATAAATTTGATGTTATTGTTGCGGCTGGTGGCGATGGAACCATTAATGAAGTTGTTAATGGAATGAATGATAAAAAGCCACTTGCGATAATTCCTTTTGGTACTGCTAATATTTTTGCTTTAGAGGCTGGAATTCATGGAAGCGCGAAAGAAATAGCTAAAATTATTTTATCTAACAAAATTAAAAAAGTTTATGTACCCACAGTAAATAATAAAAATTTTATTTTAATGACAAGCGCCGGCTATGATGCGGATATTGTAAGAATAGTCCAATCTTCTCTGGTATTAAAAAATATATTTAAAAAATTACTATTCTTCTTTGTTGCCTCTTTAAAATTATTATTATTTAAAAAATATGAACTAAAAATACTTACAAACAACAAAATATATAAAGCAAACTGGATCATTGTGACAAAGGCGATGTATTATGGTGGCGCATTTAAATTAACAAATGACACTAACATTTTTGATAAAAAGACAGTCGCTTATCTATTTTGCAATTTAACAAGGTTAAATTTTTTATGTTATTTTTTTACTCTTCTTTTAAATAAGCAATTAAAAGAAAGTGATAAACTTATTAAAGTTACAAGTGATGATTTTTTTATAAGTTCTAAAACTAAAACACCGGTTCAGTATGATGGTGAATTTCTGGGTTGTTTGCCAATGCAAATTAAAAATACGAAAAAAACAATTAATCTTTTAGTAAAAGAAGAGTTAAACGTACAAGCTGATTAATAGTATCACTGCAGCAATAAGAATTAAAAAAACAATTACAGCTTTATTTAAGGGAAGATTATTTAAATATCTAAACACAAATTAAAATTCTTTTGGTAGAGAACCATCTATTGAAGCTCTGCCTCCACCTTTAAAAAATATTGCAATCATTATTACTAACCAGAACAATGGATATTCATATCCACCTTTAACCCAAAGAAAACCATTTTTTAAATGAATATAAAAAGTTGCAACTGCCAAAAGACCTATTAATTGGATTGCAACAAATCTTGTTAAAAAACCTAATGCTAAAAACATTCCACCAAAAAATTCTAAAATACCAATGTAAAGTGCTAAGGGATAAGCAGGTTCTAATTGAACGCTTTTAAAAAAATCAACTGTGCCATTTAAATTAACAAATAATTTGCTATAACCATGGGGCACCATCATTGCTCCAGCAACAAATCGAATTAATGTGTAAGAATAATATGATGATGAATCGTAAAATCTTTCTAGATAAGGAATAAGTAATTTTGAATTTCTAGAAACTCTCATTTGTAAATTTTATATTCTTCTTAATAATTAAGATCAATCAATAAATACGTCTAAATTTTAAATTTAAATTTTATATGCATTAAAGTGTTTGGTGCACCCGGAAAGAGTCGAACTTCCAACCTCCAGATTCGTAGTCTGGCATTCTATCCAATTGAACTACGGGTGCTTATTTTAAACTTTTACAAATATTAACTTGTTAAATATTAATGTAAATTTTTTGTATAAAAAAAGTATTAGAAAAACAATTAATAACGAAAAAATTACTCTAAAAAATAACACTCCTGAAATATGACCTCCAATGATAATCATCAAGATGCTATCTTCAATAACAGCATGTACTAGATTTAATAAAGATAAAGAAAGCAGAATACTTTGTTTATTAATTGATCCTGATTTTGCTTCTTTAATTAACAATCCCCCTCCAAATTGAAGCCCAATAGTTAAACCAACAATAATAATATTTATTGCACTAGAACTGATCCCCATTAGCTTTAATGGATTTGCAAGTAATCTTTTGATTAAATTTTCAACACCAATTTTTTTTAAAATATTTAGAGAAAAAACTAAAATACAAATAATACAAAATATATAAATTAGGTTTTCAATCTGTCCTAACACCCAAGAGTAATAATCCGTTGGAACGACACGTTGTTCTAAAACTAAGTTAAATTTTTCCTGTAAAAATCCAAAATAGAAATAAATTCTATATAAAATAAACCCAGCCAAAAAGGCAATTCCTATCCTCAAGATAGAAGCATAAACGAAAGAAACACCAGCTGCGTGTGAGATGGCGCTTTCAATTAATATATTATGAGCAATTAAAATAATTACCGTTAAGACTGTAACCTGAGCAACTGTTAAATCTAATGATGGGACGATATTAATAAAAAGAACAATGGCAGCATAAACATTAATTATAATAGCTGTAACCCAAACTATACCAAACTCTGCTGGTAAACCTAATAATTGAACTATAGGTTCGAAAAAATTTGAAATAATTTTTACTATCCCAATTTCTTCTAGAATTTTAATTATAAAAATAAACGGAATTAATATTTTATATAAAGGAATGCAAATATCTTTAATTTCTAAAAAACTATTTTTAAAAAACTTATTCAAATTTTGCTCTTAAAAAATTTTTGTTTTATAAAATTAACTGCTAGAACCATTATACCAAGGGCAGTTAAGGGTATAGAAACTTTTGGATCCGAGAGTAAATCTAAATTAAACTGTGAACCTTCCTCAATTTTAGAACTAATCCCTGATACTAAACTTACTGAAATAAATATTGATGGTGCCACACCAAAAATATTTGAAAGAAATATATTTTTAAGTTTCATATTAAATAATACTGGAATCAATGTGCCGACTTGCGAAGGTATTCCAGGAACTAATCTTAAAAATAATAAATAAGCAAAATCATTATTTTTAAAATGACTGTCTAAACTTTTATATTTGCTTGAAAAATACTTAAGCACTAAATCTTTAAAATAATGATTTGCAAAAATATATAAAGCGGTTGAACCGATAGCAAAGCCCATAAGTAATAGGATTGAGCCTAAAAAAGAACCAAATATAAAACCTGCTGCTATAATGAGTGGAAAACCAAAACCAAGTAAAAAGAACCAAATGGTAGAAAATAAAAAAAATAAAAAAGAGTAGATAAAAATATTTTGTTCAATAAAATTAATAATTACTTTGCGATCATTTTTTATGAAATCAGAACTAAAATAATTATAAACCTCATAATGAAAAAACAGAAATGTTACTAAACCCACTATTAAAAGATAAATTAATCCTAAAATAATTTTAAGCTTTGATAATTTCGTCATTTTTAAAACGTATTAAATAAAAACTTTTGCTGTACATGATTTAACAATTTACCTATAAATAGCCAAATTCTAATTATCACAATGAAAAGAACCTTTCAGCCAAGTAAAATAGTAAGAAAGAGAAGACACGGTTTTAGATCACGTATGGCAACAAAAGGTGGTCGAAAAGTTATTGCTCGAAGAAGATTTAAGGGAAGAAAAACTGTATCTGCTTAAGCCATGCCCAAGACTCTAAAATTTGAAAGTCTTAGAGGCAATCTTGAATTCAAAAAAATTCTATCAGCAAAAAAAGTAAGTTCAGACTTATTCACAATTTATTACACTAACAAAGATGATTCTCTTGAAACAAATAAAATTCATATGAGCTTTGTCTCGGCTAAAAAGCTAGGAAATGCCGTAAAAAGAAATAAAATTAGAAGAAGATTAAAAATGGCTGCACGCAAAGCCATTTCTGCGATTGATTCATTTAACAATAAATATAAGTATGCTGTTTTTGCAAAATCAAAAATATATGATGTTGATTTTAATAAAATTGTACAAGAACTTGAATATAAATTTAGCTCGTTAAAATAATGTTAAAAAAAATAGATAATTTTTTTTCTTTTATTCTTACAAAATTTATTAAGCTCTATAAGTTTTTATTATCTCCTTTCTTTCATAACGCTTGTCATTATGATCCAACATGCTCTGAATATTTTATGCAGAGTTTAAAAGAATTTGGTTTTATTAAAGGATGTTTTAAGGGAATTCTTAGAATTTTAAGATGCCATCCTATTAAATTTTTAGGCGGCGGATTTGGTTATGATCCTGTTGTAAATAAGAAAAATAAATAATGGAAAATAGAAACGTTATCATAGCGGTCATATTATCAACTGCGATTTTAATTGGTTGGTCAATGTACTTTGAAAATCCTGATGAAGCTCAAAGAAAAAGACTTGAAATTCAAGGTAAAACGGAAACTCAAACTAATATTCAAAAACCAGAAACTCCTCAAACTACAAAAGCAAATCCAACAAAAGCTATTTCCAGAGGTGAGGCATTAAAAGAAGGTGACAGAGTATCCATTGAGAATAGTAATTTGGCTGGCTCTATATCTTTAAGAGGAGCTATAATTGATGATATTGTATTAAAGAATTACCGAGAAACTTTAGATAAAAATAGCAAGCCAATTGTTGTTCTTAGTCCTAAAAAATCTGATGAAGGATATTTTGTAGAATCCGGTTGGGCAACAACAAAATCAGATATTAAAGTCCCAGATAACAATAGTATTTGGCAAATTAAAGATGGTAAAAAATTAACCCCTACTACTCCTGTAACTCTCGAGTGGAATAACAGAGAAGGAATTATTTTTTCTAAAAAGATTGAAGTAGATAATAAATATTTGTTTAAAATTACAGAAACAATCAGAAATGAAAAAAACAAAACAATTGAATTATTTCACTATTCTCAAATAACAAAGAATACAAAGCCTACTACGGAAAATTTTTATATTCTTCATGAAGGATTAATTGGTGTTGTAGATAAAAATTTAAAAGAAGAAACATATTCAACAATTGAAAAAGAGAAAAAAACGTATGCTGGGAAAAGTGGTTGGTTTGGTATTACTGATAAATATTGGATGTCTGCCATTATTCCTGAGAGCGGAAAATCTTTTAAAGGTGAATACTCCTTTGCTAACAGTTATAAAGCGAATTTTATAATATCAGAGCCAACTATAGCGAATCCTCAAAAAAGCACTTCTGCTACTTTAAAAATATTTATTGGCGCAAAAGAAGTTTACCCGATCGACAATTATACTGAAATAGAAAAAATTGACCGCTTTGATTTATCAATTGATTGGGGTTGGTTTTATTTTATTACAAAACCTTTGTTCTTTGTAATCGATTATATCTTTAAAATTGTTGGAAATTTCGGTGTTGCAATTATTATTCTGACTCTCATTGTAAGAATTTTATTTTTTCCACTTAACAACTATTCTTTTAAATCTATGGCAAAAATGAAAGTTCTTCAGCCGGAAACGTTAAGAATAAAAGAATTGTACAAAGACGATGTAAAAAGAACACAGCAAGAAATGATGGCATTATATAAAAGAGAAAAAGTAAATCCTTTATCAGGATGTCTTCCAATCTTAATTCAAATTCCAATTTTCTTTGCCGTTTATAAGATGCTTTTTGTAACTCTTGAAATGCGTCACGCTCCATTTTTTGGATGGATTAAAGATTTATCAGCCGCAGATCCAACAACAATTTTTAATTTATTTGGTTTAATTCCCTGGAATCCTCCTTCGTTTTTAATGATAGGTGTGTGGCCAATATTAATGGGTATTACAATGTACTTTCAAATGAAGCTAAACCCAACTCCACCAGACCCAATTCAGGCAAAAATTTTTGCGTTCTTTCCTTTGATAATGACAGTGATGTTAGCAACTTTTCCTTCTGGATTAGTCGTATATTGGACTGTAAGTAACGTCCTTACGATGGCTCAACAGTATTACATTATGAAGAAGACTACGGTGAAAACGGTTTGATGGATATAAAGTCTTTTTGGCCAGAACTTGGTCCATCAATTCAAGAGGCATCAGTTTACTTTGACAAATATAAAAATAAAAAAATAATTCTCAAATACGGTGGTCAGGTTATGTCTGATCAAAGTTTATCAAAAGCATTTGCGCAAGATGCTGCAATTTTAAGAAAATTAGATGTCGATGTTGCGGTTATTCATGGTGGCGGTCCTCAAATCAAAACAAAACTAGAATCTCAAAATTTAGAAAATAAATTTATTTCTGGATTAAGAGTAACTGATGAAAATGTAATAAAAGTTGTAGAAGATGTTTTGTTAAATGAGATAAATCCAGATCTAAGAGACGCTATCATAAATTATGGAGCAAAAGCTGAGTCTGTAACTGTTAGAAAAAATAATGTAATTCATATCGATAAAGCTATAGATCAACAGTTGGGATTTGTTGGCGATCCAAAAAAGATTGATACAAAAATGTTAAATAACTTTTTTAAACAAAAAATTATTCCAGTTATTGCTCCTATGGGAATGGATAATAAAGGCCAAGTTTACAATGTGAATGCCGATACAGCCGCTGGAACCATTGCAAATCAAATAAAAGCTGAAAGGCTTTTATTAATGACGGATGTTCCTGGGGTAAATGATAAAAGTGGTAATTTGATTTCACAACTATCTACAAAGCAAGCTTTAGATCTTATTGATGATGGAACGATTACTGGGGGAATGATTCCAAAAATTAAAACATGCATTAGCGCTATTGAGTCTGGTGTAAACGGAGTTGTTATTATTGATGGAAGAAAATCACATGCTGTCCTTTTTGAATTATTCTCAAATCTTGGAGCTGGAACGCTTATAGTAAAATAATGAATAAAATAAAGGACATAAAATTTTGGATTTTTGATTTAGACAATACTCTTTACCCTTCATCAACAAATTTATTTTCAGGAATTGATAAACTAATGGCAAGTTTTATTACTCAAAATTTAAATGTTAGTCACGAAGAAGCTATTCAAATGAAAAATGATTATTTTCAAAAACACGGAACTACTTTGAATGGCTTAATCAAGCATCATAATATTGACCCCCATCATTTTTTAGAATTTGTACATAATATTGATTACAGTTTTTTAAATAAAAATGAAAAACTAAATAAAGAAATCAAAAGTTTACCTGGGAAAAAAATTATATTTACCAATGGTTCAAAAAAACATGCAAATAATGTTATTAGCAATTTGCAACTTGATGAAAATCTTTTTTCAATATTTGATATTGTTGATTCAGATTTTGTTCCAAAACCAGAGAGATCTCCTTATGAAAGGCTTATTAAGAAATACGACATTATACCCGAGCAAAGTATTTTTTTTGAAGATATCGCTAGAAACTTAAAGCCAGCTCATGATCTTGGTATGAAAACAGGATGGGTAATAAATGATGATAATTGGGCAAAAGAAGGCCATGACGAGGATCATGTACACTTTAAAATAAAAGAATTAGATCATTTTCTTGAGCAGTGTAATTTGTTAATTAAATAAACATGAGTCTAGAAAATACTATTTTAAAAGCTTGGGAAGACAGAAATAATATTAATAAAAATTCCGATAAAACAATTATTTCTGCAATTAATGAAACTTTGGAAAAACTGGACTCGGGTAATATTAGAGTCTGTGAGAAAAAAAATAATGAGTGGCATACTCATCAATGGATAAAAAAAGCAATTCTTTTAAGTTTTAAAATACAAGATAATAAAATTCTTTCAGGACCTTATGCGACTTGGTTTGATAAAGTAGAGGGCAAGACAGCTCTTTGGGATGAAAAAAAACATATTGAAGCTGGATTTAGAGCTGTACCAAACGGAGCAATTAGAAAATCTGCATACATTGGAAAAAATGTCGTGTTGATGCCATCCTTTATAAATGTTGGCGCTTATGTTGATGATGGAACCATGATTGATACCTGGTCAACAGTTGGCTCGTGCGCACAAATTGGAAAAAATTGTCATATTTCTGGAGGCGTTGGAATTGGTGGAGTGTTAGAACCTCTTCAAGCAAACCCAGTAATCATTGAAGATAATTGTTTTATCGGAGCAAGATCAGAGGTGGCTGAGGGCGTTATTGTTGGCGAAGGTTCTGTAATTTCTATGGGTGTTTACATTGGAGCTTCAACAAAGATTATAGATAGAAAAACAAACCAAATTATTTATGGAAAAGTTCCTCCTTATTCAGTGGTAGTCTCGGGATCGCTTGCAAACGAAGATAAAAGCAAACCAAGTTTATATTGCGCGGTCATTGTTAAAACTGTTGATGAAAAAACTAGAAGCAAAACCTCAATAAACGAATTGCTAAGAGATTGAAATGCTAAAGACCATTAGTGAAGTTTCTTTGGCAAAAGATCTCGTTAAATGTCAGAGCGTTACACCTAAAGATGACGGGGCAATTAATATTGTTGCAAAAAATCTAAAAAAATTAGGTTTTAAATGTCAGATTATGGAGTTCCAAGAAAAAGGAACTGCAAAAATTAAGAATTTGTATGCAAGAATTGGCAAAAGCTCTCCAAACTTTTGTTTTGCAGGACACACAGATGTTGTTCCTGTCGGAGATCTAAAATCTTGGACTGTTAATCCTTTTGGCGGGGTTATTAAAAATCAAAAATTAATTGGTCGTGGTGTTAGCGACATGAAAGGTTCAATTGCTTGTTTTATTTCTGCAGTTAGTGAATTTTTAAAAAAAAATAAAAAATTGAAAGGCTCAATTAGTTTTTTAATAACAGGTGATGAAGAAACTATTGCAATTAATGGTACTCAAAAAGTTATCGAAAAATTAATACAAAAAAAAGAAAAAATTGATTTCTGTATAGTAGGAGAGCCTACTAATGAAAATAAACTTGGTGATATGATTAAAATCGGAAGAAGAGGAAGTATAACAGGTCATTTAACAATTTTAGGCACCCAAGGACACGTTGCTTATTCATATACTTATAATAACCCCTCTACAGTCATAGTTGAGATTTTAAATAATATTAAAAAATTAAAACTAGACAGTGGTAATAAAGATTTTCAACCTTCTAATCTTGAAGTTACAAAAATTTCTATTGATAACACAGCAGACAATGTCGTTCCTGCAGAAGCAAAAGCTTCCTTTAATATTAGGTTTAATAATTTGCACACATCAAGCTCTCTTAAGAAAAAATTAAACAAAATTTTTTCTTCTATTACTAAAAAGTCTAAAGCAAATTACAAAATTAAATACAATGTTTCGGGGGAGTCTTTTTTAACAAAACCTAGCAAAACTGTTTACATGATTAAAAATGTTATAAAAAGGAGCACAAAAAATAATCCTGTGTTATCAACGACGGGTGGTACTTCTGATGCTCGTTTTATAAAAAAAATCGCTCCTTGTATTGAATTTGGTTTAATTGCAAAAACTATCCATCAAGTAGATGAGATGGCAAGAGTTGCTGATTTAAAGAAATTAAAAAATATATACTTAGATATCCTTGTTAATTACTTTAAGTGACAACTTGCATATTCACCGCTGATTCTTCTATTGAACACGATACTGGCCCTGGCCATCCAGAATGTCCTGAACGAATTCCATCAATCATAAATGGTTTAAAAAAAGTACAAACTCCAAAATTAATCTGGAAAAACGTAGGATCTTTTGATGAAAAATATATTAAACTTACTCATTCAGAAAAATATTTTGAAAAAATTAATCAATCATTTCCAAAAGAAGGTTTAGCTTTTCTTGATGGAGACACCATTGTTTCTAAAGGGAGTAAAAAAGCAGCTTACGATGCTGTTGCATCAATTATTAATGCAATCGATGCTGTAATGAATAAAGAGTTTGATAATGCCTTTTGTGTTATTAGACCTCCTGGCCACCATGCTGAAAAAGAACAGGCTATGGGATTTTGCCTATTTAATAACGTTGCTGTAGGTGCAACTTATTTATTAGAAAAATATAAACTAAATAGAGTGGCAATCATTGATTTTGATGTTCATCACGGAAATGGCACGCAGGATATTTTTTATAATGAAAAAAAAATTTTATATGTTTCATCGCATCAATTTCCATTTTATCCAGGCACAGGTTCTGAAGATGAAACCGGTAAATATAATAATATTTTAAACATTCCTCTAAAAGCTGGAACAGGCTCTAAAGAATTTTTTAATAGTTATAAGAAAGTTTACGGCAAGTTAAATGAATTTAATCCTGAATTTATATTATTATCAGCCGGTTTTGATGCTCACAAAAACGATCCTTTAGCTAACATTAATTTAGAATCTAAAGACTATTACACATTAACAAAAGAAATTATGAAAATTGCAAAACAAGTTTGTGGTAATAAAATTGTTTCAATTTTAGAAGGTGGCTACAATCTTGCAGCAATACAAGAAAGTGCAAAATATCACGTTGAGGCTTTGTTAGAAATTTAAATTAATAAATAATATTTTCCAAATATAATCCTACAGCAGGAGCTGGAGTTGCACATTTAGATCTATCTTTAGAATTTAAGGCATCTAGCAAATCTTTTTTTGTCCATTTATTTTCACCTACAAGCTTAATGCATCCCATCATAGAACGAACTTGATGTTGTAAAAAAGACTGCGATTCAAAATAACTATAAATGTAATCATCTTTTCTAAAAATATTTATTTTCTCCATAGTTTTGATTGGAGATTTAGCTCCACACGAGGCTGACCTAAAAGTTGTAAAGTCATGTGTTCCTATTAAAATTTGTGCGGCATCATTCATTTTAGTTTCATCAAGTTTTATTTTTAATTGCCATGCTCTATCTTTTTCTATGGACAATGGTGAGTCTCGATTAATAATTACATATTTATAAATTCTTAACTTTGCATCTCGTCTTGCATCAAAATCATCATTTATTGTTTCTGTTTTTAAAATACTTATAGATTCATTTTTTAAATGAAAATTTAAAGCATCGGTAATTTTTTTGGCATCAATATCTTTATTAAAATCAAAATGAAAAACCTGATGTATTGCATGAACACCTGTGTCTGTTCTTCCCGCTCCAAAAATTGTTATCTTTTTTTCAGCTATTTTCTCGATTGCCTGTTCAATCGCTTCTTGAACTGATCTGCCGTTTAATTGTCTTTGCCAGCCTACAAAATGAGTGCCGTCATATTCAACTATGCATTTCAGTCTTGGCATTTAAAATAGCTTCGATGCTTTGGGAATTTTATATCCTAATAAAAATTCTTTTACTTTTTGAATTTTCTTTCCAGGTCTTTGGATCTCTAAAACTTGAATTGCAAAATCTTTACAGGCAATTAAAAGATTATCATTAAGTGTTATGCCAATTTTGCCTTTTTGATGTGTAATTTCTGCTTTCCAAATTTTAATTCTTTCATTTTCAAATTTAAAACAAGCACCTGGTGTTGGATTTAAAGCATTAATTTGCTGCACAATATTATCTGCATTATTGTTCCAGTTAATTTCTTCATCTTCACGTGTAATTTTTTTAGCATGGGTAGCTTTTGTATGATCTTGCTCTAAAAATTTAGCTTTATCTTTGTCTATTAGATCAATGGCTTTAATAATTAATTTAGAACCCAAGATCGATAACTGGTCACTTAATAAACCGTAATTTAGCTGATCATTAATCTCTATTTTTTCAGACAACATCACAGGTCCCGAGTCTAAACCTTTTTCAATTTTCATAATTGAGATTCCTGTAAATTTATCACCATTCATAATTGCTCTTTGAATAGGTGCTGCGCCTCTCCAATAAGGTAATAGAGAAGCATGAATATTGATAAAACCTTTTTTTGATAAATTTAAAAAATTTTCAGGGATAATTTGTCCATAAGCAACAACGACTACTAAGTCGGGATTTATTTTTTTAAAGAAATCTAATTCTGTTTCATTTTTTAATGAGCTTGGATGGTGAACTTTTAAATTATTTTTTTCCGCTTCTAAATGAACTGGAGTTTTTTCAATTTTTAAACCTCTATTAGATTTTTTTGGAGGCTGCGTATAAACATGGGTAATATTTAATTTTTCTTTAAGTAATTCTTTTAATGCAGGAACAGCAAATTCTGGCGTCCCCATGAAAATTATTTTTAATGACATGGATTACCTAAAAATTAATGTGATCTGAAACGTCTTCCTTTTTTGCTTTTGAGAGTTTTTTTAAAATAAAAGATTTTTTTAATTTTGATAAATAATCAATAAACAAAATTCCATTTAAATGATCAATTTCATGTTGGACACAGGTTGCAAGCAAACCTTCTGCTTTTAATAATTGTTCTTTTCCGTTTTGGTCTAAATATTTTACATGACATTTTTCTGGTCTTTCAATTTCTGCAAATTGTTTAGGTAATGATAGACAGCCTTCCTCAAAAGTACATTTTGTTTGGGATGTCCAAACAATTTCTGGATTTACAAAATACATAGGATTATTTGGTTCTGGTTCTTTTGCTATATCAATAACAATAACTCTTTTGTGCACTCCAATTTGAACGGCTGCAAGACCAATGCCAGGAGCTGCATACATTGTGTCCAACATATCTTTCATTAACTTTTTAATCTCAGCATCAACTTTTTGAACTGGCTTTGATTTAATTCTTAATTGAGGATCTGGCTCTGTTAAGATTTGCCTAATAGTCATAATGAAAAAATACTAAATCTACTTAATTAATCAAGCGCTTGATACTAATCGCTATTTAAAGAGCTACGATATTTAAACGCAGAAAATAATGTTCCATCATCCAAATATTCGATCTCCCCACCCACAGGCAGGCCGTGAGCTAACTTTGTTACTTTTACATTTAAATTTTTAATACTGTCTTTAATATAGTGAGCTGTCGTTTGACCTTCGATTGTAGCGCTTGTTGCTAAGATAACTTCTTTTACTGAATTAGCTTTAATTCTACTAACTAATGAACCTATTAAAAGATCTTCTGGATTTATGCCATTAATGGCTGAAAGAGTTCCTCCTAAAATGTGATACTGGCCACTGTAAACATTTGTTCCTTCAAGAGCCCACATGTCTGCTACATTTTCTACAACACAAATTTGTTCATAATTATTTTTATTACTACAATTACACTCAATTTTATTAGTTTTAAAATTTCCACAAATATTACAGCGAGCAACATTTTGATAAACTTTATCTAAAGCGCCAGACAATGGATTCATAATGTTATCTCTATTTTTGAGAAGATAAAGAGCAATACGTCTTGCGGACTTTGGTCCTAATCCTGGCAACTTTGCAATTAGAAACATTAATGTTTCTAAATCTGGATGAGAATTTTTTTTCATTACTAGAAAGGAAGTTTAAATCCAGGCGGCAATTTTAGACCACCCGTTATTTTTGACATTTCCTCAGATGATTTGGCTTCAATTTCTTTTTTAGCGTTGTTAGTAGCTATAATAATCAAATCTTCTAAAACTTCTTTTTCTTCTGTCATTAACTTTGGATCAATATCTATTTTGATCATCTCATGATTGCCATTCAAAATCACTTTCACAGCACCATTATTAGCAACGCCCTCTGCTTGAATATTCTTTAATGAAGCTTTTGCCTCCATCATCTTTTGCTGCATCTCTTGTGCTTTTTTTAACATACCACCAAAATCCATTACTTAATTTCCTCCACTTCATTAAGTTCGGCGTCTGGAAAGTTTTCTTTTATTTTTTTGTAAACTTCACTTTCAAGGGCATCTTGTAATAATTTTTTTTTGTAAATTTCTTTATTTTCAAAAATTGTACTTTTACCTGTTTCTTTTGATAAAGAAATAATCCATCTTTCACCTGTCCAAAGTTTGAGTTTTTCAGTTAAAGATCTTACAAAATTTTTGGATAATTTTTCATTAAATGAAATATCGATTTTTCCAGTTTCAAATTTTACTACTCGAACATTTCTTTCTAAATCAAACTTTAATTCAATTTCTTTTTTATCATTTGTAATCTCTATTAATTTTTCGAATGAATTAATTATCTCAAGTTTTCCAACTTCTTGTTTTTTTTTCTAAAATTTTTGGGCTTCGATCAATATCTTCTGCTTTTTCTTGTATAATGCTTTTAATTTGCGTCTTTGCTGAGGTTTGTTTGTTAATTATTGTTCCAGGTTTAATTTCGTTAAAATCATCTTGTTTCTCAGTAGACTCGGACATTGCACGCGTATCTGAGTTTAAGGCATCCTCAATTACTTGTTCTGGGCTTGGTAAATCTTTTAAATGCACTAATCTCATAATTAACATTTGAAAAGAAAGAAAATGGTTTGGAACAAAACTTAATTCTTCGATTCCTTTAAGAATAAATTGCCAGATCATTGAAATATAAGAAAAATCAATATTTTTAGAAAGTCCTAAAATTACATCAGACTCAGATTCAGAAACCGTTAGGTCGTTTTCAATTTTGCCAAAACTTTTGCTTCTAGAAATTAAATAAATAACTTCAAGCATATCTTGCAAAACTAATTTTGGATCTGCTCCCAGATCAAATATTTCTTGAGCATCTGCAAGGGCTTTTGCTTTATCACCATCAATTACAAAACGGACAAGATCAATAATTCTTGAGCGATCTGCTATGCCCAACATCGTTCTCACTGATGTTTCGATTATTTCTTCACCTAAAATATTAAATGTTGAGATTGCCTGATCTAATATAGACAATGCGTCTCTTACTGACCCCTCTGATGCTTTGGCAATTAACATTAAAGCTTTTTCATTAATTTTTGCTTTTTCTTTTTCAGAAATTTTCTTTAAGAAAGAAATCATTTCCTCAAGTTTAATTCTTCTAAGATCAAATCTTTGACATCTTGAGATAATAGTTAATGGTATTTTTTTAACTTCAGTGGTTGCTAAAATAAATTTAAGGTGAGGAGGTGGCTCTTCTAAAGTTTTAAGCAAACCATTGAAGGCTTGCTTTGATAACATATGAACTTCATCAATGATGAAAATTTTATACTTGGCGCTCGTAGGATAATATTTAGCAGAATCAATTAATTCTCGAATATCATCAATTCCAGTTTTAGAAGCAGCATCCATTTCTAAAACATCGATATGATTTGAATTTGTTATAGCTTCACAATGACAGAAGCCTTCGCACTTTTTTTCTGGGCTTTCAGAATTTTTACAATTAATAGCTTTTGCAATTATTCTTGCGGTCGTCGTTTTCCCAACGCCTCTAATTCCTGTTAATAAATAAGCGTTAGGAATACGATCCATCTTGATCGCATTTTTAATAATCTGCACCATTACGTCTTGACCTATAACTTCATCAAAACTTTGTGGCCGATACTTTAGTGATAAACCTTTACGATTATTTTCCATAAAAAACGGGAGACTGAGGACAACCTGAAAAATTATCGTTACGGCTGCTTCCTTTCGGACCTGACCGGATTAGCGTAACCTCCACCTGCCACCAATCTCCCAAAATATTATAACAAGATAATTAAAAAAAAACGACAGCTATAATAATTTTAATATCTAAATGAATTGGCAAAATAAACACCCAAAATATCTAATTTTTCAGTGTGTTTTTTTAAAATAGTTAGAGCTTTTTTTACTGCTAGATTTTCCATATGCCCTTCAATATCAAGATAAAAACTTACCTGCTTAAAAGAATTTCCAGTTGAAAAACTTTCAAGTTTTGTAAGATTAACTTTATTCTCAGCAAATCCTCCTAAAGCCTTATGCAATGCCGATGGCACGCTTTTTAGGCGAAAAATACAAGAAGTAATATATTTCTTATTTTTTTTATATAACTTTGGTCTTGCAGAAGCTGACATGATCAAAAATCTTGTAACATTACCTTTCAAATCTTCAAAATTTTTCTTTAAAATCTTCAATCCATAAATCTTTGCAGCAAGAGCTGAGGCAATAGCAGATTCTGATTCAATTTGATTTTCAGAAATATATTTTGCAGAACCAGCAGTATCGGCGGCTACAATTGGCAGTAATTTTAATTTATAAATATTTTTCTTACACTGTCCAATTGCCTGAGCATGGCTTCTTACGGTTTCTATTTGTTTAATCGAAACATCTTTTAATCCTAATAAGCAGTGTTCAACTTTTTGAAAGTGTTCACCTTCTATTTTTAATCTAGAAGAAGATAACAGGTAATGAACGTCCGCAACTCTACCAGCTATAGAATTTTCAATTGGAATTAATAATTTACTATTTTTAGTACTTTTGGTTTTAACAAAAGCATCCTCAAAGGTCTTGCAGCATATCATGCTAGGATTTTTAAAAATCTTTACTGCTGCTAAGTGTGAATAAGCGCCCTGTTCGCCTTGTATAATTATTTTATTAGCCATTTTTCATAATATTTCTTATTTCTTCTAAATCTTCAATAGTATCTACTCCTAAAGGATAAGAATTCGTTAAACCTACGCTTATAGATATATCATTATCCATTGCACGCATTTGCTCTAGACTTCTATTAATTTCATTATCACTTCTTTTTAAAGAAATAAATTTTTTTAATGTTTCGTATTGATAACCATAAATGCCGACATGATGATAATAAAAATTATCTTTATTAATATTTTTTAATCTAAAAAAATCTAATGCATTATCAAAATTATTTATTTGCATTTCTTCTTTAGTTTCAATTTTTACAATATTTTTATTTTCTAAATCTTTTATAGAATTTAGTTCTGTGGCAAGAGTTGCTATTTGATAAGAATTATTATTCATAAATTTATCTAATAATTTTATTGCTGATGGATCAATATTTGGCATGTCTCCTTGTAGATTAATAATATTGTCGGGTTTTTTAGAAAAATTTTTTTCTATAGCTTCAAAAATTCTATCGGAACCTGTTTTATGTTCTTTGCTAGTTAAAATACTTTTTCCACCAACATCTTTAATAACTTTTGCAATTTCTTCATCTGCTGTTGCAACATAAACTTCACCAATTTTACTATCGATTGCTCTCTGCCAACAATGAACAATCATGGGTTTATTATTAATTAACAATAATGGTTTATTAGGTAGTCTTGTTGCTCGTAAGTGGCTTGGTATTAAAATAACTGTATTGTTCATAATTAAAATTATGCGACTGTAAGACGCATAAAATAGATTTTAATAAAAATTTTTTACTTTAAAGATTATGATGTTATACAATTTAGATTATAAAAATCACTAGAATATGGACAGTTTTGAATTTAATAAAATTGCTGCAGCAATACTGGTTGTTGCTTTATTATTAATTGGTTTAAACCAAATTGGAGATTCTGTTTATCGCGTAAAAAAACCTGAGACTCCAGGTTACAAAATAGAAGGTGTGGCAGAAACAAAAGCTCCTGTTAAAGGTGAAGCTAAAAAAGAAGAAAAATTAGCAGATATAAAAATTTTATTAGCAACAGCAAATGTTGCAGCAGGTGAAAATGCATTTAAGAAATGTGCAGCCTGTCATACCAATGTAAGTGGGGGTGCATCAAAAATTGGTCCTCCTATGTGGGGAATTGTTGGTAAAAAATCTGGTTCACATCCAGAGTTTAAATACTCGTCTGCACTTGCTGCTCATGGAAAAGCTTGGTCCGTTGAAGAGCTAAACGGGTTTTTATATAAGCCAACTGATTATCTTAAAGGAACTAAAATGGCTTTTGCAGGTATTGCTAAAGATGAAGAAAGAGCAAATCTAATTGCATATTTAAGTACGCTTAAATAGTTTTCTTTATATTCTCTTCAAAAAAAAATAAATTATTTACTAATGACATTTTCTTATTTAAGTCCGCTTTTTAATCCTAAATCATTAAGAATGTTGTTTCTTGGCTTTGCGGCTGGTCTACCTATTCTTCTAATTTTTTCTACACTATCTGTTTGGTTGTTTAAGGCTGGAGTAAATAGGGCAACTATAACTTTATTTAGCTGGGTTGGTTTTGCATATTCTTTTAAATTTATTTGGACGCCTATAGTTGATAATTTAAAATTACCAATACTAGGCAAATTAGGGCACAGACGAAGTTGGCTACTGTTGTCTCAATTAATGATAATCCTATCATTAATTTTTATTTCTTTTACAGATCCAAAAACTTCCCTGATATGCACAGCAATAGCAGCAATATTTATTGCATTCTCAAGTGCAACTCAGGACATCGTACTAGATGCCTTTAGAATCGAGTCTGCCTCAAAAAATCTACAAGGGGCATTATCTTCAATGTATTTAACTGGTTACCGGATAGCGATGATTGTCGCCGGAGCTGGAAGCTTATGGATTGCATCATTCTTAGGAACAGAAATTTATAATCAAAAGGTTTGGCAACAGGTTTATCAAATAATGGCATTGCTTATGCTATTTGGAGTCCTGACAGTTTTCTATTCTTCTGAGCCAAAAATAAAAAGAAATATTGAAAAAAATTCTAATCAAAAAATTAAATTCTTTATTGCTTTTTTAGTTTCTCTGGCAGGATTTATTTTATGCTATTTATATTTTAAAGATTTATTTGATAGCAAAGACCCTATTATTAATTTTTTAAATGAATTTATTAAAATTATTTTTTGCTTCTTAACATTTTCTTTAATTATATTTTTTTTAATCAAAATAAAATTTCTTAACAAAGAATCTGCAAAAAATGCTTATGCAAAACCTGTTTTAGATTTCCTAAATAGATACGGATCAAAAGCAACTTCAATTCTACTTCTAATAGGTTTGTATAGAATTTCAGATGTAGTCTTAGGAGTAATGGCCAATGTTTTTTACATAGAGAAAGGTTTTTCAATTGCAGAAATTGCTACCTATTCAAAATTCTTTGGAACTATAGCCACCATTGTTGGTGGCGTTATTGGAGGTCTTGCTTCAGTTCATTTAGGGGTAATGAGATCTTTGTTTATTGGAGCATTAATTTCAGCATTAAGTAACATATTATTTGCTTGGCTGGCGCTTGTTACTGCAGATGTTAAAATTTTAGCTTTTGTTATTACCGCCGACAATGTTGCGAGCGGTTTTGCGGGAGCTACTTTTATAGTCTATCTTTCGGCATTAACTTCAATAAAATTTACCGCAACACAATATGCTCTTTTTAGTTCAGCAATGTTATTTTTGCCTAAACTAATTGCTGGTTACGCAGGAGGTTTTGTCAACTTATTTGGCTATCCAACATTCTTCATATTCACTGCTATCATTGGAGTTCCAGTTCTGTTGCTAATTATGTGGATAAACAAAACTATTAAAATTAATAAAAAATGATTTACAGAAATAACATTGGGGCATATATCTCGCTTGTGAAAAAAATATTATTATCTGCCATTTTAACTATATTAATCTGCAACACCGTTTCTGCTCAAAATTCTCCTTTTCCATTAAAGAGACAAGATTATTTAGATGCAAATAAAAAAGAATTAGAAAAAATATTTAGCAGCATAGATAAAGATGGTGATGGAAAAATTACAAAAGATGAATTTTACGCAAACCCTTTAAAGGACGCCGCAGCAAGATTTGATAATACCGATACAAGCAAAGATGGCGTTGTTACACTGGAAGAAGAAAATGCTGCAATTGCTAAATTAAAAAAATTAGAAGCAGACGCTAAAAAGAAACAAGCTGAACAAAAAAAAGACCCAGCTCCCAAAAAATAATTTAATCTAAAAAATATATTTTCTTTATAACGAAAATATCTGTTATTGTTCTAACAGATCTATAAGAATATGTTGCTTACAGTCAAAAGCCCCATCGCGAATATTTACAAAAAAAAATAATAATAAATCTGAAATTGTTACCCAAATTCTTTTAGGAGAAAACTTTATTACTCAAAGCAAATTTGGAAAGTTTTATAAAGGATATAAAGCTTACGATAAATATAAAGGTTTCATTGATGCGCAAGATTTACATTTAGATAAAAGAAAAAAAACATACAAGATTATTTCTAAAGACTGCAACCTATATAAAAAACCAACTAACAAACATAAAACAAATAAAAAATTATTTTTTAATTCTAAAATATCTATTTTAGATAATAAAAATAATTTTATTCAAACAACTGTTGGATGGATTTTAAAAAGAAATGCTAAACCTATAAATTTTAAAACGAAACATTTTCTTGATAATGT
This sequence comes from alpha proteobacterium SCGC AAA028-D10, assembly GCA_000510845.1. Lineage (GTDB taxonomy): Bacteria > Pseudomonadota > Alphaproteobacteria > Pelagibacterales > Pelagibacteraceae > Fontibacterium > Fontibacterium temperatum. Next base: position 11,544 of record AZOF01000003.1, on the reverse strand, counting down.
TAGATTATATCTTAATACAAAATATCTATGGGGAGGCAACAGTCCTAGGGGGATAGATTGTTCTGCTTTAGTTCAAGAATTATTGAAATTTAATAACATATATTGCCCGCGAGACTCTAAGGATCAAAAAAAGTTTTTTAAAAAAGAAATTACGATCAAAAATATTAGAAAGGGAGATTTGTTATTTTGGAAAGGTCATGTTGCAATTGCACTAAATAATAAAAAATTAGTACATGCTTTTGGTGCTAGAAAAAAAGTAGTTATGATGGGAATAAAAGAAACTATTAAAAAAATATATTCAAAATCTAAATTGCCACTATTGTGTGTTAAACGTATTAAAAAATTATAATTAAAAATATTTGCAAAAATGAGAACATTTTTTCGGGTGATTCGGTCATATTTTATGCCTGCTTTGTTCTTGGCTTATAACAACAGGTAGTATCTCGAAAAAAATTTAATACTAAAAATGTCTTTATTAGAAAAAAATATTATTGCTGTTCTTGGTCCTACAAATACCGGCAAAACTCATTTTGCAATTGAAAGAATGCTTCAGTTTGGCTCTGGAATTATTGGACTACCACTTCGTTTACTTGCAAGGGAAGTTTATGAAAAATGTATTCAAAAAGTTGGTGTTGAGAAAGTTGCTTTAATAACTGGAGAAGAAAAAATTATTCCTCCTTATGCAGATTATTTTTTATGTACGGTAGAGTCTATGCCTCTCGATATTAATGCTGAATTTGTGGCAATAGATGAAATTCAAATGTGCGCTGATCCTGAAAGAGGTCATATCTTTACTGACCGTTTATTAAATATGCGAGGAGATAAATTAACAATGTTTCTCGGCTCAAACATTATGCAAAATATAATACAAAAATTTGTTCCAGAAGTTGAATTTATATTTAAGGAAAGATTTTCTAAATTATCTTATTCTGGTCATAAAAAAATATCTAGGCTTCCTGGTCGAACAGCGATTATCGCTTTTTCTGTTGACGAAGTTTATGCGCTTGCAGAATTTGTTAGACGACAAAGAGGTGGTGCGGCAATTGTTATGGGGTCTTTAAGTCCCAAGACAAGAAATGCTCAAGTTGAATTATATCAATCTGGTGATGTTGATTTTCTTGTTGCAACAGATGCAATTGGAATGGGAATTAATATGGATATTGATAACATCAGCTTTAGTAATCTTAATAAGTATGATGGAAGGCGTAATAGACATCTACGTCTAACGGAAATAGGGCAGATCGCTGGACGTGCTGGCAGATACATGAATGATGGAACTTTTGGTATTACAGGAAAATGTGACGAATTAAGTCCTGAACAAATAGACAAATTAGAAAATCATAAGTTTGATAGTGTTATAAATATTTACTGGAGAAATTCTAATTTAGATTTTTCTAATATAGAAAGTCTTTTGAATAGCCTTGATCAAAAACCCTATGATCACAGTCTTTTAAGAAATAAAGACCTACTAGATGAAAATGTATTAAAAACTTTAATAGTAAAAAATAATCAAATTAAAACTGATTACAAAAATAACAATCTCTCTACTTTATGGGAGTGTTGTCAAATACCAGATTTTACAAAGAGTTCTTATAACGAGCACATTGATATTATTAGAAAAGTCTTTGAATTCTTAGTTTCTGATAAGGGAAAAATACCTAATGAATGGATGCGAGCACAATTAAGTGGTCTGGATAATGAATCTGGAAATATTGATACGATTGCAAATAGAATCTCACATGTAAGAACTTGGGCTTATGTTTCATATAAAAAAAATTGGGTTGAAAATAGTGATTATTGGATAGCTAAAACAAAAGATATTGAAGATAAACTTTCTGCAAAATTACATGAAGAGTTGTCAAAAAGTTTTATTGATAGAAGAATAAGCATTCTCTCTAAGCACTTAAAGCAAGATGCAAAATTAGAAACTAAAATTTCAGAAAAAGATGAAGTAATCATTGATAAACAATTTATTGGTACTATTAAGGGTTTGAGACTTAATTTAGATTTTTCAAGCACAGCACTACAAACAGATATCAAATCTATAAAAAAAGCTGCTCGCCAAGGAGTTATCGAAGAATTAAAAAAAAGAATTAACAATATTATTAAAGAAAATGTTGAGACTGCAGCCCTTCAATTAAAAGAAGATTTTAAAATATTCTGGAAAGAAAACCCTATTGCAGCAATTATCCCAGGAAAAGATTATTTAAATCCAAAAATAAGACTACTAATTGATGACTCATTAGATGTAGATGAACAAACTGAATTAAGAAATTATTTAGAAAAGTGGATTGATAAAGAGAAAAATCTTCACCTTAATGATTTAATAAAAACTTCAAGAATCAATTTAGAAAACAGCTATGCTCGGGCTTTGTGTTTCAGATTATTTGAAAACCACGGAGTATTAAAAAGATTAGATGCCGAAGATTTATTAAAAAACTTAGATAAAGAACAAAGAGCTAATATTAAAAAAGTCGGAATTAAAATTGGAAGATATCACATCTACCAGCCTCTTATGATTAAGCCTAAAGCTGTAAACTTAAAAATAATTCTTTGGAATTGTTTTAATAATAAAACTCAAAGAGAAAAGTGTCCAACTTTTGGATTAAATTTTTTAAAGAATTTTGAAACAAAAAATAAAGAATTTTTATTAATATGTGGGTTTGAAACTTTTGAAAACTATATAGTCAGGGTTGATATGTTAGAAAAACTCTTTATAAAAATCTTAAGCTCAACAAATAACAATCAATTCTCTATATCTTCTGAAATGCTTAATCTTCTAGGGTGCAGTAAAGAAGATTTTGAAAAATTACTAAAGTTAATGAATTATAAAAAAAAAGATAAAGACAAAGATATATTTAGCTATGATTTCAAACACAAAGATAAGAAAAAAATTAAAAGAGATAATGTTAAAAAAATTATCAACAACCCTTTTGCGTCTCTAAAAAATTTTACTTTAAATAATTAAATAATGCCCTGTATTTTTAAGGATAATAATAATATTATTAAAAATAATTTATTTTAATAGAATCATAAATGACATACGTAGTGAACGACAATTGTGTTAAATGCAAACTAACTGATTGCGTTGAAGTTTGTCCTGTAGATTGTTTTTATGAGGGCGAAAATATGTTGGTTATTAATCCAGATGAATGCATTGATTGTGGTGTTTGTGAACCGGAATGTCCTATCAACGCAATCGAGCCCGACACAAATAAAAATACTGAAAAGTTAGTAGTGCTAAATAAGGACATGTCTGCAAAATGGCCTAATATTAATAAAAAAAAAGATCCACTTCCTGATGCGGATAAATTTAAAAATATACCTAACAAGCTTGAAAAGTACTTTAGTGATAAACCTGGCTCAGGTAATAAATAATCTTGTAAGCTTGTATTAACTAATCGTATGCTATATTAAGCGCCATGGAATTTCTAAAAAAAATCATGAAGAATAAAAAATCATCAGATAAGAAAAAAGAATCAATTATTAAAAAAAAGAAAAAAATTAAATTAGAAAAAAAACCAATAATAAAAGAAGTTCCTAAAAAAGAAAAACCTCCGGTAGAGATTAAGCCTAAAGGAAAACGTGGAAGACCTAGAAATCCTGAATTAAAAAAAACTGCACAACAACCTACTTCACAACAAAAACCTCTAACAACATCTCAAAGTTCTACAGCTGAAATTGTAATTACAAAAGTTGCAAAACAAGAATCCGATAAAAAAATTTATAAAGTTAAAGATAACGTTATTTATCCAAAACATGGGGTTGGTCAAATTGTTGCAATTGAGAACAGCGTGATTGCTGACATTGAAATGACTTATTATAAAATTCAGATAACTAAAGATAAATTAATTTTAACAATTCCTGTTAACCAACAGGGAAACTTGAGACCTATATCAAGCGTAAACCAAATTAATAAAGCAATCTCTATCTTAAAAGGAAAACCAAAAATTAGGAGAACTATGTGGAGCAGAAGAGCTCAAGAATATGATCAAAAAATTAACTCTGGTGAAATTTATCAAATTGCAGAGGTGGTAAGAGATTTAAATAAAAATAGCGAAATTCCAGTTGATCAATCTTACAGTGAAAGACAATTATTCGAAAAAGCTTATGACCGTTTATTAGGAGAGGTAGCGATTGGAATGCAACTTACTAATGAGGATGCTAAAAAGAAATTAGATAAAGCTCTTGGTAAAAAAGAGGCCGTAACTGCAGAGCCTATATAAAAAAAACGCCCTTCAAAAAATTTTGAAGAGCGTTTTCCTTGAAAACTAAAAAACTATCTTCTTCTTTTTTTTGCTTTCTTAGCTGGTTTTCTTCTAGAAGCTTTTCTTTTCTTAGAAGTTTTTTTAGCTGCTTTTCTTCTTTTAGCCATTTTTTTCTCCCTTTACGTTAATTATCACTTAAATAATTTAAGTGATTCGCATTTACAAATACTTAAAAACATATCGTTTACTAAGTCAAATTGTTATTTGTGGATAAAATTTTTAAAATTGAATCAATTTTTTTTTTGATTCAATTTTTATTGGTTTGCAATAGTTTTTAATATTTTTTTAAGATTAAATTTTGTTTATATTTCACTTAATTGCACTCGTAGCTCAGCTGGATAGAGTACAAGTTTCCTAAACTTGGTGTCAGAAGTTCGAATCTTCTCGAGTGCACCAAATTAAAAATAAAGCTTTTCTAATTGATCTCCAAAAACTTTTTTTACTTGGTGTCTTCTTATTTTCATTGTTGGAGTTAACATTTCATTCTCAATAGTAAATGGACTATCAATAATTATAAATTTTTTAATTTTTTCTATAATACTCAGTTCATGATTAATTTTATCAAGAATAGATTGTATTTTATTTTTTCTATCTTCAAGCTCTTTTTCAACGACTATTAAAGCAACTAAATAATTCTTTTTATCTCCATAAATATAGCTTTGAATAATTTCAGGGTAATTTGCTAATAAATTTTCTAATTTACTTGGAGCAATGTTATCTCCGCCAGCATTTACAATAATATCTTTTTTTCTATCAGTAATTTTTAAATATCCCTCTTGATCAATTTCTCCTATGTCCCCTGTATATAACCAATTATCTATTAAGATTTTTTCTGTCTCACTTTTATTATTCCAATATCCAAGCATAATATTTTCTCCTTTAACTAAAATCTCTCCATCTGTTGCTATTTTAACCTCAACATCTTTAAAAATTTTTCCAACAGTATCTATTTTAACTTTATCAATTGAATTGCAGCTTACAACTGGCGAAGCCTCTGTTAATCCATAACCTTGCAATGTTGGTAGCCCTAAAGAATTTAAAAATATCCCAACATTATAATCCAGAGGACCTCCTCCAGATATAAACNCTTTTATTTTTCCACCAAATTGATTCTTAATTTTTTTTCTAACAACTATATCTAATATAAAGTTAATAAATTTCTCAAAAATAGTCATTTTTTTAAATAATATTTTTTTCTCGCCTAATTCTAGTGTTTTGTTAAAAATTATTTTTTTAAAACTACTTTGATTTTGTAAATTAATTTTAATTTTATTAACAAGATTTGTATAAAACCTTGGCACTGCCGTCATAATAGTTGGTCTTGCAATTTTTAAATTGGTTAATAATTTATCTAAGCTTTCCGAATAGAATATTTTTGCTCCTAGGCTTAATTGAACAAATTGAACTGTATGTTCGTAAGAGTGGGATAATGGCAACCAAGTAAGAAAGGTATTTTGTTTTTTTTTAATAAAATATAAAAATTCTAAAGCACCTTCGCAATTTTTTAATATACCACCATGAGATAACACAACTCCTTTTGGTGTTCCTTGCGTACCAGAAGTATAAATAATACAAGCAGGATCTTTTCTTGTTAAACTTTTGTTAATCCCCCTAAAAAATATTTTTGTTTCCTCAATATCAATTTTTTTTTCTAAAACAGTAGAAAAATTAACTACATTACCTGCAACGCTTTCATTAGCCTGATTTAAAAGAATTATAAAATTAAAATTGTAGTTAATTTTTTTTGCTGCCAATAAAATATTCTTTAATAGCTGAGGGGTTGAGACAATTAACCCTGAAGGCTTGCAGTCATTAATTGTAAATGCAAAATCATTTACTGTGTACGTTGTATAATTTGGAACTGTAATGGCTGAATTTAACAATATTGCAAGGTCTGCAATTAACCATTCTGGTCTATTCTCTGATACTAGCAATACTCTGTCACCTTTTGAGATATTTTTTTCATTTAAGAATTTTGCAAGTTTTAAAACATTATTGGTAGTGTCTGACCAAGTGTATGTCTGAAATTTTTTTAAATTTAAATTATTAAAGAATAAATGATCTTCTTTTTGATATTTTTCACATTGTAAAAAAAATATTTCATTTAAACTATTAAAAGATGAAATTTGCATGACCATTATTTTACTTTTTTAATCTATTTATTCTACAATAGTTATTTTAGATGCTAATAATAAAATTAAATATATAAGCTTTTTTAAAATGAGATCTTTATATAATAAAATTTTATCTATCTGCTCTAAAAAACAATCTGAAAAATTTTTATATTTTATAAGTTTTATTGAAAGTAGCGTTTTTCCAATTCCAATTGTTTTTTTGATGATCCCTGTCCAATTAGTAAAAAGACACAGGGCAATGGCTATCGGTTTTTTTGTAACCGTATTTTCAGTGCTTGGTGGAGCCCTAGGCTATTATTTGGGTTATTTTTTTTACGATACGATTGGAGCAAAAGTTATAAGCTTATATGGATATCAAGAATCCTTTATAGAATTCACAAATTCAATCTCAAAAGAGATGGAGTTTTGGATTGTGTTTTTTTATGCGTTCACTCCTTTTCCTTACAAACTTTTAACTATTGGCAGTGGTTTTGTTCAATTCAATTTTTGGATATTTATTATTGGCAGCTTCATATCAAGATCGATCCGTTTTTTAGCAATAAGCTATTTAATATGGAAATATGGAGAAGGTATAAAAAATTTTATAGAAAAGTATTTAAATATCTTATCGATAGTAAGTGTAATCGTATTGTTAATAATTTTTTTTATAATAAAATATTTATTTTAATTGGTGCGGAAGGAGGGATTTGAACCCTCACACTCTTGCGAGCAATAGATTTTGAGTCTATCATGTCTACCGTTCCATCACTTCCGCAAATCTTATTTTTATTTCTTATTAATAAAACTAATTTTTATTAAAATCGCAAGAAGCAACCAGATAATAAAAGATTCTCCATGGCTAATGCGATAAGATGCTCCAGAAAACTTAGCTATACCAACAACGATGTAAAAAACGACTGGCGAAATAACTAAAGATATAGCAAATTGTTTAATATCAAATTTTAATTTCATTTTTTAATTATATAAATTCAAATATACATGACAAGTTAATGTTAAAAAATCTATTAAATAAACTTATAAGACTAGCGGGACATAAATTGGCTAGATATTTTTTGGCCGTTTGGTGTTTTTTTGAAAATATATTCTTTCCATTTCCTTCGGACGCTATTGTAATTCCCATGTCTATTTCTAAACCAAAAAAATGGTTTGAAACTTTTATGATTGCAAGCGTCGCTGCTTTTTTAGGGTCAATTGTTGCTTATGCTATCGGAAGTTTTATGTTTCATAAATTAGGTGTTCTTATATTTGAACTTTCAGGAATAGATGATCCTAAAAAATTTTTATCGGTATTCTATAAAAAAAGCACAATGATAGCTTTTGTCATTATATTATTTGTCTCAGGATTTACTCCTCTTCCTTTTAACTTGCTTGCCATAACAAGTGGTTTTGTTGGTTTTAATTTTTTTTTATTTGCTGCAACTGCTCTTTTTACTAGAAGCAGCAGATACTTCTTATTAACCTATCTTTTTTCAAAATACGGACCTAAAATTCAAAGACAGATCGACAAAAATTTTGCATCTTTTGTAATGTGGGTAATTGGGAGCTTTGCTATTGTAATCGCAGGAATGTATTTGTTTTATATTAAATTTCCACAATATTTTGTTGCTTGATAAATAAAATTCATAAGTATTTTATATATATTTTTGTAATCAATCTATTTGTTGTCTCATCAGCATTATTTATAGAATATATTTTAAAAGTTAAACCTTGTGCTCTTTGTATATATCAACGCTACCCCTATTATTTAATTTTATTACTTTCTGCTTTATTTTTTTTAAAAAATAATTGGAAATACTCATTAATGATTTTAATGACTTTAACATCGATAGTAGGTTTTTTTCTTGCTGGGTACCACGTTGGGATTGAATATGGAGTGATTGACGAGCTATCTAGTTGCAAAACAGAAATCAGTAAAAATATATCTAAAGATATTCTTTTAAAAGAATTGCAAAGTAAATTAGCCCCATCATGTAAGCAAGTGGACTTTAAATTATTTGGTATGTCTTTAGCTTTAATTAATATGATTATGTCTTTAATTTTTGCAATTTTATATTATAAAATGTTCTCATGGATAAAAAAAACAAGCAAATAGCTGAGATGATTAGAGTCAATCACGCTGGCGAACGTGGAGCTATAAAAATATATGAAGGGCAATTAAAAGCTCTTCAATTTTTTAATAAAGATCCAGAATTACAAAGTACTCTTAAGGACATGCGTGATCATGAGTTAGAACATTTAAAGTTTTTTGAAAATCAAATTATTGAAAGGAAAGTTAGACCTACAGCTTTACTTCCTTTGTGGGATGTACTTGGTACAGCTCTTGGTTTTGGTACGGCATTACTTGGGAAAAAAGCTACAGCTTTATGTACGTCAGCTGTTGAAGAGGTTATTGGTGGTCATTATGGGGAGCAGATAGATATTTTATCTAAAGATTATAAAGAAGAAAAAGAACTAAAAGAAAAATTTATTAAATTTAGAGAAGAGGAGCTTGAGCATAAAAATACTGCTGAAAGTTTAGGCGCTAACAATGATGGTTTATATTCTATTTTAGACATCGTAATAAAAAATACTTCTAAATTAGCTATAGCTATTTCAAAAAAATATTAGCTTTCAAGCTTAACGTCCCAATATAAATAATCTAACCAGCTCTGATGTAAAAAATTTGGTGGAAAAAATTTTCCATTATCATGTAACTCTTCCACTGTTGGTCGAGATGGTTTTGTTTTTGGAATCATCCCACTGACTTGGGGAAGTTTGCCGCCTTTTCTTACGTTACATGTACAACAAGCAGACACCACATTCTCCCAACAAGTAATCCCCCCTCTAGATCTTGGAATTACATGATCAAAAGTTAAATTTTTATTATCCCCACAATACTGACAAGAAAATCTATCTCTTAAAAAAACATTAAATCTTGTAAAATTAGGAAACTCCGAAGGTTTTATGTATTTCTTTAATGATATTACGCTTGGTAATCTCATAGAAAAAGAAGGACTTCTAATTTCCCGATCATATTCTGAAACTATTGTCACTCTATCTAAAAAAACATCACGGACAACATCTTGCCAACACCATAAGGATAAAGGGTAATAACTCAAAGGTCTATAGTCGGCGTTCAATACAAGAGCTGGACACTTATCCAAAGGGACTGAATTAGATTCTGTAATAATCATTTAATATATAATTAATATATCAATTTTATTTGTAATCAAAAACATTTATTTTTTATTGATGTTAATAAATTCTAGACCTAAACTTAATCCTTCGACTGGAATAGAATGGCCACAACCTTTAAAAATTTTAGTTTTTAAATTAAATTTATTTTGTAGTAAAAAATTTTTTGCCTCCATCATTTCTTCTAACGGAACAACACTGTCATCATCTCCGTGCATTAAAAAAATCGGTGGTTTAGATTTAATATTCTGCTCTAAAAGAACGGGATCATAAATCTTTCCTGAATAACCAACTACTCCTGCAACTTTATTAGAATTTGTTAGCGCATAATGTAATGACATCATCGTTCCTTGACTAAAGCCTACTAAAAACAACTTGGAATAGTCTAAATTTAATTCTTTGAGTTTGGCATTAATAAAATCTGTTAATTTTAATATTGAGTTTTGTAGTTCTAAATTAATTTTTTTAACGTCATGACTCATTAGATCAAACCATTCAAATCCTCCCGGGTTTACTGAGCAAATATTTGGTGCATTAGGTGAGGTAAAATAAAAATCTGGCAAAAATCTTTGCCAATAATTTCCAATATTAATTAAATCTTTTCCATCCGCACCATATCCATGACAAAACACTGTTAAATAATTTGCCTTGGTAGCAGTTTGTGGCAAAGAAGTTGCCTTTAAAAATATATTTTCTTCAATTAATTTCATTAATATTTTATTTTATATAATTTATATTATTTTATGATAATTATTTCTTAATGTCAGATTTAAGTCGTATTATTGCAATAGTTGCATTAATTGTTGTTACCGTAATTCTTATACGTGGATTAAAATCATTTTTCCTTGGCAGCAATATTGATGACAAAAGAAAAGGAAACAAGCTAATGCAGTTAAGAGTTGTTGCTCAATTTGTCGCTATAGTTATTTTAATGACTCTATTTTATTTTCATAAAAAATAGATTTAAAGATTCCTTAACCAACTAATAAATTTTTCATCAGCAAAATCGATAGATCCTATAACTCTTGCTATTTCTTTCCCATTGCGGTTCACAATTAAAGTTGTTGGCAGGCCTCTTAATCCAATTTTGTTAGCCAAAACGTAGTCTGGATCATAATAAGTAGAAAAATTCTTAATTTTTAAATCAGTAAAAAATTTATCAGTTTTTTTCTTATTTATTTTTTCAAGATCAATTGCAAATATTTTTACTTTATCTTTGCCCATAACATCAACTAATTTATCAATTGAAGGCATTTCTTCTTTGCAAGGCACACACCAGGTAGACCAAAAATTAATTAGATTTATTTGATGATCAAATTTATTAAATTTTAATTTTTTACCAGAGAAATCTAGAAATTCTTCACCAATAATTTCTTTTGGAACCTCATGCACAACTATGTTCTTGAAGGGAAGATCTTTAATGGGTTGTGATAAAGAGTGATTAGTAATAAATAATAATAAACTAGTTAAATAAACTAAATATTTAAAAGAATTACGTAAAAAAAACATAGTTTAGTTTTATATATTATTAAAAATATGACTAAAGAAAATAAAAATAAAGTGTGGGGTACAAGAGTTAAAAAACCTACATCTAAACTTTTACAATCAATTAATTCTTCGATTGATATAGATAAAAGACTATTCAATGAAGATATTGATGCATCTATTGCTCATTGTGAAATGCTATCAAAACAGAAAATTATTAAAAGTGAAACTGCTAAAAAAATCATTTTTGGATTAAAAAAGATAAAAATAGAAATACAAAATAATAAATTTGAATTTAAAAAAGAGCATGAAGATATTCACCTAAATATCGAAAAAAGATTATTTGAAATTATAGGAGATCACGCTGGATTTCTTCATACAGCAAGATCAAGAAATGATCAGGTGGTAACAGATTTTAAACTTTGGGTAAAAAAATCTACAAACATTATTGATAAAAATTTAACTCTACTCATCAAAAGTTT
>AZOF01000040.1 GCA_000510845.1 alpha proteobacterium SCGC AAA028-D10 | reverse complement strand
TTTTTAAAGTAACAATAGCTTTTTTGTACCCAGAAGTTCTTGCAACTCTTCCTCTAACCATTTTAAATCTTGGGTGAAGATTAATAGTATTCACTTTAATAACATTAACTTTAAAAAGTTTTTCAATACTTTTTTTAATATTTGCTTTTGTTGCAAAAGGAGCGACTTTAAATACTACTTTATTTAATGAACTTAAATTTGTAGATTTTTCAGTCACTACAGGCTCAAGAATAATATCGTATGAGAAATTGTCAGCTCTTTTTTTCATTTTAATAATCTTTCCTGAAGTTTTTTAATTGAAGAATGTGTAAATAAGACATTTTGATATTTTAAAATGTCATAAACATTCGTACCAATCTCTGGAATATTTTTAATATTCTTAATATTTTTTACGTTATTTAATAATACTTCATTTTCGTTATCATAAATTAATAATGCGCTCTTTGAATTAATTTTTGATAAAAATTTACTAAAATCTTTAGTTTTAAAATTTTTAAAATCTTTATCTGATAAAATATTAATTTTATTGTCTAAAACTTTGCTAGATAAAGCATGTTTTAATCCCAGTTTTCTAACTTTTTTATTTAATCTTTTCACTCTATGCTTTCCTTTTGCCTTTGGTCCATGCGCAATACCACCACCGACAAATATTGGAGCTGTAATATTACCATGTCGCGCTCCTCCAGATCCTTTTTGTGGTCCTATTTTTTTTCTAGAACCAGCAACTTCTCCT
>AZOF01000039.1 GCA_000510845.1 alpha proteobacterium SCGC AAA028-D10 | reverse complement strand
TCTAAGTCAAGGTTGGATAACAATATAATTAAAAGCACAAATTTTTATGCCTACAGAGGCGTGTTAAAAAACTTTTATTCAAAATATTCATTAGAGAATGATGTGGTTCGTTTATGGTTGTGTGGTAATAAACATTTAGTAACCTATTTTATTAATAGTCAGAATGATTTAAGTTTTACAGGAATTAGCAAATCTTCAGAAAAAACAACGTACACAGGCGATGATATAAATTATTCAATTCCATTTCCAGCAGATCAGTTTAGAAGTATATTTTTTTCAGAAAATAAAATTTTAAGAGAGACGCTAGATACGCTTCACGAGGTATATCGATGGCCAATATTTTCTTTAAAAAAAAGAGTTTTTTATAGAGATAATCAAATTTTTATAGGAGATTCTTCCCATGGAACCGTACCTTTTCAGGCACAGGGAGCCGCATTAGCAATAGAAGATTCCTATGTTTTGTACGAGCAAATTATTAAGAATGTCACTAATAACCTAGGTGTATTTTATTTTAATAAACGGAACAGCAGAGTTAGAAGAATAATTCTTAGATCACATCTAAATGTTTTTTTATTTCATTTGAAAAATCCATTTTTAGTTATTTTGAGAAGTATATTATTCAAGATAATAGAGAAGTCTTTTTTAGCAAAAAAACTTATGTTTGGGTGGATTTTTAATTACAATCCAAGAAGTTCTAGTTATTTTTTCTGATTTTTTCTCTTAAGTGATCGAGTGGATATAGTTTATTTTCCATTTTAATATGCCAAAAAGACCAGCCGTTGC
>AZOF01000038.1 GCA_000510845.1 alpha proteobacterium SCGC AAA028-D10 | reverse complement strand
TTAAAAGAAGTACAATTTTGCTTGACGGGACAAATATTGCATTTTGGATTTTGCGGAGTGCATACTAATGCTCCCATCTCCATTAATGCCTGTGCGAATTGAGAAAAATTATTTTTTGATTTAATTTCTTTTAATTTTAAAAAAATACAATTTTTAAAATTTTTTTTGTTATTTTTGTAGCCAAATAATCTCGCTACAAATCTTTCCACGTTTCCATCTATACCTATAAAATCTTTATTAAATGCGATGGCCATAATAGCTGATGCCGTATAAACGCCAATTCCAGGAAAGCTCTTTAAAGTTTCAAAATCATCAGGCAGTGTTCCTTTGTATTTTGACTGAACTATTTTTGCAGTATTAAGTAAATTTTTTGCTCTAGAATAATATCCAAGTCCCTGCCAAAGTTTATAAACTTTTTCTAACTTTGCTTTTGATAATTTTTTTAAATTTGGAAATGCTTTTAAAAACTTGTTAAAAAAAGGAATCACTGTTTTAACTTGAGTTTGCTGAAGCATAAACTCGCTTACTAAAACTTTATAAATTCTATCCTGAAAACCGCGATATCTTCGCCATGGCAAATCTCTTTGATGATTATCGTACCAAGCAAGAATTTTATTTGATAAAACATTTTTCATGGTTATGGATAAATCGATAAATAAATTATTTACTCAAGGTTTAAGACCTTTGCAAAGTTTATTACCAGAAAATGCAAAAAAAATACTAAAAAAAGACGGCTTTGTATATTTTGAAATAATTAAGAATTGGAAAAATATAGTTGGAGAAA
>AZOF01000037.1 GCA_000510845.1 alpha proteobacterium SCGC AAA028-D10 | reverse complement strand
GCAGCTTTAAGTTGCGGATAATCCATCTGTCCATAATGTTTCTGCTCACGCAAATCTAATCTGGACAGATTTGGACCATTAAGAATAAGTATCTTCACTTGGCTATTCTCTCATAAACCTTAGCGAGCTGGCCGGAAGTTACATCTTCAAACCAAACAGGCTTTCCTATTTTACTGATTCCTATGAATCTAAGACGAGAACCTTTGACTTTCTTATCTTGAGTCAAAAGAGTCAAAAGCTTTGGCCATTTCTTGCCAGGATAATCAATCGGCAGGTCAAAATTTCCCAACAATTCACGATGTAGATCCACTACGTCTTTGTCTAAACCTGCAAGTTCTGAACTTAGCTCAGCGGCAAAGACCATTCCTATGCTAACTGCCTCGCCATGTCTTAATTTATATCCGCTTTCTTTTTCGATTGCATGGCCCAATGTGTGGCCATAATTCAAGACTTCACGCAACTTACTTTCCTTGAAATCTCGAGATACAACATCAGCTTTTACCTTGATACTTCTATGTACAACAGATTCATAATCAATTTGATCATCTTGCACTAAATTCAAAATCTTATAATCAGAGATAAAACCACATTTAATAACCTCTGCCATTCCAGCTGAAAGATCCCGCGCAGCTAATCGGTCCAAAAATTTTAAATCAACAAAGACCTGCTTAGGTGAATGGAAGGCTCCAATCAAATTTTTCCCAGAACTTGCATTGATGCCAGTTTTACCTCCTACTGAAGCATCAACCATTCCTGCTAGTGAGGTTGGCATTGCATACCAATCAATACCTCTCATCCAGGTGGCAGATGCAAATCCAGCTAAATCAGTTGTTGCCCCTCCGCCCAGTCCAATAATTGCATCCGAACGCTTAATACCTTCACTCG